>NZ_NCKN01000380.1 GCF_002257455.1 Microbacterium sp. 13-71-7
ATGGCGACCTCGTCACCGAACGTCGCGGTCAGGTCGGTCAGCGCGTAGCCCGTGTCCTCGACCGTGTCGTGGAGCAGCGCCGCCGCGATCGCGCGCGGTCCGAGTCCGAGATCGGCGAGGATCTGCGCCACCGCGAGCGGGTGCGTGATGTACGGCTCGCCGCTCTGGCGCTTCTGCCCCTCGTGCTTCTCCGCCGCGACCGCATAGGCGCGCTCGATGATCGCGAGGTCGCCGCGCGGATGATTCTGCCGGACGGTGCGGATGAGGTTGTCGAGATCGTTGATCCGAGGCGCGCGCGAGAAGATCCGGGGCACGAGCCTGCGCAGACTCGACCCCTGCGCCGGCGCCCCAGGCGTCGTCCCGACCTCGCTCATCCGACCTCCAGGCAGATCATCCTACAAGCGCCCGGAACGGCAGGACGCATCGGCGGGTCAGACCTCCACCGCACTGACGGTGGCGCGGTCCCGGGCCTCGAGCACGCGCTTGTCGTGCGCGCGGATCCCCGACTCGTTCTCACGGAACAGCGAGTACAGCGGCGCGGCGACGAACAGCGTCGAGTACGCGGCGACGATGATGCCCACGAAGATCGACAGGGAGATGTCGGTCAGCGTCTGCGCCCCGAGCCAAAAGGCGCCGATGAACAGGATCGCACCGACCGGCAGCGCCGCGATGACCGCGGTGTTGATCGACCGGACGAGGGTCTGGTTGACCGCGAGGTTCACGGCCTCGCCGAAGGTCCGGGAGGACTTGGTGCCCTCCTCGCTCGTGTTCTCACGGATCTTGTCGAACACGACCGTGGTGTCGTAGAGCGAGTACGCGAGGATCGTCAGGAAGCCGATGACGGCCGCCGGGGAGATCTCGAAGCCCGCCAGGGCGTAGACGCCCACCGTGATCACGAGCACGTCGAGGAGGCCGAGGATCGAGGCCGCCGACATCTTCCAGGTGCGGAAGTAGATGGCGAGGATCAGGAACGTCAGCGCGAGGAAGATCGCGAGGCCCCACAGCGACTGCCGGGTCACCCCCTCGCCCCAGCTCGGGCCGATGAACGACGTGTTCACCTTGTCGTCGGCGACGCCGTAGGCCTTCGCGAGGGCGGCGGCCACGTCGTGGCTCTGCTGCTCGCTCTTCAGCTGCGCCGTCTGGACGCGGATGTCGCGGTTGTTGACCGTCGTGACCTTGGTGGTGACGTTGGGCAGCACCGAGCGCACCGCGGTCGTCGCGATGTCCTGATTGCGGTTCGAGGGCGCCTCGACGGTGAACTGCGAGCCGCCGGTGAACTCGATCGAGAACTGCACCGGACGGAACAGCGGCACGAGGGCCGATCCGACCACGAGCAGGATCGCGATGATGAACCAGACCCGACGCCTCCCGACGAACGGGAAGGAGGTCTTGCCGGAGTAGAGGTCGTTGCCGAGCTCGTTCATGGAGCGCATCAGTCGTTCTCTCCGTTCCGGCTCGCGCCCTGGTCCGCGGAGGCGAGGGACTCCGCGCGCTTTCGTTCGGCGATGGTCTGGCGGCGCTCGGCCTCGCCGCGCGAGCGGCCGGCGCGTGCTGCCTTGCCCTGCGAGGCGGTGGCCACCGCGCGGTACTCGGTGCGACCGCGGTAGACGGCGCCGAGCGCCTCGGGGTCCATGCCCGACAGCGGATGACCGTTGCCGAAGAAGCGCGTGCGGGCGAGGATCTGCATCACCGGGTGCGTGAACACCACGAAGATCAGCACGTCGATGAGCGTGGTCAGACCCAGCGTGAACGCGAAGCCCTTCACGGTCGCGTCGGCGAGGATGTACAGCACCACCGCAGCCAGGATGTTGATCGACTTGGAGATGTAGATCGTGCGCTTGGCACGGCTCCAGCCGTCCTCCACCGCACCGGTGATGGACTTGCCGTCGCGCAGCTCGTCCCTTATTCGTTCGAAGTAGACGATGAACGAGTCGGCGGTGAACCCGATCGACACGATCAGACCGGCGACACCGGCGAGCGAGAGGCGGAAGCCCATCCGCCAGCCCAGGATGCAGATGAGCACGTACGTGATAACGGCCATCACGCCGATCGACGCGATGATCACGAAACCGAGCGCGCGGTAGCTGAGCAGCGAGTAGATGGCGACGAGTCCGAGGCCGATGAGGCCGGCGATGAGGCCGATCTGCAGCTGCTGGGATCCGAGCGTCGCCGAGATGGTGTCAGAGCTCTGCACGGTGAAGCTCAGCGGC
>NZ_NCKN01000043.1 GCF_002257455.1 Microbacterium sp. 13-71-7
GCACGGCGACCGCGACCACGAGTCCGAGCAGCAGCATGAACGCGAACGAGACGCCCACCGTGGGCACGCCGCGCGCGGCCGCGGACTGCGGGTCGAGCGACTCGAAGCGCAGCGGCCGCCAGATGAGGAGCAGGCCGACGAGCACGACCGCGCAGATCGCGGCCAGCCAGCCGAGCTGAGTCGACTGCACCGAGACGATCTGCCCGGTGAGCAGGCTGAAGCGTCCGGCCGCACGACCGCTGTAGAGCGAGAGACAGAGGATCCCGAGGCCCAGCCCGAAGGGCATCAGCACGCCGATGATCGAGTTGCGGTCACGGGCGCGGGCGCCGAGCCATCCGATGATGGCCGCGGCGAGGAGGGATCCCACGATCGATCCGGCGATCACGTCGACGCCGAACAGCAGCGCCGCCGCGGCGCCGGCGAAGGAGAGCTCGCTGATCCCGTGCACCGCGAAGGCCATGTCGCGCTGCATCACGAAGACACCGATGAGACCCCCGACGAGGCCGAGGATGGCGCCGGCCCACACGGAGTTCGAGACGAGCCCGAGGATCTCGCCGTACTGCGAGAGGCCGCCGAACATCGCCTGGCCGATGTCGTCGATGTTCATGCGCCCTCCTCGTGGTCGTCGTGCTCGTGGTGGTGCGCGGCGATCTCCGCGTCGGGTGCTCCGACGACCACGAGCCGGCCGCCGACCTCCTGCACGAACACGGGCGCGCCGTAGAGCGCGCTCAGCACCCGGGTGGTCAGCACCTCGCGCGGGGTGCCGAGCGTGAAGCGCCCGTTCGCGATGTAGAGGATCCGGTCGACGATGTCGAGCACCGGATTGATGTCGTGGGTCACGATCAGCACGCCGGCCCCCGTGCGGCGATGCGCGTCGATGAGCCCCGTCACCGCCTGCTGATTCGCCAGGTCCAGGCTCGTGAGCGGCTCGTCGCAGAGCAGCAGCCGCGGATCGTCCGCGAGCGCCTGCCCGACGCGCAGCCGCTGCTGCTCTCCGCCGGAGAGCACGCCGACGGGGCGGTCCGCGAAGGCGCGGGCGCCGACCGCGTCGATGAGCGCATCGACGTGCGCCCTGTCGCCGCGGCGCGGGAACGGAAGGCCGAAGCGGTGCCCGTCCACGCCGAGGGCGACGAGATCCCGCCCCCGCATCGACGTCTCGGCCGGCAGCGGCCTGGCCTGAGGCAGGTACCCGATGCGGCGGCTGCCGCGGCGTCGCACCGGCTCGCCGAGCGCGACCACGGATCCCGCGGACAGCGGCTGGAGCCCCAGGATCGCCCGCAGCAGCGTGGTCTTGCCCGTGCCGCTCGGGCCGAGGACGGCGACGAGCTCACCGGGCGCGACGTCGAGGTCGAGTCCGCTCCAGAGCTCCCGATCGCCGCGCTGGATCGCGGCGCCACGGATCTGCAGCACCGGCGCCGGAGCGGACGTCCCGTCGGACGCCGCCCCGGCCCGCGTGCCGTCGGAGGAAAAGGTCACTTGTCGAGATTACGGGTCATCGTCTCGATGTTGTCCTGCATCCAGGTCAGGTAGTTCTTGCCGTCCGGCACGAGCTCGGTGACCTCCTGCACCGGGACGCCCTTGCCCTTGGCCGCATCGATCACGCGGGTGGTCTCCGCGCCGCCGGTCTGCGCGTTCGCGAAGAGCACCTTCACGTCGCCGGAGTCGATGAGCCTCGTGGCCTCGAGCAGCGTCGCCGGGGGCACGTCCTGACCCTCCTCGACGGCGTGGCTGAACGCATCGGGCGTGACGTTCACGAGGCCCGCCGCCTCGGTGAGGTACAGCGGCACGGGCTCGGTGACGAAGATCTTGGCGCCGTCATGCGCGCCCTTGATCGTGGCGAGCTTCGCGTCCAGGCCCTTCAGCCCCTCCTCGAAGGAGGCGAGGTTCTTCTCGAAGTCGGACTTGTGGTCGGGGGCGATCGTGCCGAGCTCGTCGGCGATCTTCGCTGCCACCTTGTCGACGACCGCGGTCGAGTACCAGACGTGCTCGTTGAAGCCCTCGACCGTCTTGGCGCCGTCCTCGCCCTTCGGCCAGGCCGGCGCGAACGTCACGGCGGAGACGAGCGGCACCGAGTCGGCGGCCTTCGTGACGAGGTCCCCCATGAACGCGTCGTACCCGCCACCGTTCTCCAGGACGAGCTTCGCCCTGCTCACCGTGAGCTGGTCGGCCGCGGTCACCTCGTACTCGTGCGGATCCTTCGAGAGCGAGTCGATGACCGAGGTGACCTCGACGTGATCGCCGCCGATCTGCTTCGCCACGTCGCCCCAGACGTTCGTCGAGGCCGTCACCGGGATCCGGTCCGAGGAGCCCCCGGTGGGCGATCCTGCGGCCGGAGTTGCGGAGCATCCCGCGAGGGCGAGGAGCGAGGCGGCGGCGAGAGCAAGGGCGGCGAGGGGCTTGGTCATGTCCACGACTTTACGTTAAATGAGAATCATTATCAAAACGGGGGGTGCGCGGGCGATGCTCCCTCTGAACGACGGGAGGGGCCGACGCGAAAGCTCGCCTCGACCCCTCCCCTGCCCTCCCCACCGGTGGCTCACCCCGCGGAGCGACCCCTTCGGCGGCGGATCCGCTCAGCCGCGCAGCCAGACCGTGCTCTCACCGGCCACCGCGCCGTCGACGAGGGTCCCGAGCACGGGCTCCTCACCCGCGGAGAGCGCAAACGGCTCGGTGCCGAAGTTGGTCACGACCTGCCAGCCGTTCGGGCGCACGAAGCGGAGCACGTCGCCGCGGCCGGTCTCGATCCATTCCAGCGTCTCCGCGGTCTGCAGTTCGTGGCGCAGGGCGAGGGCGCGACGGTAGGTGTTCAGCGACGACGTCGGATCCGCGTCCTCGACCTCGACCGCGTAGTCCGCGAACCAGGCCGGCTGCGGGATGTGGGCGCCCGCGGTTCCGAACCCGAACGAGGATTCGGAGCGCGCCCACGGCAGCGGCACACGGCAGCCGTCGCGGCCGAGCCCGTCGCGATCGGGGTCGGCCCCGCGGAAGAACGCGGGATCCTGCCGGTCCTCCGCCTTGATGTCGGCGACCTCGTGCAGGCCGAGCTCCTCGCCCTGGTACAGGTAGGTGCTGCCGGGCAGGCCGAGGAGGAACAGCGATGCGGCGAGCGCACGGCGTCCGCCCCGCTCCAGGTCGACCTGGTCGGCGGGACCGCCGGCGAGGATCCACGCGGACCCCTGCTTGACGTCGCGGCCGTTCAGCGGCTCCAGACCGTAGCGGGTGGCGTGACGGACCACGTCGTGGTTCGACAACACCCAGGTCGAGCTGGATCCGGTCGCCTCGCTCTGCGCGAGGTTGTCGGTCACGATGTGCCGGAACTGCGCGGCGTCGAAGTCCGCCTCGAGCAGGTCGAAGTTGAACGCCTGGCCGAGCCCGTCCGGGGTCGCGTACTTCGCCCGGCGCTCGGCCGTGGCGACCCACGCCTCGGCCACCGCGATGCGCGGCGGGTCGTACTCGTCGAACACCTGCCGCCACTCGCGGTAGATGTCGTGCACGGCGTCGCGATCCCACAGCGGATGCTGCCCGTCGGTCGTGTCCATCGCGTCGAGCTCCGCCTGGCTCGGCAGCACCTCGGGGAGATCCTTGCTCAGACCGTGCGCGACGTCGATGCGGAAGCCGTCGACCCCGCGGTCCGACCAGAAGCGCAGTGTGGTCAGGAACTCCGCGTGCACGTCGGGGTTGTCCCAGTTGAAGTCGGGCTGCTCCTTGGCGAAGAAGTGGAAGTACCACTGGCCGTCGCCGACCGGCTCCCAGCCGGCGCCGCCGAACACGCTCGTCCAGTCCGCGGGCGGCAGCTCGCCGTTCTCGCCGAGCCCGTCGCGGAAGATGTAGCGGTCGCGCTCCGGCGACCCCTTGGGCGCGGCGAGCGCGGCCTGGAACAGCGCGTGCCGGTCGGACGAGTGGTTCGGCACGATGTCAACGATCACCTTGATGCCGCGCCCGTGCAGGGCGGCGATCATGTCGTCGAAGTCGGCGAGGGTGCCCAGGCGCGGATCCACGTCGCGGTAGTCGGCGACGTCGTAGCCGCCATCGGCCAGCTCGGACGGGTAGAACGGGCTCAGCCACACCGCGTCGACGCCGAGCCCGGCGAGGTAGTCGGCCTTCTCGACCACGCCGCGGATGTCGCCGAGGCCGTCGCCGTTCGTGTCGGAGAAGCTGCGCGGATAGACCTGGTAGACGACGGCCTGGCGCCACCAGGCGGCGTCGGCGGATCCGGTCACGAGGGTGTCGGTCGTGAGGACTGCATCGGTCATGGGGTTCCCTTCTGGGGTTTGCGGTTCAGGTGGGCCGGACCTTCGACAGGCTCCGGGACCGGGCGGTTCGACAGGGCGTCAGCCCTTGACGGCTCCCTGGGTCACGCCCTCCATCACCCAGCGCTGTGTGAACAGGTAGGCGACGATCGCGGGGGCCATGGCCATCAGGTAGGAGGCGAAGGACACGTTGTAGTTGTTGCTGAACTGGGTCTGGAACAGGTTCTGCCTCACGGGCAGCGTCTGCAAGGCCGGATCCGAGATGATCAGCGACGGCATCATGAAGTCGTTCCAGGCGTAGAGGAAGGCGAAGATGCCGACCGTGGCGCTCATCGGTCCGAGCAGCGGAAAGATGATCCGCCAGAACGTCTGCCAGGTGCTCGCGCCGTCGATGCGCGCGCTCTCCTCGAGTTCGAGCGGGATCGAGCGCAGGAACGCGGTGAACAGCAGCACGCTGAAGCTCAGCTGGAACATCGTGGCGAGGATGACGACGCCGAACGGATTGTCCAGGTGCACGAGCCCGGTGAGCTGGATCTGCGGCAGGGCCACCACGGGGAACGGGATGAACATCGCGGCGAGCAGGTAGAAGAACGAGTACCGGAACAGCTTCCGATCCCAGTTGCGCACGATCGCGTACGACGCGAACGCCGCGAGCACGATCGTGAGCACCACGGTGCCCGCCGTCACGAACAGCGAGATTCCCGCGCCCACCGGGAACGTCGTGAGGTTCCACGCCTGCACGAAGCCGTCGATCGAGAAGGGCGCGGGCAGCGAGAAGGCGTTGCCGTCGACCGCCTGATTCGTGGTCTTGAACGCCATCGAGATCGTGACGTAGAGCGGCAGCAGCACGGTGATCGCGCACAGGATCAGGATGATCGTGCCCGACCAGTTGACGCGCTCCATGCGGACGCGCGGGCGGCGGCCCTCGGCGGCACCGGTGGTGAGGGCCTCGGTCGTGAGCAGGGTCTGGGTCGACATCAGAGGGCGTTCCTTCCGCGCGTCAGCGAGAGCTGGAGGAGGGAGATGAGGACGGCGACGACGAAGAACATGGTCGCGTTCGCCATCTGATAGGCGTAGTCGCCGCCGTTGAAGCCGGCGATGATCGTCATCGCGACGCTGCGCGTCGCGGTGCCGGGACCGCCGTTGGTGAGGCCGACGATGATGTCGTAGGCGTTGAGGAATCCCTTGAACCCGAGGATCACGTTGATCACCACGTAGCCGAACACGAGCGGCACGGTGATCCGGGTGAGCTGCTGGGTCTTGGTCGCACCGTCGATCGCGGCGGCCTCGTACACCTCGCCGGGCACCGACAGCAGGCCCGCGATGTAGATGAGCAGCGTGCCGGGGATCGCCTGCCAGGCCGTGACGATCACGATCGCGACCCAGGCGAGGTCGGGGTTGGCGAGGATGCTGGTCTGCAGCCACTCCAGTCCTGTCGCGTTCCCGAGCCCGGGGATCGAGTTGGAGAAGAGGAAGTTGAAGACGTAGGCGATGATGATGCCCGAGACCACCATCGGGATCACGAAGATCGTGCGAAGGCCCGTCTTGAACCGGATCCGCGAGGTGAGGCCTACCGCGAGCAGGAAGCCGATCACGTTCACCACGATCACCGTGGCGAGCGAGAAGCCGAACGTGAACAGATAGCTCTGCAGGATGGCCGGATCGCTGAACGCCGCGAGGTAGTTGGTCACCCCGTTGAAGCTCCAGTCGCCGATGCCGATCGAGTCCGTGAAGCTGAAGAAGATCCCGATGACCGCCGGTACCGTGATGGCGAGCGTGAACAGGATCAGGCTCGGCAGCAGGAACAGGTAGTAGATCGGCTCGACGCGCCGCGCGCTGCGACGCACCGTGCGGTCGCCCTGGGTGACGATCGCGGTCGTGGCGCTCACTTCGCCGCTCCCTTCGTGTCGCGGGCCGCCGGGGCGCGGAACGCGAGTCGCGCCCAGTCGGCGTCCATGGTCGCGAGCGTCGTCTGGGGCTTCGCACCCAGGGCCATGGCCTGCGCGTAGTTGAAGACCGGGATCGTCTTGGGCACGAGCACGGACGGCCCCTGGTAGACGTGACCCCCGTCGACGTACGGGATCATCCCGGCAACGCGGGGGTCGTCCGGCGCCGGCGCCGACGTCGTCGGGGTGAACCCGAGCTGCGACGCGTTGTACGCCTGGATGTTCTGCGGCCGATACAGATACTCGAGGAAGTCCCGGGCGGCGGCCTTGTGGTGCGACCCCTCGGGGATCATCGCGGCGAGGTCGAGGTTGACGCGCACCTTCAGGTCCGAGGAGCTGTCCGTCATCGGCAGCGGGAATGTGCCGAGCTGCAGGTCGGGCGCGGTCTTCGCGATCTCGCTGAACGCCCACGGACCCTGCAGATACATCGCGGCCTGGCCCTTCGAGAAGGCGAGGTTGCCGTCGCCGTAGCCCCGGCTGGCCGCATCCTTGTTCACATAGGCCCCGAGCAGTTGCTGCATCTTCGCCATCGGCGCTGCGAACTCCTTGGAGAACGAGGTCGCGGAGTCGGGCCCGACCTTCGCGCCTTCGGCGTTCAGCCGCTGGAACACGTCGAGCACGTCGAGAGATCCGCCGGTCGCGTAGTCGTACCAGCCCTGGCCGACCGTCCAGTCGTCCTTGAGCGTCGCGTAGAACGGGGTGACGCCGGCGGCCTTCAGCGCGCCGCACGCGGCGATCAGTTCGTCCCAGGTCTTCGGCACGGCGATGTGGTGCTCGGCGAAGATCTGCTTGTTGTAGATGACCGATGCCGCCATGACCGAATAGGGCAGGGCGCTGGTGCGGCCCGTGCACGTGCCGTACTGATCGAGCAGCGGCTGGTAGGTCTCCGCGATCTCGCCGGCGGCCTTCGTGCCGCTCAGATCGCTGAGCGCACAGCGCGAGACGAAGCGCGCGACCTCCATGTTGTAGTTCGCGAGCATGAGGTCGGGCGGGTTCCCCCGCACGAAGCTCGCCGAGACGACGTCGACGCCCGAGGTGTCGATCACGACCCGGACCTTCGACTGCGCGGCGTTGTACTCCGCGACCTTCTTCGTCATGAAGTCGATCGCCTCGCGCTTGCTGAACGTGAAGCGGATCGTCTCGCGGCCGTCGGTCGGGGCGCAGCCGGCGAGGGCTCCCCCGGCGACGGCGAGCGCGGCGAGGCCGGCGAGCGCCCTCACGATCCGCGTGCGTGGTGCAGACACCTTCGTCCTCATCCCTTCCGACGGACCCGGCCTCGTCATGCGCATATCGGCACGACAGACGCGTCCTTGTTTCGGACATTAGATTTTATGCCCGAATCAACTCGGGCAAGGGTTACTCTGACAGAGGTCCACCAGAGAGGTCAAGCATCATGTCGACATCCGCCGCCGACGTCGGCGCCACCCGGCCGAGCCTCGGCCAGGTGCTGGACTTCGCCTGGGGCCGTGGCCCGTTCACCGCCACGGAGGCGATGGCGGGCGCATCCCTGACGCGCTCGACCACGATCGACGCGATCGACACGCTCGTCGAGACCGGCGTGGTGCGCGAGCTCGCGAACGCCCGCGACGCCGGCGAGTACTCGGCCGGGCGCCCGGCCCGGCGCTTCGAGCTGCCCGCCGACCTCGGCGCCGTGATCGCGCTGGATGCGGGCGACACGCACCTGGGCGTGACCGTCACCGACCTCGCGCGCGCACCGCTCGCGCATGTGCGCGCCGACCTGGATCCGCTGCACACCGTCGGGCAGCGCCGCGCGGCGATCCTGCGCCACCTCGACGCGGCCCTGACCTCGAGCGGGGTTCCCCGCGACCGCGTTCTCGCGCTGTGCGCGGGCGTCGCGGCCCCGGTGGCGCGGAACGGCTCGTCGCCGCCGCACCCCGACGGTTTCTGGGAGCGCACCAACCCCGGCCTCGCCGAGCTGCTGGCCGGGTGGGCGCCGGTCGTCGAGGTCAAGAACGACGCCGTGCTCGCCGCCGCCGCGGAGGGCGACCTCGGGCAGGCCGCGGGCTGCCGCGACTACATCGCGCTGATCGCGGGCGAGCGGTTCGGCGCCGGCGCGGTCGTGGACGGTCACATCCTGCACGGCGCGCACGGCGGCGTCGGCGAGATGGTGCTGCTGGACCACGTGCGCGGCGTCGGATCCGCCGAGGGGCTCGGGCCCGCGATCACCCGCATCGCCCAGGAGCTGCTGACCTCGGGCAAGGCCGCGGCCGACGGCGCGCTGGCGGAGCTCGCCGCGAACGGCCTGCGCGCGGAGCGCATCCTCGGCCTCTCGGCCGTCGGGGATCCCGATGCGGCACAGGTCGTGCGCGGCGCGGGCGAGTACCTGGCGCGCGTCGTCGCGGTGCTCGGCAGCACCTACGACCCGGAGCGCGTGATCGTCTGCGGCGCGATCGCCGACGCCATCGAACCCGTGCTCGACGCGGCGCGGGACGTGCTGCGCCCGCTGCTGGATCTGCCCGCGCCGACGATCCTGCGCTCGCGCCTCGGCGCCGACATCGTGCTCGCCGGCGCGGTCTCCACGGCCCTGGCCGCGGCCCGCACCGTCGGCCTGCCGCGGCTCGTCGCGCAGCGGCTGCACGGCTGAGGATCCCGGCCTGGTCGTTGAGCGAGAACGCGGAAGGCGACCGAGACGAAACGCGGTGCCCTCGCGAGGCAGCTCCCCGAGAGGGTGCGCCCGTTTCGTCTCGCTCCGGCTGCGCCGGTGCTCGCTCAACGACCGACGCGGTGAGGACCCCTCAGTCCACCAGCAGCGCAGGCTCCTCGAGCACGGCGGCGACGTCGGCGATGAAGCGGCTCATGCCGTCGCCGTCCACGACGCGGTGGTCGAAGGATCCGGCCACGGTGGTCACCCAGCGCGGGCGCACCTCGCCGTCGACGACCCACGGCTTCTGGCTGATCGTGCCCATGGCGACGATGCCGGCCTCGCCGGGGTTGATGATCGGGGTGCCCGCATCCATCCCGAACACGCCGATGTTGGTGATCATGATGGTGCCGCCCTGCTGCTCGGCGGGGGTGGTCTTCCCCTCGCGCGCGGTGGCGGTGAGACGGTTCAGCGCGCGGGCCAGGTCGCGCATGCCGAGGTCCTGCGCGTCCTTGATGTTCGGGACCAGCAGGCCGCGCGGCGTGGCCGCGGCGATGCCGAGGTTCACGTAATGGCGCACCGCGATCTCGGCGCCGTCGGCCGTGTCGATCCAGGCGGCGTTGACCATCGGGGTGCGTCGCACGGCCCAGATCACGGCGCGCGCCATGATCAGCAGCGGGGACACCTTGACGTCGGCGAAGTCGGGCGAGGCCTTGAGCCGCTTGACGAGCTCCATCGTGCGCGAGGCGTCGACCTCCTTCCACACGGTCACGTGCGGCGCGGAGTAGGCGCTCTGCACCATCGCCGAGGAGGTCGCCTTGCGGACGCCCTTGACCGGGATCGACTCGGTGCGGCTCTCGTCCGCGCCGACCCCTGAGCCCGTCGAGGGGCGAGCCGGCGAGAGCCCGCGGGCCAGGCCCACCGGCGCCGGCTGCGGCGCGGGCACGGTCTCCTCGCGCACGTCGCCCCACTCCGGCGTCTGGATGTTGCGGAACACGCTCGCCTGCTCGGCGTGGCGCATCACGTCGTCACGGGTGACCTCGCCGTCCGCACCGGTCGGGGCGACCTGGGTGAGGTCGACGCCGAGGTCGCGCGCGAGCTTGCGGATCGGCGGCTTCGCGATCACACCGACCGTGGAGCGCACAGGGCGCTCGGCGGGGCGACGACGACGCGAGGTCGCCTCCGCACCGGAGCCGTAGCCGACCAGGACGGATCCGGATCCCTCCTCCGCGGCCGGAGCCGCGGGCGCGGCGGCCGGGGCGGCAGGCTCGGCCGCGCCCGTCACGAACGTGATGATCGGGGTGCCGACGTCGATCGTCTTCCCCTCCGGCACGAGCAGTTCGCCGACCGTGCCGGCGTGCGGCGAGGGCAGCTCGACGAGCGACTTGGCGGTCTCGATCTCGCAGATCACGTCGTTGACCGCGACCGCATCGCCCGGGGCGACCCGCCACGTGACGATCTCGGCCTCGGTCAGCCCCTCGCCGACGTCCGGGAGGGTGAAGGTCTGGGTGCTCATGGTGGGGATCCTTTCACACGACGGCGGCGTCCTTCGTCTCGTCGCTGCGCTCCTCGCTCAGGAACAGACACGGCTCCGGTTCCTGAGCGAGCGGAGCGAGACGAAGGACGCTCGACGACCGGGCAAGACATCAGTAGGCCAGCGACCGGTCGACGGCCTCGAGGATCCGGTCCGGATCCGGCAGGTAGGTGCTCTCGAGCTTCGCGGGCGGGAACGGGGTGTCGTAGCCCGAGACGCGCAGCACGGGAGCCTCGAGCGCGTAGAACGCCCGCTCCATGACGGTCGCGGCGATCTCGCTGCCGAGACTCACGAAGCCCGGCGCCTCCTGCGCGTAGACCATGCGGCCCGTCGAGCGCACCGAGTCCAGGAGAGGTCCGTAGTCGACCGGCGACAGCGAGCGCAGATCGACGACCTCGCAGCTCGTGCCCTCGGTCTCGGCGAGCGCGGCGGCCTGCAGCAGCGTCGACACCATCGCGCCGTGCCCGACGAGGGTGACGTCGGAGCCGCGGCGGACGATCCGCGAGGCGTGCAGCGGCAGCGCGGGGGCGGACAGGTCGACCTCGCCCTTGGGCCAGTACCGGCTCTTCGGCTCGAGGAAGATCACTGGATCGTTCGACGCGATCGCCTCCTGGATCATCCAGTAGGCGTCGTTCGGGGTCGACGGCGAGACCACGCGCAGGCCAGGAGTGTGCGCGAAGTACGTCTCGGGGCTCTCCTGGTGGTGCTCGACCGCCCCGATGTGCCCGCCGTAGGGGATCCGGATGACGATCGGCATCGAGATCCGGCCCTCGTGACGGGCCGTGATCTTCGCGAGCTGCGTGGTGATCTGGTCGAAGGCGGGGAAGACGAAGCCGTCGAACTGGATCTCGATGACGGGACGGAATCCGCCCATCGCGAGCCCGATCGCGGTGCCGACGATGCCGGACTCGGCGAGCGGGGTGTCCAGCACCCGCTGCGGGCCGAAGTCGCGCTGCAGGTGCTCCGTGACGCGGAACACCCCGCCGAGGCTGCCGATGTCCTCGCCCATGAGCAGGACGCGATCGTCGTCCTCCATCGCCTTGCGCAGGCCCGCGTTCAGGGCCTTGCTGAAGGGCATCGTCTCGATGCCGGTCCTGGTCGTGTCCACCGTGGTCATCGGTCACCCTCCTGGAAGGAAGCCTCGTACTGCGCCTGCCACGCCTTCTGCTCCGCCATGAGCGGGTGCGGGTCGCTGTACACGTTGTCGAAGATCGCCTCCGCGGTCGGCGAGACGAGCTCGAGGGTGCGCACGCGCAGGTCCTCTGCGGCGTCGGCGGCCTCGGCCTCGACGTCGGCGAAGACGGATCCGGCGGCTCCCCGGTTCTCCAGGAACGCGCGCATGCGGGCGATCGGATCCCGCAGCGACCACTCCTGCTCCTCGTCGCTGCCCCGGTACTTCGTGGGGTCGTCGCTCGTGGTGTGCGCGCCCATCCGGTACGTGACGGCCTCGATCGCGCGCGGCCCGTCGCCGGTGCGCGCCTCGTCGAGCGCGCGGCGGGTCACGGCCCAGCTCGCGAGCACGTCGTTGCCGTCGACGCGGATCGACTCGATCCCGTAGCCGGTCCCGCGCTGGACGAGCGGCACGCGGGACTGGGTCTTCACCGGCACCGAGATCGCCCAGTGGTTGTTCTGCAGGAAGAAGACCTCCGGGGTCTGGTAGCTCGCGGCGAACACCATCGCCTCGTGCACATCGCCCTGGCTCGAGGCTCCGTCGCCGTAGTAGACCATCACGGCCTGGTCGCGATCGACGTCGCCGGATCCGCACTTTCCGTCGAAGACGAGCCCCATCGCGAGGCCCGTCGCGTGCAGGGTCTGCGAGCCGAGCACGAGCGTGTACACGCGGGTGTTGCCGTTGCGGGGATCCGTCGGATCCCAGCCGCTGTTCGAGGTGCCGCGCATCAGCTTGATGATGTCGACCGGATCCACCCCGCGGATGCGGGTGACGGCGTGCTCGCGGTAGGAGGGGAAGATCGTGTCCTGCGGCCGCGCGGCGCGGGCGGATCCGACCTGGGCGGCCTCCTGGCCCCGGCTCGGCGGCCACAGGGCGAGCTGGCCCTGGCGCTGCAGGTTCGTGGCCTGGGTGTCGATCGCGCGGATCACGACCATGTCCCGGTAGAACTGCTCGAGGTCGCCGTCTGGCAGGGCCTCGATGAGGGGCAGATACTCCTCCGCGGCGGGGTTCGGGGCGAAGCGGCCGTCGGCATCGAGGACGCGGACGGTGGGGATATCGGCGTCAGTCACCTTGTCTACGCTAACCGAGGTTTCCGCCTTCGCAGTGGAGGGTGCGCACAAACGATCGGCGGGCCGCTGTGACGATCCCCACGGACGCATGCTGGCGCGAGGATATCCAGGTGTCCCACGTATTAATGCCAGGTCCCCCTAGCTTTTTACGTGGACGTCCTTGCATCGGAACGGGCCTGCGACGGAGGCCCCGTGCGACGGATGCAGGATCCTGGCACGGATGCACGACGGATCCGCCGGATCGGTCCTGCATCCGTGCCCTCATCGTGCATCCGTCCCGCTCATCGGCGCGATGGACAGGACGAGGGGACGCGTCAGGGGCGCTGGGCGACGGCGAGCACGCGGGGCAGCGACTCGGCCTCGCCGACCGAGATGCGGATCCCGTCACCGGGGAACGCGCGCACGATGAGACCGGCCTCCTCGAACGCGGCCGCCACGTCGACCGTCGCCTCCCCGGTGGGGAGCCAGACGAAGTTGCCCTGGGCGTCCGGGACGTCCCAGCCCTGCGCGCGCAGGCCCTCGACCAGTTCCGTGCGGCGCTCGACGATCACGGCGACGCGGGCGCGCAGCTCGTCCTCCGCGTCCAGGCTGGCGATCGCTGCGCGCTCTGCGGCGGCGGTGACCGACAGCGGGATCGCGGTCGTTCGGGCCGCATCCAGCACGCGCGGGTGGCCGATCGCGTAGCCGACGCGCAGGCCGGCCAGCCCGTACGCCTTGGAGAACGTGCGCAGCACGACGACGTTGGGGTGCGCCTCGAAGATGCGCTCGGCGAGGCCGTCGACGGCGTCGGGCGCGGTGACGAACTCGGCGTAGGCCTCGTCGAGCACGATCAGCACGTCCTGCGGCACCTTCTCGACGAAGGCCGCGAACTCGGCGCTCGTGACGATCGGCCCCGTGGGGTTGTTGGGCGTGCACACGATCACCACGCGGGTGCGTTCCGTGATCGCGGCGGCCATGGCGTCGAGGTCGTGGCGGGCGTCGGCGGTGAGCGGCACCTGCACCCCGGTCGCCCCGGCCACGAGCGGCAGACCGGGGTAGGCCTCGAACGAGCGCCACGCGTAGACGACCTCGTCGCCGACGGTCGCCGCGGCCAGCACGAGCTGATACAGGATCGCGACGCTGCCGGACGCGACGTGCACCGCGTCGGGTGCGACACCGTAACGCTCGCCGAGGCGCACGCGCAGCGCACCCGCGGTCGCATCCGGATAGCGGTTCATCGGCGTCGCGTCGGAGAGCGCGGCCAGGACCGAGGGCAGCGGATCGAACGGGTTCTCGTTGCTGGACAGCTTGAACGCGTCGGCACCGGCCTGCTTGCCCTGGCGGTACGGCGGAAGGGCCGCGATCTCTTCACGGATGCGGGGCAGGATCTCATCGCTCACGCGTCGAGTCTAGATCCGGGGCCCTGCGCTGTTCCGGCCCAGGGCCCTGCGCTGTTCCGGCGGGCGGGCGCGACAGCGGATCCGCCTCGCGCAAGCCCCGGCGGATCACTGGGCGGATCCCGGGTGCGGATGCGACAATCGGCATCATGAGGTTCCTGATCCGCGTCATCGTGAACGCCTTCGCCATCTGGGTCGTGAGCCTGATCACGGTCCTCGAGGTCTCTGTCACGCCCTATCCGCCGGGCGGAATGGTCCCGCTGCTCGTCACGCTGCTCGCGATCGGCGCGGTCTTCGCGATCGTGAACACGATCGTCGGCACCGTGGTGAAGATCGTGGCGATCCCGCTGTACATCCTCACGCTGGGCCTGATCTCGCTCGTGATCAACGGCTTCCTGCTCTGGCTCACCGCCTGGATCACCGGATTCTGGGGCTGGGGCCTGGCGCTCGGCGGCTTCGGCTGGACGATCGTCGCGGCCTTCCTCATCGCCGTCATCAACGCGGTCTTCAACGCGATCCTGCGTCCGCAGCGCGCGCGGGACCGCGACCGCTGAGCCGGCCGACAGGCGTCCTCACCCTGTGATCCGCCGGGCCGTGTAGTCGGTCGAGGTCATCGACGTCGCCGTGTCGAGCGCGGCGAAGTGCTCGGCGATCCTCGCCATCCGCGCATCCCCCGAGGCCTCGGCACGGCGCACGGTCTCCCGGTAGCCGTCGAGCAGGTGCGCCGGGATCCGCGGATCCGTCCCGTGGCCGGGCGCGGCCGCGCGACGGATGACCAGGCTGTCGGAGGAGCCCGTGCCGTTCGGGCTCCCGCCGCCCGCGAGGCCGGCGACCGGATCGTCGGTGTGCCGGACGGCGACGCTCAGCACGTCCTCCGGCAGCACGGGCTCGATCGGGGATCCCACGGTCACGACGCCCCGCACGTCGAACTCGCCGGACTGGGCGAGCAGGCCCGCGATCATCCCGCCCTGCGAGTAACCCACCAGGTCGACCGGGGTGTCGGCCCCCGCGCCGGCATCGCGCAGCGCCTCGGCGACGGCCTTGTA
The DNA here is from genome assembly GCF_002257455.1 of Microbacterium sp. 13-71-7. Taxonomy (GTDB): domain Bacteria; phylum Actinomycetota; class Actinomycetes; order Actinomycetales; family Microbacteriaceae; genus Microbacterium. The sequence continues at coordinate 14,996 of NZ_NCKN01000043.1, forward strand.
GGAGTCGGCCTCGGCGTGCTCGGAGTACATCCGCAGATTCGAGGCGTGCGACCACGGCTCCCCGGCGGACGTGCCGCGGGTGCCGTCGATGTAGGCGACGAAGCGCTGCGTGCCGTCCCCCATCCGGTAGGTCTCGACGCGCACCTGCGGCGAGCGCCCGTACGGGATGCGCGACACCGCCCCGGCGAGCGTCGAGGGGCCGGCCGGGAGCGCGGCGGCAGGGCCGCGCTCGATCACCACGTCCCCCGGCCGGGGCCCGACCCCCGCCGGGCTTCGCGCATCCGCCATGAGGACGAGCCCTGGCGTGGGCGCGAGAGGTGTGGGGCGGACCACGCCGTTCTCCGCGGCCACGGAGGTCATGAGGCGCTGGGCCCCTTCGGCCCACACCCGCGCGTTCCACCCCTGCAGGCTCCGGAGCAGGAACAGCGCGGGACTGAGACCGAGCAGCAGTGCATCGCCCGCCCTGGACAGCGGCCCTGAGTCGTCCCCGGGGACGAAGCCCCCGGCGACGTCCCCTCGCCAACGGCGCTGCCACTGCTCGGAGAGAGCGGACAGTCGCGGGTCGCCGGCCAGCAGCCGCTCCTCGCGGAGGCGGAGCTCGCGGGCGGCCGCGACGTCGTCCACGCCGAGCATCGCCCGCCGGGCGCGCAGATCGGCCAGTTCGTACACGTCGGCCATGGTGCCGACCCCGCCGGCGAGCCGTTCCAGCGCGTCCTCGACGTCCTGGAGCTGCGCCGCCGCCGACCACAGCGCGGGGATCCCCCCGACGTGAGGGACGTCGTCGAGGAGACCGGGGATCGCGAGCAGATCCTGCCGGGCGCAGGCGACCTCGCCCGCCTCGGCGCGCACGCGGCCCGCCGTCGTGCGCAGGCGGTCAGGGTCCACCGAGATCACCCCGCCGTGCGTGATCTCGATCTCATCGGCCATCCGCTCACCCCACCCGCAGCGCCGACTCGATCGAGGGCAGCGATTCCTGCGCGGCGGCGAGCGCCCGTCGCTGGGCCTCCAGCTCGCGCTGCACGAACTCGACGCTCCTCGAGCGCCACCCGCAGTCCGCGTCGATCGCACGCAGCACGGCGACGGTCGCCTCGATGCGCTCGCGGGCGCTCTCGCAGCGGAGCAGAGCCTCGGCGAGCCGCCAGGATCCCGGCGCGGCGGCCGGTGCGATGGTGATCATGCCCGCCAGCCTGCCGTCCGCCCCGGCGCCGCGGAGGACGCAGTGCGCAACCCGTGCGGAGCAGGGACACGCCCCGGCTTGTGGAGGACGGACCGCGCCGTGCATCACGCGATCCTGCGCCACGGCAGGGCTCCGCGCGCGGGGCAGGAATCCGCGCGCGGGGCGGCGGAGCCGGTGCGGCACAATGGAGGGATGACCGAGTCGGATCCGTTCCGCGTCATCTTCGTATGCACGGGGAACATCTGCCGGTCCCCGATGGCGGAGGTGGTCTTCCGCGACATCGCGGCGAAGCAGGGACTCGGCGACAGGATCGTCTCGACGAGCGCCGGCACGGGGGACTGGCACGTGGGCGAGCAGGCCGACAGCCGCACGATCGACGCCCTCGCCCGCCGCGGCTACGACGGGACCAAGCACCGCGCGCGCCAGTTCACCTACGACTCCTTCACCGGGAACGACCTCGTCGTGGCGCTGGACCGCACGCACGAGCGGATCCTGAAGCAGTGGGCGCGCGACGAGTCGGAGGAGGGCAAGGTGACCCTGCTCCTCTCGTTCGAGCACAACCCGTCCGTTCTGGATGTGCCGGACCCCTACTACGCCGACGCCCGGGTGTTCGATGAGGTGCTCGGTATGATCGAGAGCGCGAGCCACGGCCTCTTCCGTCAGCTCGAACCCGCCATCCGACCGTCACGTCCGTGACACCGGCGGTCCGGATCCACGACTCTTCCCGGAGGACCCCCGTGCCCGCCTCGCTCCCCGTCCAGCCCCTCAGCCCGCTCGACGGCCGCTACCGCGCCGCGGTCGCCCCCCTCGCCGACTACCTCTCCGAGGCCGGGCTCAACCGCGCCCGCGTCGAGGTCGAGGTGGAGTGGCTGATCGCGCTCACCGACCGCTCGCTGTTCGGCACCGCTCCCCTGGCCGACGCCGACAAGGAGCGCCTGCGCGGCCTCTACCGCGACTTCGGCCAGGCCGAGATCGACTGGCTCGCCGAGAAGGAGGCGGTGACCCGCCACGACGTGAAGGCCGTGGAGTACCTCGTCCGCGACCGCCTGTCGGCCCTGGGCCTCGACACGATCGCCGAGCTCACGCACTTCGCCTGCACGAGCGAGGACATCAACTCCGCCTCCTACGCGCTGACCGTCAAGCGCGCGGTCGAGCGCGTGTGGCTGCCCGCCCTGCAGGACGTGATCGCCAAGCTCCGCGAACTCGCGACCGAGCACGCCGACGCCGCGATGCTGTCGCGCACGCACGGCCAGCCCGCGACGCCGTCGACGATGGGCAAGGAGCTCGCCGTGTTCGCGTGGCGCCTGGAGCGCGTGGCCAAGCGGATCGAGGGATCCGAGTACCTGGCGAAGTTCTCCGGTGCGACGGGCACCTGGTCGGCGCACCTCGCCGCAGAGCCCGACGCCGACTGGCCCCGCATCGCCCGCGAGTACATCGAGGGCCTCGGGATCGACTTCAACATCCTCACCACGCAGATCGAGTCGCACGACTGGCAGGTCGAGCTGTACGACCACGTCCGTCACGCGGGCGGGATCCTGCACAACCTCGCGACCGACATCTGGACCTACATCTCGCTCGGCTACTTCGCCCAGATCCCCGTCGCGGGCGCGACCGGATCCTCGACCATGCCGCACAAGATCAACCCGATCCGCTTCGAGAACGCCGAGGCGAACCTCGAGCTCTCCAGCGCCCTGCTCGGATCCCTGTCGCAGACGCTCGTCACGAGCCGCCTGCAGCGCGACCTCACCGACTCGACCACGCAGCGCAACATCGGCGTCGCGTTCGGGCACTCCCTGCTCGCGCTGGACAACCTGCGCCGCGGGCTCAACGAGATCTCGCTCTCGCGCGATGTGCTGCTCGCCGACCTGGACACGAACTGGGAGGTGCTCGGCGAGGCGATCCAGACGGTGATCCGCGCCGAGGTCGTCGCGGGGCGCTCCACGATCCAGGATCCGTACGCGCTGCTGAAGGAGCTCACCCGCGGTCACCGCGTGGGCGCCGCGGAGCTCGCCGAGTTCGTGCAGGGCCTGGAGATCGGCGATGCGGCCAAGCAGCGCCTGCTGGCCCTGACACCTGCGACCTACGTGGGACTCGCCGAGACGCTCGCGAAGTAACCGGATCCAGGTCTGCCTCCGGCGGCGGCCGGACGCGCCACGGGGAGAGATGGATATCGTCGCTCCGGCGCGCTTCGTAGCAGCGTTTTCCATCCCGGCTCGCGATCCGCATCCCGGTGGAGATGGAAAACGTCGCTGCGGCGCACTCGGGAGCAGCGTTTTCCATCTCGCCAGACAAGCCGCCGGACTCGAGCGCCTCCTTCGGGCTCAGCCCTCCACGGGTGTCGGCGCCGGCGCACCGGAGTGGTCCCCCGCGCGGTCCTTCGGCATCGCGAGGATCGCCAGCAGCATGAGGACCGCGGTCACCGCGGCCGCGACGAACACCCAGGTCGAGGCGCGCACCACTGTCGCCGGATCCCCGGATCCGCCCCCGGAGGCGATGACGGCGTTCGAGATCGCGCCGAACACGGCCACGCCCACGGCACTGCCGGCAGAACGGGCGAACGTGTTCATCCCGGTCACCGCGCCGCGCTCGCCCCAGCCGACCGAGGCCTGCGCCACGATGAGGGTGGGCGCCGCCGTCCAGCCCAGGCCGAAGCCGATCACGAAGGCGACCGCGGCGAGCGTGTAGGCGCTGGGATAGGGCCCGATCAGCGCCAGCCCGATCGCGCCGAGCGTGGCGATCGATGCTCCGATCAGCGCGGTGAAGCGGAACCCGTGCCGCAGGTACAGCCGCCCCGCGTTGGCGGCGGAGAGCGGCCAGCCCAGGGTCAGGGCGGCCACGGCGAGCCCCGCGAGCAGCGGCGGCACGGCGATCGCACCCTGCAGATAGGCCGGCGCGAAGCTCGTGATGCCCGTCAGCAGGGCGCCGATCGCGAGCGACGCGAGCGTCGTGGTGAGGATGAGGCGACCGGAGATCAGCCGCAGGTCGATGATCGGCTCGGCGGCGCGACGCTCCACGAGGCCGAAGGCGACGAGGGCGATACCCCCGCCGACGAAGCAGGCCAGGCTCGGCACCGACTGCCAGGCCCAGGCGTTCCCGCCCTCGAGCACGCCGACGATGATCGCGGTGAGAGCGATCGTCAGCAGCACCGCGCCCGCGTAGTCGATCCGGTGCCGGCGCTTCTCGATCTGCTCGTGGAAGTGCCGCAGCAGCATCCAGGCCGCGATCAGGCACAGCGGGATGTTGATGAAGAAGATCAGCCGCCAGGCGTCGAACTGCGCGAAGACCCCGCCCAGTGCGGGCCCCACGACGGAGGACAGCGCCCAGACGCTCGCGATGTACCCCTGCACGACCGCCCGCTCGGACAGCGTGTAGATGTCGCCGACGATCGTCGCGACCATCGGGCCCACGGCTCCCGCACCCAGGCCCTGCAGGAGCCGGAAGAGGATGAGCGACGGCATGCTCCACGCGAGTCCGCACAGGATGGATCCGAGGAGGAACAGGGCGATTCCGATCAGCACGATCGGCTTCCGGCCGACCGTGTCCGCGAGCTTGGAGTAGATCGGCACGCTCACCGCCTGCGCGAGCAGGTAGATCGAGAACAGCCAGGGGAACTGCTGATAGCTGCCGAGATCGCGCACCACACTCGGCACGGCGGTCGCGAGGATCGTGGCGTCCATCGCGATGAGCCCCATCGCGAGCATGAGCGAGAGCAGCACCGGCCCGCGCTCGGAGCGGAAGCCCACGGAGGCGCGATCGATCGTCATGCTCACCCTGGACACAAGCCCTGCAGGATCCGGGCTATTCCCGACGGTCTACGCCTTCGGCGCGTCGCCCTCGGCGGATCCGGTCGCGTCGTCCGCGTCGGAGGCGACCGGGCCCGTCGTTCCCGGTGCGGCTGCCGTGTCGTCGACGTCGTCGTACAGCACAGGGCGGTCGTGCGTCTTCGTGAAGTCCGCCGGGTCGACGGCCAGGATCAGGATCGACAGGATCAGCAGGGCGGCGATGAAGATCCCGCCCGTCACGATGAACGCGAGGTTCCACGGCGGGATGGCGCCGTAGGTGCCCTTGTCGACCATGCGCATCACCTTGTCGGTGAACGCGCCCGTGGCGATCAGCGTCACGACACCGGCGAAGAGGCCGCACAGCAGCGAAAGGCCGACCAGCTGCAACGGTCGGAACAGATCCCTGCGCCTGGTCTTCTCGGTCATGCGGATCCTTCGTTCTCGGCCGGCGCCGTGCCGGCGGTGTCGGTGCCCGCAACAGCGGTGCGGGCGCGAGGGCTGAGCCCGGCGATGCCAAGGAAGACCGCGACGATGGCGGCGTAGGCGCCGAAGATCCCGACGGCCAGGGTGATCCCGGTCAGCGTGAACGAGCCGGCCTCGGCGATGGAGTAGTTGAGCGCGTACGTCGTGGGCACGCACAGCAGGCCGACGGCGAGGGCCAGCCCCAGGGATCCGATCAGGATCCCATCGCGGGCGCCGTCGGCGACGGCGGCCGGCGCGGTCCCGGCGCGGGCCTGGCGGCGGGCGCGGATCCCGGCGAGGAGCTCGACGAGCCCGCCGAGCGCGCCCCACGCGATCACCACGACGAAGAACAGCGGCGTGGTGCGCCAGCCCGGGATGCTGCTGGCCATGCCCGTGACGATCGCGACGGCCCCGAGCAGCACGTACGGCCAGCGCCACCCCGAAGGCGCCACGAGCCAGGCGGCGAGGATCTCGATCACCGCGGTGACCAGGGCGAATCCGCTGAACACCGCGAGCCCCACGAACGCCGAATGGTTCGCGGAGAAGGTGATCATGAGGGCCGCGACCGCGGCGAAGGCGGCGCGCGCGAGCTGCACATGGCGCAGCTGGAACGTGCGGGTGGCGGGCATGACGGATCCTCGGGTCCCTGTGCTTCGATCCCCTCGAGCGGTCTCGGGGACCAAGCCTCAGCAACCGCTTCGACGGGTTCTACGGCCGCCCAGACGGACGGGCGGACCATGCCAGTCTACGCGCGGGATCCTAGGCGCCCGCTCGGGAGCCGAGCTCCGACGCATCCGGATCCGGATCCCCGGACCGCGCCTCGGCGTCCGGATCCTCGTCGGCGCGGCCGTCCTTCCGCCGCGGCTGCAGCTCGCTGAGCAGGGTGCCCGCGATGATGAGGGCCGCCCCGAGGATGGCGAGCGGAGGGATCCGCTCCCCCGCGATGCGCCCGACCACGCCCGCCCACACGGGCTCGCCGGTGTAGATGATGGTGGCGCGGGTCGCGGAGACCGAGCGCTGCGCCCAGTTCATCGTGAGCTGGATCAGGCCACTCGCCAGCCCCATGGCGAGACCCGCGATCAGCCAGACCGGGTCGAAGGCCGGCACGCTCTCGCCGACGGCGGGCATGGTCGCGAAACCGAGGACCGACGCGGTGAGCAGCTGCACGACGGTCAGCCGGCCCACGTCGAACCGCCTGCCGAAGAGGCTGATCAGGATGATCTCGCCCGCGATCGGCAGGGTGCTGATGAGCGTGAGGATCTCGCCCTGGCCGAGCTGGATCCCGCGGGATCCGATCCCGGCGACCAGCAGCAGACCGACGAAGGCCAGGCCCGCGCCGGCGAGGGTCAGGGCGCGCGGCGGCTTGCGCAGCACGAGCCACTGCAGCAGCGGCACGAGCGGCACGTAGAACGCGGTCATGAACGCGCTGGTGCTGGAGTCGATCGTCTGCAGCCCCGCGGTCTGCAGGCCGTAGCCGCCGTAGATCGCGGCGCCGATGGCCGCGCCGGCGCCAATCTCGCGCCACGTCATTCCTCGCAGCGAGCGCCAGAAGATCGCCGCCGCGAACAGCCCCGCGGCGAGGAACCGGAACCCGACGAAGAACCACGGTCCGGAATGCTGCATCGCGGTGTGCACGACGAGGAAGGTGCCGCCCCAGATCATGGTGATCCCGACGAGGGCCCACTCCTGAACGGACAGCCCCAGGACGCGGCGGGAGGCGGTCTGATTCACGCTCATACGCTACGCGGTTCCGCACCGAGCCGTCGCCGCCCCCTCCCGCCCCCCCCCCCCCCCCCCCCCCCCCCCC
>NZ_NCKN01000381.1 GCF_002257455.1 Microbacterium sp. 13-71-7
TCGGCGACGGCGCGGTCGGGCTGCTCGGGGTGCTGGCCGCGCGGCAGCTCGGCGCCGAGCGGGTCATCGCGATGTCCCGGCACGCCGATCGTCAGGCCCTCGCGCGCCGCTTCGGGGCGACGGACATCGTGACCGAGCGCGGCGCCGAGGGGGTCGCCCGGATCAAGGAGCTCACGGGCGGCCTGGGAGCGCACTCCACGATCGAGGCCGTCGGCACCCAGGAGTCGATGGAGCAGGCGATCCGCGCCACGCGCGCCGGCGGGCACATCGGCTTCGTAGGGGTGTCCCACGACGTCGCGCTGGGCGGTGCCGAGGTCTTCTTCTCGAGTGTGCACCTGCATGGCGGACCGGCGCCGGTGCGCCGCTTCCTGCCGGAGCTCGTCGAGCTCATCGTCGAACGGCGCATCGATCCCGGCGCGGTGTTCGACCTGACGCTGTCGATCGAGGACGCCGCCGAGGGCTATCGCGCCATGGACGAGCGCCGCGCCACGAAGGTCCTGCTCACGACCGAGTGAGCCCCGCGGATCCGGGTGGGTTCCGGGAGTCGGCGGATCCGCCCGGGCCTTGGGACTCGCTGATGCCCCCGAATCGCGGTCGTCCCCGTGAGCGCACGCCAGAGGGTCCGCTCACGGGGACGACCCGGAAGTGAAGAAGCACCAACAGAGGAGGATCTGATATGAACACCGAACCCGCCGTCCCTACGGTCAAGAATCCGCCGGAGCAGTTCCATGGCGACGTGTGGCTCGACCGCATCGTCGCACCGCACGAGGCCGATCAGCGCATGACGGTCGCGCTCGTGCGTTTCGCGCCCGGAGCCCGCACGGCCTGGCATTCGCACGCGCGCGGGCAGTACCTTCACGTGACGAGCGGCGTCGCGCTCGTGGGCGACCGCGACGGGAACGTCGTCGAGCTGCATCCGGGACAGACGCTCTACACCCCGCCCGGCCAGGACCACTGGCACGGCGCCGCTGCGGACTGCTTCATGGAGCACCTCGCGATGCTCGAGGCCGGTGACGATCCCGCCACCACGACGGTGTGGAAGGAGCACGTCACCGACGCGGAGTACGCCGCACCCCGCGCCGAGTGACCCCGCCGCTCCGGCTCGCGCCGGTCGGAGCCCCACCCCACCTTCGAGTCGTCCCCGTGAGCGCACGCTATGGGCTCCGCTGGTGGGGACGACTCGGAATAGAGCGGACGGGCCGACGCGGCGACAGGCGGGCGTCAGCGACGGGGCGGGAGCTGCAGCAGCCGGTCGTCGGCGCTGCCGGGGGAGCCGCGGCCGTCGGTGTTGTTCGTGAGCACCCAGAGCGTGCCGTTCGGTGCGGCCACGACATCGCGCAGGCGGCCGAACTCGCCGGCGTACGCGGCCTGCGGTTGCGGATCCGGCGACCTGGTGTCGAGAGTCCACAGCCGCTCGCCGCGCAGGCCGGCGACGTATACGACATCGTCGACGATCGCGATGCCGCTCGGGCTGGCCTCCGACGGACGCCAGGTCACGACCGGATCGATGGCATCGGCGGCGCCCGCGCGGCCCTCGTGGTCGGGCCAGCCGTAGTCCCCGCCGGGCTGGATGCGGTTCAGTTCGTCCCAGGTGTCCTGCCCGAACTCGCTCGCCCACAGCGTGCCGGCGCTGTCCCACGCGAGGCCTTGCACGTTGCGGTGCCCGAGGCTGTACACCGCCGTGCCGAACGGATTGCCCGGCGCAGGTCGGCCCTCGGGCGTGAGCCGCAGGATCTTGCCGCCGAGGTAGCCGCGGTCACGTGCGCGATCGCGCTGTCCTGCATCACCGGTGCCGACGTAGAGCATCCCGTCCGGGCCGAATGCGATCCGCCCGCCGTCGTGATTCGCCGCGCGGGGGATGCCGGCGAACACGACCTCGGCCGTCGCGGGATCGAACCGCAGCGCGCCCGGATCGCCGCTGAGGCGCAGCCGCACCACGCGGTTGTCGGCGGCCGTCGCGTGGTACGCGTAGAGCCACCGCGTCGGGCCGTCCGCGTGGATCGCGAGTCCGTTCAGGCCCGCCTCCCCGCCGGAGACCACGGCCGGGACCGTGCCCACCTCGTGCACGCCGCCCGCCGGGGTCCACTCGAGCACGCGCCCGTCGTCCCGCTGCGAGATGAGCGCTCCGGATCCGATGGGCGCGACCGACCAGGGAGCGACGAGTCCGG
>NZ_NCKN01000044.1 GCF_002257455.1 Microbacterium sp. 13-71-7
GGCCGAGCGAGACGGCGCCCTCGATCGTGTGGGCGCGGAGGGCGGACAGCGCGGAGATCCGCAGGTCGTCCGGACCGAGCCTGTGGCCGCGGCGGGTGACCCTGGTCACGGCCGCCTGGATCGCCTCGAGGGGGATCGGATCGGCGACGGGGGCGTCGGACGAGATGGTGACAGGGACCCCGGCGCGCTCGAACTCGCCCAGCGGGTTGAAGCGCTCTCCCGGCGTGCCGATCGCCTCCTCGACCCCCTCGCCCCAGTTGTAGTAGTGCTGCGGCTGGTTCACCGGGCGGATGCCGGCGGCCGCCATGCGCGCGATCTGCTCCGGGGTCGGCAGCCCGCAGTGCTCGATGCGATGCCGGGCGTCGTCATCGGGGTTCTCCGCGAGCGCGGCCTCGATCGCCGAGACGACCATCTCGATCGCCGTGGGCGACTGGGCGTGCGTGGCGGTCTGCAGTCCTGCCGCGTGCGCGCGCCGGATGAGGGCGGCGTAGTCGGCGGGCTCGTGATAGAGCTGCCCGGTGCGGCAGGGATCCCCCACGTAGCCGTCGGGGAAGTAGGCGGTCCAGCCGCCGAGGGTGCCGTCGGCGTAGAACTTGATGCCCGCGAAGCTGAGGTGGGCGTTGCCGAACTGACCGACGAGGCCCATCTCCAGCGCCTCGTCGAGCAGGTGCGAGAGCAGGTACATCGACACCCGCAGCGGCAGCCTCCCGGCCTGCGCGAGCCGCAGGTACATGTCGAACTCGCGACGGCTCACCTGCGCGTCGCCGATCGCGGTGACGCCTCCCGCGAGGAAGCGGGAGGTCGCGACGTCGAGCTGGCGCAGATGCTCCTCCGGCTCGTCCGCGAGGTGGAAGTTCGGGCCGTGATGGCCGACCTTCACGCCGTGCACGCCGGTGAGGATGTTGCAGGCCGCGTCCGACAGCTCGCCGGTGAGCTCGCCGTCGGCATCGCGGAAGAACTCGCCGCCGGCGGGATTCGGCGTCTCGCGGTCGATCCCGTTGCGCTCCAGCGTGTACGAGTTCACGACGCCCCCGTGACCGGAGGCATTCATGAGATACACCTCGCGGTCGGTCGCGACCCGGTCGAGCTCGAACCGGGTGGGGTGGCGCTGCTCGGCGAGGTTGCGGTGCTCATAGCCGTAGCCGCGCACCGGGCGCCCCGCGGGGAGCTCCGACGCCGCGGCCTGCAGCAGCGCGACGATCTCCGGGATGCTGCCCGCCTTCTCCGGTCCGCAGTCCACCCACGTCATCATCTGGCCGTACATGAGCGGATGCGCGTGCGCGTCGATGAAGCCGGGCACGACCGTCGCGTCGCCGAGGTCGATCCGCTCCGGCTTCAGACCTGCCGCCTCCGCGGCGGCCTCGCACTCGGCCGGCGAGCCGGTGGCGAGGATCCTGCCGCGGTCGACGAGCAGCGCGGTCGCGGTCGTGGCGGAGGCGTCGAGCAGATGGATCGTGCGGGCGATGACGAGCCGAGGGACGATCTGACGGGACTGGTCGTAGGGGACGAGCTTTCTCATGGCAGCCTGTTCGCGGTGGTGTCGGTGCGGGCGGTGAAGGAGGACGTGACGGGGGCCTCGTCGGAATGCTGGGGCGCCAGCCGGGTGCAGATCGCGGCGAGCACGGCCATGCCGACGAACATCGCGATGACGGCCCAGATGCTGCCCGTCCAGGCGACCAGCTGGGTGGCGAACCAGGGGGAAAAACCGGCCCAGACGGCCGCGCCGACGCCGTAGGAGAGCGCGATCGACGTGTAGCGCGCCTGCGGGCGGAACATCTGGGCGAGGATCGCGGCGATCGGCGCGTAGGTCGCGCTCATCGCGATGCGCACGAGCGAGGCGAAGAGGAAGATGAGCGGCTCGACCCGACCCGGCATGAGCAGCAGGAACGGTGCGAAGGTCAGCACGGAGGTGAGCAGACCGATGTACATGACGTTCTTCCGGCCCCACTTGTCGCCGAGCCATGCGACCGGGAGCGTCACGACGAACTCCACGAACGAGGCGATCGTCATCGCGTCCAGGATCACCTGCTCGCTGATCGAGATCGGCGCGCCGGTCGCATAGGCGGTCGCGAAGGTGGTGGCCAGGTAGTAGCCGCCCGTGGAGATCGGCAGGATGCCGATGCCGAGGAGGATCGGGCGCCAGTTGGCGCGGAGCGCGAAGGCGAGCGGCATCGACTGCTTGCGACCCTCGATCTTCTGCTCGAAGACCGGCGACTCCTCGACGCGGTAGCGCACCCAGAGCCCGACGGCGATGAGCACGATCGAGAGCAGGAAGGGGATCCGCCAGCCGCCGTGCAGGATGAAGTCGTCGCCGCCGCGCGACATGATCGCGAAGATGCCGGAGGCGAGCAGGGCGCCGGCCGGGTTGCCGAGCTGGGTGAAGCCGCCGTAGAACGTCTTCGACTTCTCGGGGGCGTGCTCGACGCTCATGAGCACGGCGCCGCCCCACTCGCCGCCCACCGCGAGACCCTGGATCGCGCGCAGCAGGATCAGCAGGATCGGGGCGAGGAAGCCCACGTTCTCATAGGTGGGCAGGCATCCCACGAGCACCGTCGAGGCGCCCATGAGCAGCAGGGTGATGACGAGCGAGACCCGGCGGCCGAGCTTGTCGCCGATGTGGCCGAACAGGATGCCGCCGATGGGACGGACGAGGAAGGCCACGGCGAAGGTGGCGAACGCCGCCGAGGTCTCCGCGAGCGGGTCCTTGCTCGGGAAGAACAGCGGGCCGAACACGAGGGCCGCCGCGGTGGCGTAGACGTAGAAGTCGTACCACTCGATCGTGGTGCCGACGAAGGCCGCGAGCCCGGCGCGCCGGGCCTTTGCGTGGGTGGAGGTCATGCCCGCTCCTTTGCGGTGTCAGGGATGCGAAGGATGCTATGACCGGATCGGTACCCGCGCAATGTCATAAGTTGCGTGCACAGGGGCTGTAACTGAAGTAATGTTCGCGATAGCTCGCATCCTGATTCCGTTTCACGTCGTTCGTGGGCCTCGGGCTGCGATTGTGACAGCTTCGGAATCCAAACAGGGAAAGTCGGGGATCGCCTGCATCATGACCGATTTCGACGCAGAACTCATCCGGGCGCTCCGCGAGGACGGACGTGCGAGCATCCGCTCGCTCGCCGCGGCTCTCGGCCAGACCAGGACCGCCGTGGCGGCGCGACTGCGCCTGCTCCTGGACGATCGGACGATCCGGATCATCGGCGCGGTCGATCCCTTCTTCCTCGGGCAGCACGTCATCGCGCACGTCTCGATCCGCACGGCCGGGGCGAGCGCCGGGGTCGCGGAGGTGCTGCAGGCCCGGGTCGAGACCGTCTTCGTGTCGGCGATCGGGGGCGTCTACGACCTCGTGGCCGAGGTGCGCCTGGGGACGATGGCCGAGCTGCACGCGGTGATCGAGGACATCAGGGCCATCCCGCAGGTGCTCGACGTGAACACGCTCGTCTACACCTCGGTCGTGAAGGGACCCTTCGTCTCGAGCTACCGCGGCGACATCGTGCTGGACGAGACCGACACCGCGCTGATCGAGCTGCTGCAGGAGGACGGAAGGATCAGCTTCCGCGCCCTCGGCGAGGTCGTGCGACTGTCGCCCTCCGCGGTCGCGACCAGGGTGCAGCGGCTCCGTGCCGCGCACGTCATCCAGATCGGGGCCGTGGAGGCCCGCGGCCCCGCGCACCGGAGGCAGTCGATGGGCGTCGGGCTCAGTCTCCTCGGCGACGACGACGCCGTCCTCTCGATCGTGCGCACCTGGCCCGGCGTGGACTTCGCCGCGCGCACGATCGGTCGCTTCGACGCCGTGATCACGTTCGTGGAGCCCTCGCCCGGCGCGCTGCACGCCGGGCTCGAGCAGCTGCGCTCGCTCCCGGGGGTGTCCCACACCGAGGCCTGGCTGCACCTCGCCGTGCTCAAGGAGGACTACGCCCGCCAGTTCCCGCACGCCGCGGAATAGCGCGGGATCCCGGGGGTCGGCGCCGGACGGATCCGCGCCGGCGCCGCCGCAGGAAGATCTGCGGTCGAGGTCACGTCTCGGCGTCGGATCTCCCGAGAATCGCCGACCCGTGCCTACAATCGGGTGTCCCGTGCGCCGTGAACCCTGACGGCCATGGATGTTGCGGCCGCGATGAACTGCGGCCACGGAACCGATACAGAGGTGTATATGTCATTCCACAGCACTCGAGGCCGTCTCGGCCTCGCCATCGGCGCGCTCGGCGCCACAGCCCTCGTTCTCGCGGGCTGTGCGACGAGCAGCACGGGCGGCGGGGGTTCGACCGGAGGGGCCTCCGGCAGCACGATCACCGTCGGCACGACCGACAAGATCACGTTCCTCGACCCGGCCGGCTCGTACGACAACGGCTCGTTCGCGGTGATGAACCAGGTCTACCCGTTCCTCATGAACAGCAAGTACGGCACGGCGGAGGTCACCCCCGACATCGCCGAGTCGGCGGAGTTCACCTCGCCGACCGAGTACACGGTGAAGCTCAAGAAGGGCCTGAAGTTCGCGAACGGCGACGCGCTCACGTCGGCGTCGGTCAAGTTCTCCTTCGACCGCATGGTCAAGATCAACGACCCCAACGGCCCGGCCGTGCTGCTCGGCAACCTCGATTCCACCGAGGCTCCCGACCCCACGACGGTCGTCTTCAAGCTGAAGAACGGCAACGACCAGATCTGGCCGCTCATCCTCTCCAGCCCCGCTGCTCCCATCGTCGACGAGAAGGTGTTCTCGGCCGACAAGGTGACCGACGATGACACGATCGTCAAGGGCAAGGCCTTCGCCGGCCAGTACCAGATCACCGACTACAAGAAGAACCAGCTCATCTCCTACAAGCCGTACGACGGCTACCAGGGAGAGCTGGGCAAGGCCGCGAACAGCCAGGTCAACGTCAAGTACTTCGCCGACGCGTCGAACCTGAAGCTCGCGATCGGCAACGGGGACATCGACGTGGCCTTCCGCAGCCTGTCGGCCACCGACACCGCGGACCTGGGCAAGAACAAGAAGGTCAAGCTGGTCGAGGGCCCCGGCGGCGAGATCCGCTACATCGTCTTCAACTTCAACACGATGCCCTACGGCGCGAGCACGCCGGAGGCCGACCCGGCCAAGTCCCAGGCCGTGCGTCAGGCGGCGGCCGACCTCGTCGACCGCGCGGCGATCGCGAAGGACGTCTACAAGGACACCTACAGCCCGCTGTACTCCTTCGTCGCCGACGGCATGGCCGGCGCGACCCAGCCGCTGAAGTCGATGTACGGCGACGGCAACGGCGGACCCTCGCTCGACAAGGCGAAGAAGGTCCTCGCCGACGCCGGCGTCACGACCCCGATCACGCTGAACCTGCAGTACAACGGCGACCACTACGGCCCGTCCTCGGGTGACGAGTACGCCGCGATCAAGGCGCAGCTCGAGCAGGGCGGTCTGTTCGCCGTCAACCTGCAGAGCACGGAGTGGACGCAGTACTCCAAGGACCGCACGGCCGACGTCTACCCGGCCTATCAGCTCGGCTGGTTCCCGGACTACTCCGACGCCGACAACTACCTGTCGCCGTTCTTCACGAAGGACAACTTCCTGAAGAACCACTACGACAACACCGCGGTCAACGACCTCATCGTGAAGTCGCAGACCGAGACCGACAAGGACAAGCGCATGGCCGACCTCGCGCAGGTGCAGGACATGGTCGCGAAGGACCTGTCCACCCTGCCGCTGCTGCAGGGCAAGCAGGTCGCGGTCGTCGGGACGGGTGTCAGCGGCACCACGCTCGACGCCTCGTTCAAGTTCCGCTACGCGCCGCTGACGAAGTAGCGCACCCTCAGACGGGGCACCGCCGCACTCGCGACGGTGCCCCGTCCTCGTCTCCGGGCCCTTCGACGGGTTCGGCGACCGTCATTCCCCACCTCCTCACAAAGGTTCTCCATGGCCGTTGATGTCCTCGCCGCAGATCCCGTGGCGACGCGCCCCAAGTCCTCCGGAGGGGGACTGTGGCGCTACATCCTGATCCGCCTCGTGCTGATCATCCCCACCGTCCTCATCCTGATCACCCTGGTCTTCTTCCTGATGCGGGTCACCGGCGACCCCATCACCGCGGCCCTCGGCGGCCGCCTGCCTCCGGACCAGCTCGCCGCGCGCGTGCATCAGGCCGGCTACGACCGCCCTGTCCTGATCCAGTACTTCGAATACCTCGGCAACATCCTGCACGGCGACTTCGGCACCACCATCACCGACGGCCAGAAGGTCACCACGGTGCTGCTGACCTACGGATCCGCCACGCTCGAGCTCGCGATCTACGCGCTCATCGTCGCGTTCGCGGTCTCGATCCCGCTCGGCCTCGTCGCCGCGCACCGCCGCGACAAGTGGCAGGACGCGTCGCTGCGCATCATGGCGATCCTCGCCTACGCCACGCCGATCTTCTTCGTCGGCCTGCTGCTGAAGCTCGTCTTCTCGGTGTGGCTCGGCTGGATGCCGGTCTCCGGGCGCGCGAGCACCCAGACCGAGCTGCTGATGAGCGGTGTCAGCACCCCCACCGGCATCTACCTGCTCGACGCGATCCGGCTCGGGAACGGACCGGCGATCCTCGACGTGCTCTGGCATGCGATCCTGCCCGCTCTCGCGCTCGGCCTGCTGACCGCCGGCATCTTCCTGCGGCTCATCCGCACGAACGTGATCGGCACGCTCGGCCAGCAGTACGTCACCTCGGGCCGCTCCCGCGGTGTGAGCGAGTACCGCCTGGTCACCAAGCACGCGTTCCGGCCGGCCCTCATCCCGATCATCACGGTCATGGGCCTGCAGATCGCGCTGCTGCTGGCGGGCGCGATCCTCACCGAGACGACCTTCGAGTGGAAGGGCATCGGGTTCATGCTGAGCGAGTACCTGAAGGCCCGCGACTTCGTCGCCGTGCAGGGCATCGTCGTCATGATCGCGCTGATCGTCGCGGTCACGAACTTCATCGTCGACATCGTCGCCGCCATGATCGACCCGCGGGTGAGGTACTGAGATGACCGTCGACAACACACCCGAACCCGTGATCGACCGCGACCTGCCGACGCCGAAGACCGAGGCGCTCGCCGCGCAGGCGCCCCGCAAGCGCCGCTGGAGCGAGCGGCTCCCCGTGGTCTCGCAGCTGCGCCAGAGCGTGGGTCTGCAGCGCGGCATGCTCGTCACCGGCCTCGTCATCACCGGCGTCTTCGTGCTGGTCGCGATCCTGGCGCCGGTCATCGCCCCGTACTCGTGGGCGCAGCAGTCCGCGAACGGCGTGAAGTTCGGCACGCAGCAGCCGCCGAGCGCCACCAACATCCTCGGCACCACCGTGAGCGGATTCGACGTCTTCTCGCGCGTGATCTGGGGATCCCAGACCGCTCTGCTCGTCATCCTCGCCGCGATCGCCTGCTCGATCTTCATCGGCATCGCGCTCGGCCTCGTGTCCGGGTACTTCGGCGGCTGGCTGGACCGGATCCTCGTCGTGATCGCCGACGCGATCTACGCGTTCCCCTCGCTGCTGCTCGCGATCGTCATGTCGATCGTGATCAGCCACGGCCAGTCGAACCTGTGGTCGGGCATCATGGCCACGGCCCTGTCGATCACCGTGGTGTTCGTGCCGCAGTACTTCCGCGTGATCCGCGCCGAGGTCGTGCGCGTGCGGGCCGAGCCGTTCGTCGAGTCGGCGAAGGTCATCGGCGTTCCGACCGGACGGATCCTGACTCGTCACGTGCTGCGCAACTCGACGCGCTCGCTGCCGGTCGTGATCACGCTGAACGCCTCGGAGGCGCTGCTGACCCTCGCCGGGTTGGGCTTCCTCGGCTTCGGCATCGAGGCGACCTCGGCGGCGGAGTGGGGCTACGACCTGAACCGCGCCATCGCGGACGTCACCAGCGGCATCTGGTGGACGTCCATCTTCCCCGGCCTCGCGATCGTGCTGGTGGTGCTCGGCATCACCCTCGTCGGCGAGAGCCTGAACGACCTGAGCGATCCGCGACTGCGCACCCGCCGTCGCGCGGGAGGTGCGGCATGACCGGCACGACCATGAACACCGGCCTGCCCGATGTGGCGGACATCCGCGGACTCAAGGTCCGCTTCGCGACCGACGGCGACCCCGTCGACGCGGTCAAAGGCATCGACATCCAGGCGCACGCCGGCGAGGTGCTCGCGATCGTCGGCGAGTCCGGATCCGGCAAGACCGTCACCGCCAACGCGCTGCTCGGCCTGCTGCCGGAGACCGCGACCATGTCGGGTGCGGTCATCGTGCGCGGCCGCGGCGGCGAGACCGACGTCGTGCACGCCTCGGCGGCGAAGCTGCGCGCGATGCGCGGGCGCGACGCGGCGATGGTGTTCCAGGAGCCGTCCACGGCGCTGAACCCCGTCTACACCGTGGGCTGGCAGATCGCCGAGGGCCTGCGTGCGCACCACGACGGCCGGCTCTCCAAGAAGGAGGCGAGGGCCAGGGCGATCGAGATCCTCCGCAAGGTGGGCATCCCGGATCCGGACAAGCGGGTGGACGAGTTCCCGCACCAGTTCTCCGGCGGGCAGAAGCAGCGCATCGTGATCGCGATGGCCCTCGTCCTGAACGCGGGGCTCATCATCGCCGACGAGCCGACCACGGCTCTCGACGTCACGGTCCAGGCGGAGATCCTCGAGCTGCTGCGCGCCTGCCGCGACGAGTTCGGCGCGACGATCGTGCTCATCACGCACAACATGGGCGTGGTCGCCGACCTCGCCGATCGCGTCGTCGTGATGCTGCGCGGCGACATCGTCGAGCAGGCCCCGGTGCGGGATCTGTTCGCGAACCCGCAGCAGGAGTACACGCGGGAGCTGCTCGCGGCCGTGCCGCACGTCGGCCAGGGCAAGTCGGCCCTGGATGCACCATCGGTCGTCGAGCGACCGCAGCGAGACGAAACGCCGCACGCCGCGGATGAGGCCCCGGAAGGCAGCCTCATCGTGGCGCGCGCGTGCGAGATCGGCTACCCCGGCCGCTTCGGCCGGGGCGGGGTCGTCGCGGTCAAGGGCGTCGACTTCCACGTCGGCCCCGGCGAGGTCGTGGGCCTGGTCGGCGAATCCGGATCGGGGAAGACCACGATCGGCCGCGCCGTGGTGGGCCTCACCACGGTCGTCGGCGGATCGCTGCGCGTGCTCGGCCTGGAGATGAACGGGGTGAAGCAGCGCCAGCTCACCCCGCTCCGCCCCGAGATCGGGTTCGTGTTCCAGGATCCGGCGACGAGCTTCAACCCGCTGCTGTCGATCGCCGAGTGCATCGCCGAGCCGCTCGTGGTGCACGGGAAGGCGTCGAGCGTCGCCGCCGCCCGCGCCCGCGTGAACGAGCTGCTCGACGCGGTGCGCCTGCCGACGAACTTCGGCGACCGCTTCCCGCACGAGCTCTCCGGCGGACAGCGCCAGCGCGCCTCGCTCGCCCGCGCCTTGGCCCTGGATCCGAAGCTGCTCATCGCGGACGAGCCCACGAGTGCGCTCGACGTCTCGGTGCAGGCGAAGGTGCTCGACCTGTTCGTGCAGCTGCAGGCCGAACTCGGCTTCGCCTCGCTGTTCATCAGCCACGACCTCGCCGTGATCGACGCCGTCTCCGACCGCATCATCGTGCTGCAGCACGGCCGGATCCAGGAGCAGGGCACGACCGCGCAGGTGTTGAACGATCCGTCGAACTCCTACACGAAGGAGCTGCTCGCGGCCCTTCCGGTGCCGGATCCGGTGGAGCAGGCCGAGCGCCGCGCCCTCTGGCAGGCGGTGCGGCGCGGGGCCTGACATACCCGTCGTTCAACACCCGGACGATTCGCACACGATGCGACGTTCTGCGTACGGATCCAGTGATCCAGTGTGCGGAACGTCGCATCGTGTGCTTTTCGTCGCACGGACGGCGGCGGCAGGGAGGGGGTGCCGCGTCAGTGCCCCAGCATCATGCGGAACACCAGCCACGAGATCCCGACGCCGGCGAACACCAGCACAGAGACCCAGGGGAAGGCGCGCTTGAGCCGGCGACCGCCCGGTGCGACGCCGGGCGGGGGAGACCACGGCTGGGCGGGATCGCCGGGCGTCGGCGCGACCGGCCCGGCGAAGAGGGCGGGGGCCGATGCGGCGACCGCGGCCTGAGGGCTGCCGGATCCGGTCGGATCCGTCGCGCGCAGGCGCTCGTCGCGCCAGCGCGCCCACTGCTGCAGCTTCGTGAGGACGGCGCCGACGGTGCCGAACATCTGCGCCCACGCGGCCGGATCCAGGGTGCTCACCTGCCGGTTCTGGGCGTACAGGAAGAGCCAGTCGTCCACGATCTCGACGTCGAAGGACGACACGCTGTCCATGAACCGGGCCATGATGTCCGGCGTGAACAGGTAGAGCGCGTCGCGCTCGTAGCCGGCCGGGCAGTACAGGGCGAAGAAGCGGTCGAAGTCGCCCTCGAGCGACAGCCGCTGGTGCGCGTCGTAGCTCGCGGGCAGGTTGGATCCGAAGAACCCGTTGTTGGACTGGGCGTCCAGCACGATGTTGGGCAGCGGCACGTCGAGCCTGATCGCGATGTAGCCCCAGTCGTGGGTCTCGCTGTCCTTGCCCGAGCCCGTCGTGTACGTGAAGTTCGCGAACTCCACGAAGCGCGGTGAGACGCCGCGTACGAGATCCTTCGCGACGCGGCTGCGCCCGAGATCGAACAGCATCCCCGGCAGCTGCGGATCCTTGAGCTCCGGCAGGTAGGTCATGCCGTTCGCGCTCGCGAACCCGGCCAGGCGGTATCCCCGCACGAGCTGCCGGTTCCACCACGCGATGCCGCCCCACACGGCGAGGCCGATCACGACGAGCATCAGCAGCGGCACCACGACGCCGGCGGAGGAGCCGAGCGCGATCGTGAGGAAGACGCCGAACACGGCGAACCCGATGAAGGCGATGAACAGGACGATCACGAGGAAGAGCACGATCTGGCCCATGCGAGGACCTTGCCCGCCCGCCCTGGCCTCACGCGACCACGCGGCGAGCCGCGCGCGGTCGACCGGCTCGGTCAGCGCACGGGCGTCGAACGGGGCTGCGGTGCCCGGCTGCGGAGTGGTCACCCGTCCACGCTAATCCGGGAGCCCGGTTTTCGAGCGATGGCCGCCGCTCCGGCACGGATGTCGGAGCTCGCGTATTCGCATCGCTGGATCGTGCCCCGGGGCAGCGTGGCCTGAGCGGCGCCGATTCCGGCCGGCCGGCTCAGGGATTCACCTCGTCGGCGTCCCACTGCAGGTTCGCGCCCTCGGGGATCGGCAGGGCCTCGAGCCGCTCGTCTGCGCAAAGGGCGGCGACGACGGCTTCGGATCCGCCGACGACCGTCGAGTCGAAGTCGATCTCGCTGACCAGGATCCAGGCGTGATCCGCCGGCCAGATCAGGTTCGGATGCAGCGCGCTGGGCGGGAAGCCCCGCTCCTCGGCGATCTTGTCGCTCCAGGGGACGAAGGCCACCCAGTCCGGATCCGCGAACGTGCGCGGCGGCGCGGTGAAGAGCACGTGCTCCCGCTGCGGGAGCTCGAGGCGCGCGCCTTCGGAGACCTCGCGGGAGAGGATCCCGTCGTGCCAGACCGCCTTCTGGTACGGGTTGTTGAACGGGTCGTGGATGCTCTCGGCGAGCATGGCCGCGTGCGCCTCGACGGGGTCGTCGGTGAAGGTCACAAAGGCGCGACCGGTGGACCCGAAGCCGCCCAGCAGGCCGCCGTGCCCCTCCCAGACGCCCGCGAAACCCTCGTCGGGCGTGGTCGTGTGCGCCACCAGGTGCTCGGCGACGGGGGCCAGGAGCGCGGGAGGCAGATCGCCCTCGATCGGGCCGTGGAACTCCCGGCCGTCGGGAGCGCGGCGGTGACGCCAGTCCTCGCCCTCGGGCGTCCGCACGATCCGGCTCCACTGCGCGAGCGGATGCAGCACCGTGCCGAACGCCGCGGCCGCGTCCGCCCACGTCGCCTGCTCGTCGCGGAGCCCGGAGAGGATCCGCTCCTCCTCGTCCTCCGGCATCGCGCGCAGCTCGTCCTGCGTGGGCACGACCCCGCCCGGCACGCTCCGCACCCAGGCGGGGTGGAAGATCCGCGCATACGCCTCGAACCCGCGCGGGACGACCGAGTGCATGTCGGATCCGATGACGGGATCAAGTCGATCCCTGATCCAGCGGCCGACCTCGACGTCGTCTTCCCAGCGCATGCCGTCAGTCCTTCGTCGCGACGATCGTGAAGGTGCAGGGGACCAGGTCGCGCTCCGCGTCCGGCCAGACGAATCCGTCGTCCGTGGACAGCATCCGCGGACTGAACTGCCACGGCAGGGTCCTGCCCTCGTCCAGGCGGCGGATCCGCAGACCGGCCCCGATCAGGGCGTTCACGATCGAGGAGAGGGGATGCGGCCACTCGTAGGTGCGCGGATGCGCGACGGTGCCGTCGCCGGCGTAGGTGCTGTCGTCATCCCAGGCCTGTGCCTCCCCGGTCTCGAAGTAGGGATAGCGGAGCACCGGTTCGTCGCGGCTCTCGTCGAGCGCGTACAGCGTGGGGTGCCCGTCACGGATGTAGAACGCGCCGCCGGGTCGCAGCAGCCCGGCGACCTGCGTCGCCCAGCGTTCGAGATCGGGCAGCCAGCAGATGGCGCCGATGCTCGTGTAGACGAGATCGAACTCCGCTCCGACCGCCGCCGCGGCGTCGAGCACATCGGTCTCGACCCAGTCGGCGTCGATGCCGAGCCGAGAAGCGAGCGCGGCAGCCGTCTCCAGGGCCGGGGCGGAGAAGTCGACCCCCGTCACCCGCGCGCCGAGCCGGGCGAACGAGAGGGTGTCGGTGCCGATGTGGCACTGCAGGTGGCAGATCTCGAGGCCGGCGAAGCCCTCCGGCAGGAACGGCGCGAGCGCCGCGGCGTCTTCGCGCACGACGTCGGAGAGGTGGGCCGGATCATCGAACGCCTCGAGCCCGTAAGCCTCCGCGTGCAACGGGACGCGGTCGTCCCAGTTCTCACGATTGGCATCCCGCGCCGGCTCCCAGTCGATCCGCACAGCGTTCACAACGGGTTCGCTCATGCCGCCACGCTACCCGGCCGCTCCCGAGCCCGACCCGTCCGGATGCACGACGGATGAACGGATGCACGACGGATCCGCCGATTCCGTCGTGCATCCGTGGTCCGGTCGCGCATCTGTGGCACGGGCGGCCGTGACCCGGCGCAACACGACGACACGCGCCCGATTCGGCGCACCCGGCCGGATCCGCTAAGCTGTTCAGGTTGCCTGGGCGAATCATGCCCCGGCACGTGCTACACACCCTCCTGCTTCCGGGAAAGTCCCGGAAGCCGTTCTAGTCCGAAGGAGGTGGGTAAGTGACGCACCAGTACGAGCTCATGGTCATTCTGACCCCCGAGCTGGACGAGCGCCAGGTTGCCCCCAACCTCGACAAGTTCCTGAAGGTCATCACCAACGATGGTGGCTCGATTGACAAGGTCGACATCTGGGGCAAGCGCCGTTTCGCCTACGAGATCAACAAGAAGACCGAGGGCATCTACGTCGTCGTGAACTTCACCGCGACCAGCGATGCCACCAACGAACTCGACCGTCAGCTGAACCTCAGCGAGCTCGTGTTCCGCACCAAGGTGCTGCGCGCTGAAGAGGCGCAGGCGATGGTCGCCGCCGAGGCCAAGCGGGCCGAGGAGAAGGCCGCTCGCAAGCCCAAGGCCGCGAAGGTCTAAGGATCATGGCCGGCGAGACCGTCATCACCGTGGTGGGAAACCTCACCGCCGACCCCGAGCTGCGTTACACGCAGAACGGGCTGCCGGTGGCGAACTTCACCATCGCTTCGACGCCGCGCACCTTCGACCGCCAGGCGAACGAGTGGAAGGACGGCGATGCGCTGTTCCTCCGTGCGTCCGTGTGGCGCGAGTTCGCCGAGCACGTGGCGGGCTCGCTGACGAAGGGCATGCGGGTCATCGCATCCGGACGCCTGCGTCAGCGCTCCTACCAGGACCGCGAAGGCCAGAACCGCACCGCGATCGAGCTGGAGGTCGACGAGATCGGCCCCTCGCTCCGTTACGCGACCGCCCAGGTCACCCGTGCCGCCTCGAACGGCGGCGGCGGGAACTTCCAGGGCGGCCAGGGCGGCGGACGTCCGCAGCAGCAGGCCTCGGAGGAGCCGTGGTCGACGCCCGGTTCCTCGAGCGCCGATGCGTGGAGCACTCCCGGCTCGTTCGGCGACGACACGCCTTTTTGAGCGTCGTCTCCGGACACAACAAGATTCCGGATCCTGACGGATCCGAAAACCATTTCTCGTAAGGAAGACTCATGGCTGGAAAGTCGAGCGGCGACCGCCGCAAGCCGCGGAAGGGCGCGAAGAACGCCGCTCCCGCGAAGTCCATCCGCGTGGGTGTCATCGACTACAAGGACGTCGCGACCCTCCGCAAGTTCATCTCGGAGCGCGGCAAGATCCGCGCCCGTCGCATCACCGGTGTGTCCGTGCAGGAGCAGCGTCTGATCGCCAAGGCGATCAAGAACGCACGCGAGATGGCTCTCCTGCCCTACGCCGGCGCTGGCCGCTAAGGGGTACCGACATGGCAAAGCTGATTCTCACGAATGAGGTCGCCGGGCTCGGTAGCGCCGGTGACGTGGTCGAGGTCAAGAACGGGTACGCCCGCAACTACCTCGTGCCGCAGGGTTTCGCTGTCGCGTGGTCGCGCGGTGGCGAGAAGCAGGTCGAGCAGATCCGTGCCGCCCGTCAGGCGCGCGCGATCCACGACCGTGACGACGCCGTGGCGCTGAAGAACGCGCTCGAGGCCGCCAAGGTCCGCCTGGCCGTCAAGGCCGGCGCCGAGGGCCGTCTGTTCGGCTCGGTCAAGACCGCCGATGTCGCCGCCGCCGTCGAGGCCGCGGGCATCGGTGCGATCGACAAGCGCAAGGTGCACATCACCACGCCGATCAAGTCGGTCGGCGAGCACGAGGCCACCGTTCGTCTGCACGACGACGTGACCGCCGTGATCACGCTGCAGGTCGTCGCCGCCAAGTAAGCGCGCACGCCCTGTCAGGGGCCGTCTCCTTCGGGAGGCGGCCCCTTTCGCGTATCCGGATCCGCGATGCGCGCCCGCTCGGCGGCGCGCGTCCCGGGCCAGCCGGTGCGCGGCCGCGGCTTTTCTTAATGACCAGAACCGCTTCCGCGGGAGACGCCTCAGTACATTCAACGGGTCCGGCAGCGTCGCCGGCTCCGCACACCGGCGAGGGCGCCGGTGACATGAAAGGCATCGTCCGTGAAGATCTCGACATTCGCCAAGGCCGCGGCGGTGGGGACGGTTCTGCTCCTCGCCCTGACGGCGTGCAGCTCCCCGAAGACCGACAAGACCGCCTCCGCCGATTCCGGCGCCGCGGCGTTCGCCCCGCTCACCCGCCTCGAGCTGATCGCGCCGGCCGCGCCGGGCAGCGGATGGGACCAGACCGCACGCGCGACCCAGGGCGCGCTGCAGACGGACGAGCTGGCCAAGACCGTGACGGTCAACAACGTGCCGGGCGCCTCGGGCACCGTCGCGCTCGCCCAGGTCGCGCCCAAGAAGGGCCAGAAGGACCTGATGATCATGTCGGGGCTCGCGATGATGAGCGGCGTCGTCACGAACGGCACCTCCGTGTCCCTCGACGACCTCAGCCCGATCGCGCGTCTCGTCGGCGAGCACGAGGCGATCGTGGTGCCCAAGGGCTCTCCGTTCGCGAACGCCGATGACCTCTTCGCGGCGATCAAGAAGGATCCCAAGTCCGTCGCGATCGCGGGGGGATCCGCCGGCTCCGCCGACCACCTCTTCATCGGCCTGCTCGCCCAGCACTACGGCGTGAAGCCCTCCGACGTCAACTACGTGCCGTACTCCGGCGGCGGCGAGGCCACCACCGCGCTGCTCGGCGGCAAGGTGCAGGCGGGCATCGCCGGCACCGGCGAGTTCGCGGCGCAGATCGAGAGCGGCGAGCTGACCGGTCTGCTCGTGTCGTCGCTGAAGAACGACGGCGCCCTCACGTTCGCCCAAGCGGCGGGGGAGATCGACCCGAAGCTCGAGTTCGCCAACTGGCGTTCGATCATGGCGCCGGGAGGGATCGACGCCAAGCTGCGGGCCCAGTACCTCGCCGCGATCGAGAAGATGCACGCCGGCGACGCGTGGAAGGCCGAGCTGAAGAAGAACGAGTGGCTCGACAATTACATCGCCGGTGACGAGTTCGCGGGCTGGCTGAAGACCGAGAACACCCGGGTGCAGAGCGTCCTCAAGGACCTCGGTCTCGCGAAGTAGCACCGGCGCTCGCGGAGGAGGGGATCCTCCTCCGCGGGCCGTCGTGCCCGCGCCGTATCCAGCCGCATGAAGGAGCATCCGATGAGCGAACTCTCCTCGCATCAGGGGACCGCCACCCACGAGGACCCGCACCCTGAGGACCACGGGAAGGGTCCTGATCCGACACCGACGAGGGGGATCGGCGAGTGGGCCGTCGCCGCGGCGGTGTTCGTCCTGGGCGGGATCGTCCTCCTCGACGGTCTCGGCCAGCGCCAGTCGACCTCCGCCTCCGGGATCGGCGCCGGCTTCATGCCGATCGTCGTGGGAAGCCTGCTGCTGGTGCTGGCCGTGGTGCTGGCCGTCCAGCTCGCGCGCGGCCGGCGCGGGGAGCCGGAGCAGGCCGAGGGCGACGTCGACGTCACCCGCACGCACTGGACCGCACTCGGCATCGCCGCCGCAGGGCTCCTGTTCTTCCTGTTCACCGTGGAGCCGCTCGGCTTCATCCCCGCGACCACCGTGATGTTCTATCTGATCTCCCTCGCGATGGGATCCCGCCGGTATCTGATCGCGCTCGTGATCGCCCTGGCGACCGCCTGCGTGATCTTCTTCTCCTTCACGAGACTGCTCTCGATCGATCTGCCCGCGGGCTTCCTGGAAGGGATCATCTGATGCCCGGCCTCGAAGGACTCATGCACGGGTTCGAGCTGGCGTTCCAGCCGCAGAACCTGCTGTTCGCACTGATCGGGACGATCGTCGGGACGCTCGTGGGCGTGCTGCCGGGGATCGGGCCCGCGCTCACCATCGCCCTGCTGCTCCCGCTCACCTACTCGGTCGACCCGTCGGCGGCCTTCATCATGTTCGCCGGCATCTACTACGGAGCGATGTACGGCGGATCGACGACCGCGATCCTGCTGAAGACGCCGGGCGAATCCGGATCCGTCATCACCGCGATCGACGGCAACAGGATGGCGCGCATGGGACGCGGGGCCACGGCTCTGGCGACCGCGGCGATCGGCTCCTTCGTCGCGGGCACGATCGCGACGATGCTGGTGGCGTTCTTCGCGCCATGGATCGTGGACATCGCGGTGCAGCTCGGCCCGCAGGACTATCTCGCCCTCATGGTGGTCGCCTTCCTCACCGTGAGCGCGCTGGTCGGCAGCTCGCCGCTGCGCGGACTCATCTCGATGGCGGTGGGACTCGCGATCTCGCTCGTCGGGATCGACTTCCAGAGCGGCCAGCAGCGCCTCACGTTCGGCCTGCTTCCGCTGCTCGACGGCATCGACACGGTGGTGCTGATCGTCGCGCTCTTCGCGATCGGCGAGCTGTTCTACGTGGTCGCGCACCAGTCGACCCTGGTCTTCAAGGTGATGCCGTTCGCAGGACGCTGGATGAACCGCGAGGACTGGCGGCGCTCGTGGAAGCCCTGGTTGCGCGGCACGGCGATCGGCTTCCCCCTGGGCGTCATCCCCGCTGGAGGATCCGAGATCCCCACCTTCCTGTCGTACACGCTGGAGCGCAGGCTGTCCCGGCGCCCGCAGGAGTTCGGCCACGGCGCGATCGAGGGCGTGGCAGGGCCGGAAGCGGCGAACAACGCGAACGCGGCCGGCACCATGGTGCCGCTCCTCACGCTCGGCATCCCGACCTCCGCGACCGCCGCGGTGATCCTCGTCGCGTTCCAGCAGTACGGGATCCAGACCGGACCCCAGCTGCTGGAGACCAACGGTCCGCTGGTGTGGAGCCTCATCGCGAGCCTCGTCGTCGCCAACGCGATCCTGCTGCTGCTCAACCTCCCGCTCGTGGGCCTGTGGGTCAAGCTGCTGAAGATCCCGAAGCCGTACATGTTCGCCGGGATCGCGACCTTCGCGGTGCTGGGCGCGTACGCCGCCGGAGGCTCCACCTTCGACGTGGGCCTGCTCCTCGTGCTGGGCGTGCTCGGATACGTCATGCGCCGGTTCGGATACCCGGTCTCGCCGCTCATCGTCGGGGCGATCCTCGGGCCGATCGCGGAGGTGCAGTTCCGGCGCGCGCTCGACATCGCCGGCGGCGATCCCGGCACGCTGATCTCCACGCCGTTCACCTGGGCGATCTACGGCACGCTCGCCCTGGTCTTCGTCCTCACCTTCGTGCTGCGCCGCCGCCCGTCGAAGCGGGACGTGCTGGTCGAGGTGGGAGGTCTGCCCACGACGCTGACCCCCACGATCGAGGTGCCGGAGCCGGCCGACGACGCCGCGCCGGAGCGGGAGGCGGCGCGCACGCAGAGCGACCGGAGATGAGCATCGCTCAGCGCACGAGCGGCGCCCGCACGGAGGCCCCTGCCTCCGGCGCGCGTCGCCATGCCCCGTGGGACACTGGTCACGTGCGTCGATCGATGTCGTTGAGCACGCAGCTGCTGGTGCTGCAGATCGCCATCGTGCTCGTCATCGTCGCAGGGACCGGCGCGGTCGCCGCCGTCCTCGCCGCCCAGGCGAACCGGGACGCCTACCGGGATCGCATGGTCGCGATCGCGCAATCGGTCGCCGGCCTGCCGACCGTGGTGGAGGCGCTGCTGGCGCAGGATCCCCAGGGGCAGATCCAGCCGGTCGCGGAGGCCGTGCGGAAGTCGTCCGGCCTCAGCTACGTCGTCGTGACCGACGATCGCGGCATCCGCTACTCGCATCCGAATCCGGAGCGCATCGGCGAGAAGGTCTCGACGGATCCCTCGGTCGCGCTCTCCGGAAAGGTCCAGATCGAGACCCAGACGGGCACGCTGGGCGAATCCTGGCGGGTGAAGGTCCCGATCCACGGGCCGGAAGGCACGGTCATCGGGATCGTCTCCGTCGGGATCTTCGAGGTGGATCTCCAGGCGCAGTTCGTCGACGATCTCCCCGGTCTGATCATCGCGCCGATCGCCGCCGCCGTGATCGGCGTGATCGGCTCGGTGTGGATCGGCTGGCTGCTGCGCCGGCGCATCTACGGCCTCGAGTCGGAGGAGATCCGCACGATGCTGGACACCAGGGAGGCGATGCTGCACGGGATCCAGGAGGGGTTCATCGCCGTGGACGCGGACGGTCGGCTCGTGGTGGTCAACGATGCGGCAGCCCGGCTGCTCGGCGTGGAGTCGGACCAGATCCTGGGCGAGGACGCGGCGGACGTGCTCGACGAGGAGCTGGCGCGGTTCCTGCTCTCCGGCGAGACCGCGGAGACCCCCGTGCTCTCGGGCGAGCGCGTGCTCGTGGTGCACGGCGCCGCGGCGCGCGTGAAGGATCGCGACGTCGGCCACATCGCGATGCTCCGCGACCGGACGGAGCTCGAGGAGACGCTGCGCGACCTGAGCGGCGCGCGCAGTCTCGCCGATGACCTGAGGGCGCAGTCCCACGAGTTCTTCAACACGCTGCAGGTGCTCAGCGGCCTCCTCGAGACGGACCAGACCGACGCGGCGCTGTCCTTCATCCACCGCGTCGGCGGAGGCGGGGCCCTTCCGACGGGGCAGCTGATGCACGGCATCGACGACATCGAGGTCTCGGCGCTCGTGCTGGCCAAGTCGGCACGGGCGCAGGAGCTCGGGATCGACCTGATCGTGGATCCCGAATCCCATCTGCGCGAGGTCGAGCAGGACGACGACCTGCTCACGATCGTCGGCAACCTGCTCGACAACGCGATCGAGGCCCTGGAGTCCCGGGGAGGGCGCGTGGTGCTGCGGATCAGGGACGACGTCGCGCCGGATCGGATCACGGTGAGCGTCGACGACGACGGTCCCGGCGTGCCGGCGCATCTGCGCGACGCGGTCTTCGAGATCGACGTCTCGGACAAGGGATCGGTGCCGCGCAAGGAGCGGCGCGGGATCGGGCTCACGATCGTCAAGCGTGTGGCGCAGCGGCTGGGCGGCACGGCGGTCGCCGAGGCCTCCGCGATCGGAGGCGCGCGCTTCGTCGTCGACGTGCCGTGGTCGTTCGAGGCGCGGGCTGCGCGATGAGCCCCGCCAGGGTCGTGATCGTCGAGGACGATCGGATGCTCGCCGCCCTCAACGCGACGCTGGTCGACGCCCATCCCGGCTTCGAGGCGGTCGCGGTCGCGCACACCGCGACGGAGGGCCTCAGGGAGATCGAGCACCATCGCCCCGATCTGCTGCTGCTCGACGTCTATCTCCCCGATCTGAACGGACTGGAGCTGCTGCGCCGGCTGCGGACGACGCGCACCGACGTGGAGGTGATCGCGGTGACCGCGGCCCGCGACCTCGAGACCGTCCGCCGCGCGCGGATGCTGGGCGTGCGGCACTATCTGGTGAAGCCCTTCACGAAGGCGGATCTGCACCGCCGGCTGAACGAGGTACAGCGGGCGCTCAGCATGACGGCGGGGGATGCGGATCTCGATCAGCGGGCGGTCGATCTGATGCTGGGGGGCGGAGCCGACGATGCCGCGGCCGCACCCAAGAACCTCTCGGCCTCGAGCCTTCAGCGGGTCGCCGCTCTGCTCGACGGCGCAGAGGGTGACATGTCGTCGGCGGAGATCGCCGACGCCCTGGGGATGTCGCGGGTGAGCGCCCGCCGCTATCTCGACCACCTCGCCACGATCGGGCAGGCCGAGGTCGCCCCGCGCTATGGTGCGGTGGGGCGTCCGGAGAACCGCTACCGGGCGATCCGGCGCTAGACAGGCCTCGGGCGGGGCGCCGGAGCCCGGCTCCGTCGGGTTCTGCCGGATCCATTGCCCGTATGCCGGAAGACCGGTATGGTTTGCCTCAAAGATTGCACGGGCTGGGGCGTGGGCAACTCTTGACGGGGTGGGACCCGACGAACTTGGGGAACTGGATTCGCGGTGTCCGTCGGACACTCCGCCGATCTCTTCGTACCCGGATGCGTGTGATCGTCACCGATCACCGAGCTGGGGAGCTGGGGAGATGTCTACGAACAAATGGGGCGCTGGGGCGCTCCGCAAGGCCGCCTGTGCGGCGGGGGCGATGTCGCTCGCCGTCGCAGGAATCCTGATCACGGTGCCGGGCGCATCCGCGGAGGATGCACCGTGCACGCCGATGCCCGCGTCGGACGAGCAGGTGCTCGTCACACCCGCGGTGCCGGCCACGCCGGGTACGCCCGCCGTCACGCACACCGAGTACCAGCGCTACTCCTGGAAGGGCGGGCCGGACGGCCCGGCGCCCTCCGACATCCCGCCGAGCGACGGGTGGCAGAAGAACACCGAGGCGTACTTCCCCGGACACTCGGACGACCCGCTGAACACGATCTTCCAGGCGGGGACCCCCGGCAACGCGGACTACTTCTACTGGACGGCGACCGAGGTCGTCGACACCCCGGCGGTTCCCGGGACTCCTGAGATCCCCGCGGTCTACAAGACGGTGCACCACGACGCCGTGACGTGCCCGGTCGTGACGCCGCCGGTGGTGACGCCGCCGGTCGTGACGCCGCCCGTGGTCGCACCGCCCGTCGTCGAGCCCGAGACGCACATCGTGCCGACCACCGTGCAGACCGACGGCGACCAGACCGCGGTGCTGGTGCTCGCGGCCGGTCTGGGGGTCATCGCGGCCGGTGCGCTGACCGGAGCGGGGCTGCTCATCCGCTCCCGCCGCGGCTGAGCCGCACCCGCAACGGCACATCATGAACGACAGGGCCACCGCGACGCGCCGCCGCCTCGCGGTGGCCCTGCTCGTCGTGGGGCTCCTCGCGGGCGGAGCGGCCGTGCTGCTCTGGAGCGCGACGCGATCCGCACTCGGCGACGTCCCGATGTCCACGTCGCCGGCCTCGCCGACACGCACCGTCGCGCCTGCCACGCCTGTCGCGCCGGCCCCTTCGCCGAGCCCGACCGCGGCTGCCGCGCCGACTCCGGCGCCGTTGCAGGACATCGCAGGGACGCCCGTGCACGTGACCGTGCTTCAGGGGGGCGCGCCGCTGATCGATGCGGATGTGAACAGGATCCAGCTCGATGGGGACGGCTGGCTGAGTCCCGATCAGGGGCTGGCGGGGTGGTACGGGCCGCCGCAGT
>NZ_NCKN01000382.1 GCF_002257455.1 Microbacterium sp. 13-71-7
CACGCACGAGGATGCGCCAGCCGGTAGCTCGCGGTGAGCCGCTCCGCCGAGACGTGCGTGTAGATCTGGGTGGTCCCGAGGCTGGCGTGTCCGAGGATCTCCTGCACCGCGCGCAGATCGGCCCCACCGTCGAGCAGGTGCGTGGCGGCGGAGTGGCGCAGGGCGTGCGGGCCGACGGTCTCCGCGCCGATGACGGGTGCGAGTACGCGGGCCACCAGTTCGTACACCGTGCGCGGTCCGAGTGCTCCCCCTCTGGATCCGCGGAACAGCGCAGGGCCCGGCCGCTCGGCACGCGCCACGAGCACGGGGCGCGCCCGGCGCAGATACTTCGCCACCGCGTCGCGCGCCGGAGCGCCGAACGGCACGACGCGCTCCTTGTCGCCCTTTCCGACCACGCGCGCGGTGCCCCGGTCGAGGTCGAGGTCGTCGACGGCGAGGCCGCACAGCTCGGAGACGCGCATGCCGGATCCGTACAGCAGCTCGAGGATCGCGCTGTCTCGCAGCCGGATCGGATCCCCGTCGAGCGCACCGTCGCGCGCCTCGTCCAGCAGCACCCGCATCGCGTCGGCCGAGGCGACCGCCGGCAGCGTGCGACCGCGCTTGGGGGTCACGAGGCGCAGCGCGGGATCGACGCTGACGAGCCCGATCTCCGTGGCCCAGGAGAAGAACGAGCGCACCGCCGCCGTCCGACGCGCCAGCGTCGAGCGCGCGTCGCCCCGCTGCGTGGCCCGCCACAGCCAGTCCCGCAGCGCCTCCAGATCCACGTCCGGGAGTTCCGCATCCGCGGTGGACGCGGCCAGATCGGCCAGATCCGAGCGGTACGCGCGCACCGTCGCCGTGGACAGCCGGCGCACCTGGGTGAGGTGCGTCGTGAACGCCGCGGCAGCCTCGGATACGCGCATGGCTCCAGCATGCGCTCCCGCGCCCCTCGCGAGCAGGAGCACGCGCGGGCCGGGTGCCGACTCGTGGCAGGCTCCAGTCAATGCAGCACGCCGCTCGCGATGTAGCACGCCGCTCGCGATGTAGCACGCCGCTCGCGATGCAGCGCACCGCTCTCAGTGCAGGACGCTGCGCCATCCGCGCTCCGAGCGGACGGCGCTGCCGTCCAGCTCCAGGATGCCGAGGAGCGCCTCGACCCGATCGATGCTCAGTCCGCTGCGCTGCGCCAACTCCGTGCTGCTGCGGGCCGCGCGCGCGTTCAGGGCATCGGCCAGGCGCACCATGTCCGGATCCTCCGCACTGCTCCTCGCCGCGACCGGCGCGGCGCCGAGCAGCTCCCGCACATCGGCGACGGATGTGATGCAGCGCGCGTCGTAGTCCCGCAGCAGCCGATGGCATCCGGCGGACGCCGTCGAGGTGATCGGCCCCGGCACGGCTCCCAGCGGCCTCCCGAGCGCGGCGGCATGCCCTGCGGTGTTCAGGGATCCGCTCCGCTGCCCCGCCTCGATGACGACCGTCGCGGCGGAGAGCGCGCTGATCAGCCGATTGCGCGCCAGGAACCGCCACCTGGTCGGTGCGACGCCGCAGGCGACCTCGCTCACGAGCGCGCCGCTCGCCTCGATCCGCTGGAACAGCTGCGCATGCCCGCTCGGATACGGGCGATCCACGCCGCCGGCGAGCACCGCCACGGTTGTCCCACCCGCGCGCAACGCGGCACGGTGCGCGGTGCCGTCGATTCCGTACGCGCCACCGGAGACGATCACGCGTCCCTCCGCGGCGAGCTCACCGGCGAACTCTCCCGCGACGTGCTCCCCGTAGTTCGAGGAGGCACGGGCGCCGACGACCGCGACGCCGCCACCCGCCGGCGCGATGGGGTCGCCACGCAGCCAGAGCGCGAGCGGCGCGTGCGCGCCGAGGTCGGCCGCGGAGGCAGGCCACTCCGGATCCGAGGGGAGCAGGAGCCTCACCCCCAGGCGCGCCGCCGCTCGCAGGCCGCCCAGATGCGGCTCCGGATCGAGTCGGGGCGCCCATCGACGACGCCCCTCCCGCAGTGCGCCCGCCGCGGGACGTTCCTCCCCCGACGACTCCGCGGATCCGCCGTACCCGCCTGCCACCACGTCCAGAGCCTCCGTGGGCCCGAGCGCCGCGACGACGGCGCCGGCGACGCCATCGCCGGGCTCGGTGATCAGACTCCAGATCAGCA
>NZ_NCKN01000383.1 GCF_002257455.1 Microbacterium sp. 13-71-7
ACCGCCGTAGGGGTCCCACCAGTGCGGTCCGCGGATCTCGGGGGCGCCGTGGCTCATGCGGATGCGCCATCCCGAGGTGTCGAGGGTGCGGTGGTGATGCCAGCAGAGGGCGACGCCGTTGCCGGTGTGGGTCGGGCCGCCGTCGGCATGCTCTCGGACGTGGTGGATCTCGCACCAGGTCGCGGGCACATGGCAGCCGGGGATCACGCACTCCCGGTCGCGATGCAGGATCGCGCGGCGTTGCAGGGCGTTGAAGATCCGCGCCGAGGTGCCGAGGGAGACGATCTGGCCGTGTTCGTCGTACAGCACGCGCTGGATCCCGCCGGCGCAGGCGGTGTGGTGCGCGACCGACAGGGGAACGTCATCGTTCATGCCCTCGATGAACGCTCGTCCGGTGCCGCGGGCATAGTCCGCCGCGGACACGGAGACGACCAGCGTCGGGGCCGCGCCGCCGAGCGTGGGCATGTCCGCATGGGCGGCGGCGACGTTCAGGATCGCGGCGAGGTTGTCGTGGTTGCGCTGCGCCCGGGTGCGGGTGTCGACCGGGCCGCCTTCGAGGGCCGGATCGAGCGGGTCGTCGTCGGGCTCGCAGAAGCGCACGTCCCCGCGTCCGCCAACAGAATCATCAGGTCCGACCGACGCGCCGGATCCTGACGCAGGATCCGAATCGCCTCCGGCGCGCCTGCTCAGGTCGGGAGAGCCGGCAGCGGCGGGGTTGTTGAGCGCATCGAACACGCGCTCCAGCACGCCGGCGACCTCCGGCAGCAGCCCGCCCTGCACCGGACGCACGCCGTCGCGAAGGCGGCCGATCGTGAACCCCCGGTTGTGCTCCGCTCGCCGGTCGTCGGGCTCGGCGCCATCCGGGTCGATCCGGAGCATCAGGGCGCGGGCGAAGTCGGCGAGTTCGTCGGTGGACGGCGCGGGGCCGGGGTTGCCGTGCTCGTCGGGCAGGTCCCGTCCTCGGGCCGTGTTCGCGAGCAGAGCGTCGAGAGCCTCACGCTCATCATCGGTGATCCGCGCGCGGGCCCGCTCGACGGGACCGATCGCGGCGAGCAACCCGGTCACGGAGATCTCCCCGTCACGCAGGGCCTGCCCGAGAGCCTCGAACCGGGCCGGCGCGTGCTCTCCCGCAGACAGCAGGAAATCGCCCCCGACCGCGTCCGCAGCGCGCACGTACCTGCGGGCCGTGCCCACATCCGCCCGCAGTGCACGGCGCAGCAGCTCGGTCAGGTCGGCGCACCCAGCGGCAGCGCTGATCGTCGATGACGCGGCCCCGGCCTCCCGCTCCTTCGCATGTGCGGCCGCGGTCGTGATGCCCGCGTCGAGCAGCCGCTGCACGCGCCCGAGCGACTGCAGGATGCGGATCGTCTCCAGATCCGCGACGCCCTCGAACTGCGTCGTCACCTCAGCCGACGCGCACACCTGCTGGAGCAGGTGCTCGACCTGTTCCAGAGCTTCGCGCGTCGTCGATGTCATACCCCTATTCAACCCGGGCCACGGACATTCGAACGCCCAGATCAGGGGATATTTCCGATCTGTGCAGAACTTCCCGGATCCGCTTGGTGTGCAGGACGAAACGGACCTCGTCGCCCTTGTCGCAAGATGCGCACAAGAGGAACCCGGAAGGGCCACCCGCGACCACCGAGCGAACCGCTTTCGCGCGTGCCAGCGGCGCAGGCGATACGCACGATGAGGCGCACGGCGCAGGGCAAAAGAAAAGACCCTCCGCGCACCCGGCAGAGCCTGGTTACCCTTGCTGCGTTTCCGCCCTGGGGGATTTGGCCTGGGTGCCGCCACGCGGAGAGCCGTCGTCCAGTCTACCCGAGGTCGCGGGCGGCCGAGACCGGACGGAGGACCTGCCTCTGAATCCCCTGGTTATCGGGGTTCACATCCGTATTGCTCGTTTCCGCCGTTCGAGTTCACGCCGATTCCTCGGCGCTCACCTCTCGCGGTAGATCTCTCTGCGGTGCCCGACCGCGAGGACCAGCACGATCAGCCGGCCGTCCTGGATGTCGTAGATCACCCGATAATCGCCGATGCGCACGCGCCAGGCCCCGTCGCTGTTCACGAGCGGTTTCGCGGCAGGCGGGCGCGGCTCGTCCGCCAGCAACTCCACCGCAGCCTGGATCCGCCGC
>NZ_NCKN01000045.1 GCF_002257455.1 Microbacterium sp. 13-71-7
GGAACCCTGGCGTCGTTCACACTCTGGGTCCCTCCGTCCGATCGGTCGGTGCTCATCGACGACCTCGCCGCACTGTCCGCCGGATCCCTCTCCCCCGTCTTCGGCGGGACCCGCGTCGTCGACGTCGCGGCGGACTGACGCCCGCCTCCGCAACGCTCACGCGCCTGTCGAGGGCGTCGCCGCGTCGATCCAGCCCGCAGCGACCGCGTACACGGCGATGAGGGCCGCGATGCCGGTCAGCGGCGCCCAGGCGACGCGCCATCCACGATGCCAGGCCCAGCCTGATGCGGCGAAAGTCAGGATCGTCATGGCGGACGCGCCCCAGCGGTACAGCGCCATCGCGGCGTCGACCTCGTCGTAGCGGCAGCTCTCACCGCAGCGATTGACCTTGAGCCCGTCGCCGAACATCAGCTGCAAGAAGAGGTACGCCCCGACCGCCGAGAAGAGGATGAGCAGCCATGCCAGCACCACGGCGCGGCGATCCGGATCCGGCGCCGCGTCCCTCACCCGCAAGGCGTCGCCTTGCGGGTGCTCGGCGCGATCGCTGATCCGACCCCACTCGCGCTCGCTCATGCCTCATGATGCGGTGCGACCGGTTCTACCGCGTGTGAGGCTCGCCCAGCTCCGCGGAATGCCGCGCCGGTACCATGTGTTGAAGCGTGCGACAGCAAGGAGAGGCAATGCGACAGGTCATCATCATCGGTTCGGGACCTGCGGGATTCACCGCGGCGATCTACGCGGCTCGCGCCAACCTGAACCCGGTTCTCGTGGCGAGCTCGGTCGAGGTCGGAGGCGAGCTGATGAAGACCACCGAGGTCGAAAACTTCCCCGGCTTCCCCGAAGGCATCCAGGGCCCCGACCTGATGGCCAAGATGCAGGAGCAGGCCGAGAAGTTCGGCACCGAGGTTCTCTATGACGACGTCACCGAGCTCGAGCTCGACGGCGAGGTCAAGAAGGTGACGCTCGGCAGCGGGACGGTGCTCGAGGCCGCGTCCGTCATCTACGCGACCGGATCCGCCTACCGCACGCTGGGCATCCCCGGCGAGGAGCGCCTCTCCGGGCACGGAGTCTCCTGGTGCGCGACCTGCGACGGCTTCTTCTTCCGCGAGCGCACGATCGCCGTCGTCGGCGGCGGAGACTCGGCGATGGAGGAGGCGACCTTCCTCACGAAGTTCGCCTCGAAGGTCTACATCATCCACCGCAAGGACTCGCTCCGCGCCTCCAAGATCATGCAGGAGCGCGCCTTCGCGAACGACAAGATCGAGTTCATCTGGAACAGCGCCGTCGAAGAGGTCCTCGGCGATGACGCGACCACCGGCGTGCGTCTGCGCAACACGGTCGACGGCACCACGACCGACCTCCCGGTCGACGGCCTGTTCATCGCGATCGGCAACGACCCGCGTACGCACCTCGTGCACGGCAAGCTCGACCTGACCGCCGAGGGAACGATCTGGGTCGACGGGCGCACCTCCCGCACCTCTGTTCCCGGCGTGTTCGCGGCCGGCGACGTGATCGACCCGACCTACCGCCAGGCGATCACCGCTGCCGGATCCGGCACCGTCGCGGCCCTCGACGTGGAGCACTTCCTCGCGGCCCTCTCGGACGGAACCGCTGCCGAGTCGGTCCTCGTCTAGGCCTCGGGAACACTTCAGCCCTTATCGCTGTTGACGCCTCTGAGCGTCTCACGCTTTCACAAAGGAGAATCATGACTGCCAAGGCAACCAGCCAGGCGACCTGGGAGCAGGACGTGCTTCAGGCCGATGGCCCCATTCTGGTCGACTTCTGGGCCGAGTGGTGCGGTCCCTGTCGTATGGTCGCTCCCGTCCTGGACCAGATCCAGTCCGAGAACGGCGACAAGATCACCATCCTCAAGCTCAACGTGGATGAGAACCCCGATCTCGCCATGAAGTACCAGATCACGTCGATTCCGGCGATGAAGGTCTTCCAGGGCGGCGAGGTCAAGACCACGA
Source organism: Microbacterium sp. 13-71-7 (assembly GCF_002257455.1). Taxonomy (GTDB): domain Bacteria; phylum Actinomycetota; class Actinomycetes; order Actinomycetales; family Microbacteriaceae; genus Microbacterium. The sequence goes on from NZ_NCKN01000045.1 coordinate 1,971, forward strand.
TCATCGGCGCCAAGCCGAAGTTCGCTCTTGAGCAGGATCTGGCCGCGTTCCTCGGCTGATCCCACCGACCGCTGCGAAGCCCGCTCTCCTTCAGGAGGGCGGGCTTCGTCGTTCCCTGGCGATGTTTCACGTGAAACACTTCGCTCCCCCGAAGATCGCGAGGCTCGGATCCGGACGTGGAGGTCCCCGTTTCACGTGAAACGGTCAGTGAAACCCGATCCAGAGCGCCAGCACGGGGTGTCATTCGGAAGCTACGTGTGGGAGCACCCTCCCCGCTCACCCCAGGTAGACGATGCATGCTGTCCTGACTCGTCGCCATGCCGCGCGACCTGACCTCGGCCACGGACCTACCCCGCGCGCAGCAGGTTCTCGACGACATCACGAGCATCCGTCACGCCTCGTCCCCCACGTCCGCGGCGCCGATACGAGGAACGTGTCGCGCGCTGACCGCCCCTCGCTGGCTACCGCAGCTGCCGCAGCGCCGAGCGATGTTTCACGTGAAACGTCGCCGCATCCTGGTCAGGACCGGGCGTCGTCCGCGAGCAGGTCCCATCGCCGATACTTCGGACCGTCCCCGAGCAGGCCCCAGACGATCGGGGTCAGCTCCGGATAGTCGAGGGCGATCCGGCGGAGGACGTCGAAGTTGCCGGCCTCATCGGGGCGGACACCGCCGCTGTCGACGATCTCGTCGGCGCGCAGCAGGAAGACCACCAGCTCGTCGACGCTGGGCAGCTCCTCCATGAAGGCCCACGGGTCCTCTCCCCCGAGCAGCCGCTCCTGGACGAGGACGGCCAGCTCATCCGCCGCTTCAGCGCGCAGCACTTCGAGGCTGGCGCGGCGGGTCGGAGATTCAGTCACCCCCCAAGCCTACGCGGCGCGAGATGCACGAAGGCCCGGAGGATCCGCTTTTCGCGGAGCATCACCGGGCCTTCGTCGAGGCGGGAAAGCAAGGGGGCGCTTAGGAGCCGAAGCCTTCCTCGCCGATCTCCGACAGGATGCGGTTCAGATCCTGAATCGAAGCGAACTCGATCTTGACCTGGCCTTTCCTGGCTCCGAGAGCGATCTGCACACGGGTGTTCAGGCGGTCGCCGAGCTTGCCCGCGACGTCATCGAGGTAGGCACGGCGTGCGCCGGCCTGCGGCTTGACCGACTTCGACATCTCGCCCGCGGCGGCGATGCTCTTCGCCGCCTCTTCGGTCGCGCGCACCGAGAGATCCTCGTTGACGACCTTGTCTGCCAGACGCTGCATGAGATCGGCGTCATCGAGGGAGAGGATCGCCCTGGCATGCCCCGCCGACAGGACACCGGCCGCCACGCGATGCTGCACGGGAACCGGCAGACGCAGCAGGCGGATCGTGTTGCTCACCTGCGGACGCGAGCGGCCGATCCGGTGGGCGAGCGCCTCCTGAGTGATGCCGAAGTCCTCGAGCAGCTGCTGGTAGGCGGATGCCTCCTCGAGCGGGTTCAGCTGGGAGCGGTGCAGGTTCTCGAGCAGCGCGTCGCGCAGGAGATCCTCGTCCGCCGTCTCGCGCAGGATCGCGGGGATCGACTCCAGTCCCGCCTCCCGTGCCGCGCGCGTGCGCCGCTCCCCCATGATGAGCTCGTACTGGCCGTCCTCGTTCTGACGCACCACCACGGGCTGCAGCACACCGAACTCGCGCACGCTGTGCACGAGCTCGGCGAGGTCACCCTCATTGAAGTGCGTGCGCGGCTGACGCGGATTCGGGACGATGTCGTGCGGATTCACGCGGATCAGACGGGCACCGGGTACGGCGACGAGGTCCTCTTCCGGCTCCGACGCCTTCGCCGCAACGGCCGACTCTGGCGCCGTTGCGATCCGCGCGCCGGGGAAGAACACGTCGACGGGGCGCTCCGTGGCATCCGAGGTGGGGATGAGTGCGCCGATCCCCCGGCCGAGTCCTGTGCGTTTGGCCATCAGTGCCCCTTCTCGTTTTCGGTCGCCCGACGGGCGATCTCCACTGCTGCTTCCCTGTAGGCGACCGCGCCCACTGACTGACCGTCGTAAGCGATCACCGTCTGACCGAAGCTCGGTGCTTCGGAGACCCGCACCGAGCGCGGGATCACCGTATCCAGCACCTCGCGCGGGAAGTGACCCCGCACCTCCTCCGCGACCTGCTGGGCGAGACGCGTGCGTCCATCGAACATCGTCAGGAGGATCGTCGACATCGTGAGCTCGGGATTCAGGTGCTTCTGAATCATCCGGATGTTGCCGAGCAGTTGGCTCAGTCCCTCCAGCGCGTAGTACTCGCACTGGATCGGGATCATGACCTCGGTCGCGGCCGTGAAGGCGTTGATCGTGAGCAGGCCCAGCGAGGGTGGGCAGTCGATGATGACGACGTCCGCGGGATGCGCGGCCAGGTAGTCGTTGAGGGCCGTACGCAGTCGATGTTCTCTCGCCACCTGGGAGACGAGCTCGATCTCCGCGCCGGCGAGGTGAATGGTGCTCGGCGCGCACAGCAGATTCGGCGACTCGGGGCTCACCTGTACGACATCCGCAAGGGGGACGTCGCTGATCAGAACGTCATAGATGCTCTGCAGGTCCGCTGTATGCGGGACCCCCAGGGCCGTCGACGCATTCCCTTGCGGATCCAGATCGATCACGAGGACCTTCGCCCCGAGATCCGCCATCGCCGCGGCGATGTTCACCGCTGTCGTCGTCTTGCCGACGCCACCCTTCTGGTTCGAGATCGTGAAGACACGAGTCGGGCCGTCGAATCCGACCGTGACCGACTCCAGTGCCCTGCGGCGAGCGGTCAGATCCGCCAGTTCCCGCGCAAGGGGGGTGTCCACGCCGTATCCAGCAGTCGAGGTGCTTGAGGACTGTTTCACGTGAAACATCCACTCCTTTCGACGATCTCCGACGGGGAAACGACGGAATCTCCACTCTAACTTGCGCGGCCGACAATCCTCTTGTGCATCGGCGAATCCGGGTGATGTTTCACGTGAAACATGGTGGTGGAGGACGGTGTGGGGCGACAGGCACTGGCGGGCACGCGGTTGCGCGCCCGAGATCCCGGGGTGTTCAGGTGGCGAAGGGGCGGGTTCCTACCCGCTGTGCGGCCCCGATATTCGCTACCCTCAAACACCCCTGCGCCCTCCCCTGCCTGCCGCGGTCACCGCCCCACGCCGGAGGGGGAGCGAAGCGAGAGGCGCGACGATGTTTCACGTGAAACATGGGCTGAATGGTGCGGCTCACCCTCGTCAGCCTGCGCCACATGGTGAGGCCGACCCACCCGATCGTTGAGCGCCCGGGCTCCAGGGTGTGCAGGTGCCGAATCGGAGGGTACCTTCCCGCTTCGCGGGCCCCTCCCTATATTCGGCACCCGCACACCACTGCGCCCTCACCTGCTGGGCGCGGTTGCCGCCGCCCACAAAGAGGAGCGAGCGGGGCAAGCCGGTGTTTCACGTGAAACGTAGCTTCGAGGCCCCTACCCCGGATCTGCGCCAGCCATAGATCGCGATGCGCTAGCTACCCAAGAGTGATGACCCATCAAACCAGTGTCACCAGGAGCCGCCCTACCGTGCCACGGAGGCCGCAAGACCATCTGCCATCTGGATTGGACCACGTTTCACGTGAAACACAGCGGTAGGTACCCCCATGGGAGTAGCGAACACTCCCCCTCCGCCCCGAGAAAGGGTGGAGGGGTGTGACGTCGACGAATATCGGGAGGCGCCCGCGCAGCGGGAAGGAACCCGCCCATTCGTCGACGTCACATCCCGCAGCCCCGGCGCCACCTATCGGGCTGGTTCGGTCGAGAACGTGCGAAAGATCGCCGATGACGAACGGGGTCGGGACTCAGCCGCGAACCGTGGCGCGCAGCACCCGCGTCGTCTCGGCGAGAACACCCTCGCCGAGGACCTCGACCCGCACGTCGCTCAGCAGGAACTTCCTGATCTGCTTCTGGGCCGCCGTGATCTCGTTCTCGGCGTTGATGCCCTTGAGTAGCGCGAGCTCTCCCCCATTGCGGGCGAGAGGAGCGGTCCACGGAAGAAGGGTGCGCAGGGCGCTCACGGCGCGAGCGGTGACCATGTCGAAGGTCCCACTGAGTCCGACATCCTCTGCACGCCCGCGGACGACCGTCACGTTCGAGAGCCCGAGCGCCGTGACCTGCTCGTCGAGCCAGGCGACACGGCGTTCCATCGGCTCGATCAAGGTGAACCGCACGTCAGGTCGCGCAATCGCGAGCACGATGCCGGGGAGCCCCGCACCGGAGCCCACGTCCGCCACAGCACCGTGGAACAGCGGGGCGGCGATCGCACTGTTGAGGATGTGCCGCGTCCACAGTCGCGGCACCTCGAGCGGGCCGATCAGACCGCGCTCCTCCCCCTGCTCGGCCAGAGCGGCAGTGAAGGCGCGGGCGAGCTCGATCCTGTCGCCGAACAGCGACGACGCGGCAGCCGGCTCCTGCTCGAGCTCGGATGAGACCGGTTCAGACATGTTTCACGTGAAACGTCAGCGCCGGCGGATGACGGTATGCCGGGTCGGGCCCTCGCCATAGGACTCGGAGATGAGACCCCGCTCCGCCACGATGTCGTGAACCAGCTTGCGCTCGTAGCTGGACATCGACGGCAAGGACGCCTGCGACGCACCCTCGTCGAGCTTCACCACCGCGGAGTCGACCAGGCGCTCGAGCTGCGAGCGGCGGGCATCACGGGATCCGGCGACGTCCAGGATCACGCGGGAGAAGGATCCCGTGCTGCTCTGCACCGCGAGGCGGGTGAGCTCCTGCAGGGCCTGCACCGTCTCGGGAGCGGAGAGCAGACGGAGGCCGTCACCCTCGGCCTCGACCGAGACGTACGCCCGCCCCTGCTTGACGTCCAGCGTCAGATCGCCGTCGATGTCCGCGATGTCCAGCAGACCCTCGATGAAGTCCGCCGCGACGTCGCCCTCGTTCTCGAGATCGGACACGGTCGGCTCGGCGACATCCTGCTCGGTCATGCCTTGTCTCCGTTCGGGGTCTTGTCCTGGTCCCGCTTCGCGCGCTTGGCGCTCTTCGGCTGCTGTCGCTTGGGCTGCTGGGCCCGCAGACGCTCGGCGTCCTCGAGCATCTTCTGCTGCTCGGCCTCGTAGGCGGCCATCGGCACGACCTTGCCCTCGGAGTTGATCGCCTTGCCCTTGCGCGCCAGACGCTCCTCCCGCGCCTTGGCGGCATCGGATCCGGGTGTCGGCATCTCTCGGAGCACGAGGAACTGCTGGCCCATGGTCCACAGGTTGCTGATGAACCAGTAGATGACCACGCCGAGCGGGAAGAACAGACCGGAGAAGATGAAGCCCAGCGGCAGGATGTAGAGCATGATCTTCTGCATCTGATACGCCTGGCCGGTCTTGGCCTCGGGCGACAGGTTCTTCGAGATGATCTGCAGCTGCGTGAAGAACTGGGATCCGATCATGAGGACGACCAGCACGACGAGGATCGCGACCGTGGTCTCCCAGCCGGCCGGCTTCTGCTGCACCGCGTCGGTGAGGCTCGTGTGCAGCGGGGCGACGCCGAACAGTGTCGCGTCGTAGAACTGCTTGGTCAGCTGCTTGGTCAGCAGCCAGACACCGCCCTCACCCGCGACGGCGTGCTTCTTCACATCGCTCAGCGTGTAGAACATGCCGAGCAGGAAGGGCATCTGCACCAGCAGCGGAAGACAGCTCGACATCGGTGTCGTGCCGTGCTTCTTGTACAGCGCCATGGTCTCGCGACTCATCGCCTCGCGGCTCAGCTGATCGCGCTTGCCCTTGTACTTCTCCTGAACTTTCTTCAGTTCAGGGGCGATTTCCATCATCTTGCGCTGGCTCTTGATCTGCCGCACGAAGAGCGGGAAGACCGCTGCTCGGATGACCAGAACGAGACCGACGATGGACAGCACCCAGGTGAGACCGGCGGCACCCGGCATGCCGATCGTGGTGAACAGCCAGTGCCAGGCGACGAGGATCGCCTCGACCAGCGCCTTGAACGGCCACATGACGATGCCGAGCAGATCGAAGCCACCGCTCGAGGCAGCGGGCGTCGTTGACGCGGCAAACAGGAGGTCGGAACCCACTGATCAGTCCTTTCGGGAGGGTACGACGAATCCTCGTGGCGTGAGGGCGTGTCGGAAGTCGGAATGCGGTGGCACGTCGTCCACGCCGCCGTGGCTCCAGGGATTGCAGCGCAGGATCCGCCACGCCGAGAGGCCTGCGCCCTTCACCGCGCCGTGCTGCTGCACCGCACCTACAGCGTAGGCGGAACACGATGGGTAGAACGCACAGACATCGCCATAGAGGGGCGACACCACCGCGCGATAGGCGGTGAGGAACCCCAGCACGAGGTTGCGGGGCACGAGCGGAACCGCCCGCAGCGCGTCAGCCGCGTGCAGGTGCGCGGTTCCCCGTGAGTACGCCGGGAGCGCGCTCATCGCACACCCCGTTCGACGGCCCGTCCGAGATCCGAGAGCAGATCCACGAAAGGCGCCTCTGCCGTCGAGGGCAGGGCGCGAATCACGATGTCGAGGCCGTCGGGCAGCGGGAGCTGACGGGCGCATGCGTCCTTCAGACGTCGCCGGACGGTGTTCCGGGTCACTGCGTTTCCCACTTGCTTGCTCACGATGAAGCCGAAGCGCACAGGGCGCTGTTCACCGGTGTCGAGCACCGAGACGACCAACCGCGGCCCGCCGTATCGCCGTCCGCGCCGAACCACCGTGCGGTAGTCGGACCCGCGGACGAGGCGATGCGGGCGGGCGAGCACGGGTTACGCCGAGAGCTCGACACGGCCCTTCGTGCGACGGGCCGAGAGGATGGCGCGGCCGGCGCGGGTACGCATACGGGCGCGGAAGCCGTGCTTCTTGGCGCGACGACGGTTGTTGGGCTGGAAAGTACGCTTGCTCATGATTTCTCCGGAGAAGGGAAGCTGTCACCGGGATCGATGCGGCCGGAGACGGTGGACAAAGACTGCCGAAATGGCATAAGTCAACCGATTAAGGCTACGACGTCGACCCCGACATCGCAAACTGAGCGGGAGAAAGGACCATTATCCACATCTGTGGAGGGATCCTTCAACAGGGACACGCCGACCGTCGTTCCCAGTCGCGGCTTGCTCTCGCGGCCCAGGCTGACTACCGTGGCACGAGCAGTTATCCACAGGCAGCGTGTCCAGGTCCGCCCGCTGTGCCGAGTCGCCCGGGGGAACCATGTCCGCAGCCGCAGAGTCCGAGGTCCCCATCTGGGACGAACTTCTCGCGGAGCTCGCCCGTGACGAACGCGTCACGGCCCCCCTGCAGGGCTTCCTCAATCTGGCGGTGCCCGCCGGCGTGATGACGGCCACGCTCTACCTCGAGGTGCCGAACGACCTCACCGCGGGGCAGATCAACAAGCGCCTCCGTCTGCCGATCATGGAGGCGCTCTCCCGCATCGGCGACGAGGTCACCTCCTTCCGCGTCACCGTCAACCACGACATGGTCGAGCAGCAGACCCTTCCCATCCCGGTGGCCGACTTCGTCCCGGGACGGCAGGAGCCGACCCGCGTCGACTCCCCCATCGAGCAGCAGCCGACTCCGACCCGCCACGAGTCGCGGCTCAACCCCAAGTACGTCTTCGACAACTTCGTCATCGGCCAGTCCAACCGGTTCGCGCACGCGGCCGCCGTCGCCGTGGCCGAAGCACCCGCGAAGGCCTACAACCCGCTGTTCATCTACGGCGGACCCGGCCTCGGCAAGACGCACCTCCTCCACGCGATCGGCGACTACGCCCAGTCCCTGTACGCCGGGGTCAAGGTGCGGTACGTGTCGAGCGAGGAGTTCACGAACGACTTCATCAACTCGATCGCCAACAACCGCGGATCCGCCTTCCAGGCGCGCTATCGCGAAGTCGACATCCTGATGATCGACGACATCCAGTTCCTGCAGGGCCGTGCGGAGACCCAGGAGGCGTTCTTCCACACCTTCAACCAGCTGCACGACCACAACAAGCAGGTCGTCATCACGAGCGACCTGCCGCCCAAGCACCTCACCGGCTTCGAGGAGCGGATGCGCAGCCGGTTCGAGTGGGGCCTCATCACCGACGTGCAGGCGCCCGACCTCGAGACACGCATCGCGATCCTCCGCAAGAAGGCGCAGAGCGAGCAGCTCCACGTTCCGGACGACGTGCTCGAGTACATCGCCACCAAGGTGTCGTCCAACATCCGCGAGCTCGAGGGCGCTCTGATCCGCGCCACCGCGTTCGCGAACCTCAACCGCTCCGCGCTCGACATCGCGACCGCGCAGACCGCCCTGCGCGACATCGTCGACCAGGACGAGGACAGCATCGTCTCGCCGACCGACATCATCACGACCACGGCGAACTACTTCAAGCTCTCCGAGGACGACCTCTACGGATCCAGTCGCTCGCAGCAGATCGCGACGGCGCGGCAGATCGCCATGTATCTGTGCCGCGAGCGGACCAACCTCTCCCTCCCGAAGATCGGCCAGCTCTTCGGCAATCGCGACCACACGACGGTGATGTACGCGTACAAGAAGATCAGCGAGCTCATGAAGGAGCGTCGCGCCATCTTCAACCAGGTGACCGAGATCACCGCCCAGCTCAGCCGGCGCTGAGGCCCTCCACGGCGAGGCCCCTCGCTCAGCACCCTCCGTCCGGCCGCAGGAAGGCCGGAGAGGTCCGTTCGGCGACCCGCCGGCGAATTCCGGCATCCGCCTCGCCCGGAAGTCCACATGTGGATAACTTGGGGATATCTCGGGATCAGGACGGCGTGGGATCCCCATCCGGAACCACGATCTGTGGATAACTCGGGGAATCGGATCGGCGCACGACCCCCCGGGACCCCACTGTTTCCGCAGGGTCTCCACAACTCACATGTTTGTAGTTCCCTAGAGCCGCAAAGCATCCCCAGAGTTATCCACAGTATCCACAGGCGTTAACACCGTTAAGAACTCCTTTCGAATCTCGGTCCATCGATCACCACCCGGTGCCCGGTTGGGGATGGATCCGGATCCGAGGCACTTCGACCTGGACCTGACGCCCGGTGGCATTAGCATGGGATCCCCTGGTGTGTGCCAGGGGGCGGAGAAGCGTGTCATCCTCCGCATTCAGTAGACGGAGGGGCGCCGGTGAGGTTCCAGGTCAATCGCGATGTCTTCAGCGAAGCTGTGTCCTTCGTCGTCAAGCTGCTGCCTCAGCGCAACCCGCAGCCGATCCTGGCCGGAGTGCTGATCGAGGCCGGTGACGAAGGGCTCACCCTCTCGGCCTTCGACTACGAGGCGTCCGCACGCACCACGATCGAGGCCACCGTCGACGAACCGGGCACGATCCTCGTGCACGGCCGTCTTCTCTCCGACATCGCCAGCCGTCTGCCGAACGCCCCCATCGAGATCTCCGTCGAGGAGGACGGCGGCATCGCCGTCCGCTGCGGATCCGCCCGCTTCACGCTCGCGGCCATGCCGGTCGAGGAATATCCCTCCATCCCCGAGGTCACCGGCACCAGCGGCGTCGTTCCGGCCGAGGACTTCGGCACCGCGATCGCGCAGGTCGCCTTCGCCGCGTCGCGCGACGACGTCACCCCGGTGCTCACCGGCGTGCAGCTCGAGGTCAGCGAGAACACCCTGAGCCTCGTGGCCACCGACCGGTACAGGGTGTCGCTGCGCGACGTGCCGTGGGACGGCGAGGCCACGGAGCAGACGGCGCTCGTCCCGGCCCGCACGCTGCAGGAGGTCGGCAAGACCTTCGGTCACGCCGGCACGATCCAGATCTCGTTCTCCGGCGCCGGCGACCGCGAGATCATCGCGTTCACCGCGGGCAACAAGACCGTGACCTCGCTGCTCATCAAGGGCAACTTTCCCCCGGTCAGAAGGCTTTTCCCCGAGCAGACCGACCACCACGCGGTCGTCAGCACCGCCGATCTCACCGAGGCCGTGCGCCGTGTCGCGCTCGTGCTGGACCGCTCCGCGCCGCTGCGGTTCACGTTCGACACCTCGGACGTCACGATGGACGCGTCCGGCGGCGAGCAGGCCCGCGCCTCCGAGTCGGTCGATGCGCACCTCAACGGCGAAGAGGTCACGCTCGGCCTGAACCCGCAGTACCTGCTCGAGGCGCTCGGAGCCCTCAAGAGCGAGTTCGTGCGCGTCACGTTCACCTCGTCCGACAACGCGAACAAGCTCAGCCCCGTGCTGATCACGAGCCAGACGTCGGTCGACCAGGCGGGCCTCGACTCGTACAAGTACCTGCTGCAGCCCAACCTGCTGCTCCGCTGAGCGGATGAGGCTGGATCCGATCGATCCCGCTCTCGCGGCGCGGATCGTCGCGCGCGAAGAGCGGGCCGGAGACGACTGGCATCCGGAGTATCCCTTCGCCGACGAGCTCGTGCCGCTGCGCTCGCTGGCCTCCCGCGAGGAGGCGGATCCGGTCTTCACGCTGTACGCCATCCGCGATGACGAGGGCGTCGCGGTCGGCGGCTTCGGATTCTTCGGACCGCCCGACGAGACGGGAACGGTCGAGTTCGGGTACGGGCTGGTCCCCGCCGCCCGCGGGCGCGGTCTCGCCGGCGCGGCCGTCGCCGAAGGACTGCGGATCGCGGCCGGTCACGGCGCCGTTCGCGCGATCGCGGACACCGAGGAGACGAACCTCGCCTCGCTGGCCGTCCTGGCGCGGGCCGGCATGTCCGAGATCCGCCGTGAGGGCGGCATGGTCTACGTCGCCCGCGATCTCTGAGGCCGATCCTCTCGGCCGGACCGGGTGTCGGGGCCCGCAGGTAAGGTTGCTCGGGTGATTGTGGAGCATCTCAGCCTCGTGGATTTCCGCAATTACGCGACCGCCGAACTCACGCTGCACCGCGGGCCGAACGTGCTCGTCGGCCGCAACGGGCAGGGCAAGACGAATCTCGCCGAGGCGATCGTCTTCCTCGCCACGCTCGGCTCGCATCGCGTGTCCTCGGATGCGCCCATGGTGCGCGACGGTCATGACGCAGCCATCGTCCGGGCACGGCTCGCGCATGGGCAGAGAAAAGTCCTGATCGAGGTGCAGATCAATCGTCAGGGATCGAACAAGGCCCGTGTCAACGGCGCTCCAGGCCGCACCGCGGACCTGCCCCGCTACGCGCACGTCGTGCTGTTCGCGCCGGAGGATCTGCAGATCGTGCGCGGGGATCCGTCTGCGCGGCGCCGCTTCGCCGATCAGTTGCTGATCCAGCGCACTCCTCGCATGTCGGCCGTGCTCGGCGACTACGACCGGGTGCTGCGACAGCGCACCGCGCTGCTGAAGTCCGCGCGCGCCCGGGGCATGAAGGCCGAGGCGCTGACGACGCTCGACGTGTGGGACGACAAGCTCATCGCGCTCGGATCCGAGATCATCGACGCGCGCTCACGCCTCGCGGCAGATCTGCAGCCCGGCCTCGCCGGCGCCTACTCGGCGATCGCGGGAGAGGACCACGACCCCCGTCTGCACTGGGCCCAGTCCATCCGCGGCGGAGATCCGGAGGAGGGCGAAGCCCTTCGACAGGCTCAGGGACCGGATCAGGACTCCGAGGCCGGTTCCACGGCCGACCTCTTCCGCACCGCGCTCGTCGCCAAGCGCCCGGCCGAGCTCGAACGAGGCCTGACGCTGGTCGGACCGCACCGCGACGACCTCGTGCTGAGGGTGCGCGACCTCCCGGTGAAGGGCTACGCGTCGCACGGGGAGTCGTGGTCGATCGCGCTCGCGCTGCGGCTGGCCTCGGCCGAGCTCCTGCGCGCCGAATCCCCCGCGGGGGATCCGGTCCTCATCCTCGACGACGTGTTCGCCGAGCTCGATGCCGAGCGCCGCCGTCGTCTCGCCGGGATCACGGCGGGATACGAGCAGGTGCTCGTCACCGCGGCGGTCGAGGAGGACATCCCCGAGGTACTGCACCGGCATGTGGTCCGGGTCTCGGCCGGTACGATCACGGACGAACGCGAGGTTCGGGGCGCAGAATCGACATCACAGGTGCAGGATGCCGCGGATCCCGCCATCGCGACGGAGGCCGAAGGGCAGGAGGCGGACGATGACCGACCCTGAGCGCTCAGAGCCCGACGTCCCCGAGACCATCGCGACCTACCTGCGTCTGCGGGGGCTGAAGCCGAGCTCGAAGAACTGGAAGCGCAAGAAGCGCCTCGTCGACGACGAGAACGCGCCGTTCACCGCGGGCCGCGATCCGGGCACGCTCGGCGATGTGCTCGCCAAGCTCACCAAGGACGCGGGCTGGGAGGCGGCGCTGAGCCGCGAGGATCTGGTGCTGCAGTGGGCGGAGCTCGCCGGCCCCGACACCGCGAAGCACTCCGAGCCGGTGTCGCTCGACGGCGGCATGCTCACGGTCAAATGCGACTCGACGGCCTGGGCGAAGAACCTGCAGTACATGCGCGCGGTGATCATCACCGAGATCGGGCGACGGTATCCGGAGGCGGGTGTGCAGAACATCCGCTTCGTCGGTCCGGACGTCCCGTCGTGGAAATGGGGTCCCAGAGTCGCTCCAGGGCGCGGTCCGCGCGATACCTACGGTTAGGACATGATCCATCCCGTCCCGGGGGACTTCAGGCGCGCAGAAGCGCGTACAACGAGACAGGAAGGGGTCTTTCCGATAGACTGGGCGTCTAGATCTTCGATGTGGAGCCTCCTCTCAGATGACGCCTGAAACCCCCTCTGACGCGAACGAATCGACCGCGAACGAATCGACCCAGACGGGGGCAGAAGCACCCGGATCCGCGACGAAGATGAACGCGCCCTCCCCAGAAGTGGAGTACGGCGCCGACTCGATCCAGATCCTCGAGGGCCTTGAGGCGGTGCGCAAGCGCCCCGGCATGTACATCGGCTCGACCGGACCCCGCGGCTTGCACCACCTGGTCTACGAGATCGTCGACAACTCCGTCGACGAGGCGCTCGCCGGCTACGCCGACAAGATCCTCGTCACGCTGCTCGCGGACGGCGGCGTCCGCGTCGTCGACAACGGGCGCGGGATCCCGGTCGACCCGCACTCCTCCGACCCGACGAAGTCGACGGTCGAGGTCGTGCTGACGATCCTGCACGCCGGCGGCAAGTTCGGCGGCGGCGCCTACGCGGTCTCCGGTGGTCTGCACGGCGTCGGATCCTCCGTGGTCAACGCGCTGTCGACCCGTTTCGACGTCGAGGTCAAGCAGAAGGGCTTCGTCTGGCGGCATCGCTTCGCGAACGGCGGCGCCCCGCAGCAGCAGCTGGAGAAGGGCGAGCCGACCGACGAGACCGGAACCGCCATCACGTTCTGGCCGGACGCGGAGATCTTCACCGAGACCATCGAGTTCGAGTACGACATCCTGCGCACCCGCTTCCAGCAGATGGCGTTCCTGAACAAGGGCCTGCGCATCGAGCTGCTCGACGAGCGCGAGGGCGCCACGGTCGACGAGGAGGTCGACGGCACCGTCGTCACCCGCCAGCGCGCCGACGTCTTCTTCTACGAGCGCGGTCTCGTGGACTACGTCGAGTACCTGAACCACGTGCGCAAGGCCGAGGTCGTCAACGACGAGATCATCGCCTTCGAGTCGGAGGACACCGCCCGCAAGATCTCGCTCGAGGTCGCGATGCAGTGGACCACGGGCTACACCGAGAACGTGTTCACCTACGCGAACACGATCAACACGCACGAGGGCGGCACCCACGAGGAGGGCTTCCGCGCGGCGCTGACGACACTCGTCAACCGCTACGCGCGCGCCAACAACATCCTCAAGGAGAAGGACGACAACCTCACCGGCGACGACGTGCGCGAGGGACTCACCGCGGTCATCTCGATCAAGCTCGGCGAGCCGCAGTTCGAGGGCCAGACCAAGACCAAGCTCGGCAACACCGAGGCCAAGGCCTTCACCCAGAAGGTGGTCGGCGACCAGCTCGGCGACTGGTTCGAGCGCAACCCGAAGCAGGCCAAGAACGTCGTGACGAAGGCCGTCGAGGCCGCGACGGCGCGCATGGCCGCCCGCAAGGCGCGCGAGACTGCGCGGCGCAAGAGCGTCTTCGAGTCGGCCGCGATGCCGGACAAGCTCAAGGACTGCACGAGCAAGGACCCCTCGATCAGCGAGATCTTCCTGGTGGAGGGCGACTCGGCCGGCGGCTCCGCTGTGCAGGGCCGCGACCCGCACACCCAGGCGATCCTGGCGCTGCGCGGCAAGATCCTCAACGTCGAGCGCGCCCGTCTGGACAAGGCCCTCGCCAACAAAGAGGTCCAGGCGATGATCCAGGCCTTCGGCACGGGCATCGGCGAGGACTTCGACCTCGGCAAGGCGCGCTATCACAAGATCGTGCTCATGGCGGATGCCGATGTCGACGGCCAGCACATCACCACGCTGCTGCTGACGCTGCTGTTCCGCTACATGCGCGGCCTGATCGAGGCCGGCTTCGTGTTCCTCGCGATGCCGCCGCTGTACCGCCTGAAATGGACGAACTCGCCGCACGAGTACGTGTACTCGGACGCGGAGCGCGACGCCCTCCTCAACGACGGACTCGCGAACGGCAAGCGGATCCCGAAGGAAGCGGGCATCCAGCGCTACAAGGGTCTCGGCGAGATGAACGCCAAGGAGCTGTGGGAGACCACGATGGATCACACCACGCGCACGCTCCGCCAGATCACGATCGACGACGCCGCGGCCGCCGACGAGATCTTCAGCGTGCTGATGGGCGAGGACGTCGAGTCCCGCCGCAGCTTCATCCAGCGCAACGCCAAGGACGTCCGCTTCCTCGACATCTGATCCGTCCTCTCCACGAGCGACGACGATCCACACGAGAGATTGATTCATGACTGACGAACAGCGCCCCGAAGAGAACGCAGGGCACAACCACGGCAAGATCGACCAGGTCGACCTGCAGTCGGAGATGCAGCGGTCCTACCTCGACTACGCGATGGCGGTCATCGTCGGCCGCGCGCTGCCCGATGTGCGCGACGGCCTCAAGCCCGTGCACCGCCGTGTGATCTACGGCATGTACGACGGCGGCTTCCGTCCCGACAAGTCGTTCTCCAAGTGCGCTCGCGTGGTCGGCGAAGTCATGGGTCAGTACCACCCGCACGGCGACTCGGCCATCTACGACACCCTCGTGCGCCTCGTGCAGCCCTGGTCGCTGCGCTACCCGCTCGCGCTCGGCCAGGGCAACTTCGGCTCCCCCGGCAACATGGGCGCCGCGGCCCCGCGATACACCGAGACCAAGATGGCCCCGCTCGCGCTCGAGATGGTGCGCGACATCGAAGAGGCCACGGTCGACTTCTCGCCGAACTACGACGGCCAGACCGAGGAGCCCGACGTCCTGCCGGCGCGGTTCCCGAACCTGCTCGTCAACGGCTCGATCGGCATCGCGGTCGGCATGGCCACGAACATCCCGCCGCACAACCTGCGCGAGGTCTCCGACGCGGCCCTCTGGGCGCTGCAGAACCCCGGGCTTCCGCGCGAGGAGCTGCTCGAGGGCCTGATCCAGCGCATCCCGGGGCCGGACTTCCCGACCGGCGCGCAGATCCTCGGCACGAAGGGGATCCAGGAGGCGTACCGCACCGGACGCGGATCCATCACGATGCGCGCGGTCGTCGGCGTCGAGGAGATCCAGGGCCGTACCTGCCTCGTGATCACCGAGCTGCCGTACCAGGTGAACCCCGACAACCTCGCGGTGAAGATCGGCGACCTGGCGCGGGACGGCAAGATCACGGGCATCGCCGACATCCGCGACGAGTCCAGCGACCGCACCGGCCAGCGCCTCGTGATCGTGCTCAAGCGCGATGCGGTCGCGAAGGTCGTGCTGAACAACCTGTACAAGCACACGCAGCTGCAGGACAACTTCGGCGCCAACATGCTCGCGATCGTGGACGGCGTGCCCCGCACGCTCGCGCTCGACGGCTTCATCACGCACTGGCTCGACCACCAGATCGACGTCATCGTGCGCCGCACGAAGTTCCGCCTGGCCAAGGCCGAGGCGCGCATGCACATCCTGCAGGGCTACCTCAAGGCGCTCGACGCGCTGGACGAGGTCATCGCCCTGATCCGCCGCTCGCCCACCGCGGCGGAGGCGAACGAGGGCCTGCAGCGCCTCCTCGACATCGACGAGGAGCAGGCGCAGGCGATCCTCGACATGCAGCTGCGCCGCCTCGCGGCGATGGAGCGCCAGAAGATCATCGACGAGGCGAACGAGCTCGAGGTGCGGATCGCCGACTACAAGGAGATCATCGCCGACGAGCGCCGCCAGCGCGCGATCATCCACGATGAGCTCACCGCGATCGTCGAGCGCTTCGGCGACGACCGCCGCACGCACATCCTGCACGGGTTCGACGGCGACGTCTCGATGGAAGACCTCATCGCCGAGGAGGAGATGGTCGTCACGGTCACCCGTGAGGGCTACATCAAGCGCACCCGCAGCGACAACTACCGCTCGCAGCATCGCGGCGGCAAGGGCGTGAAGGGTGCGCAGCTGCGGGCCGACGATCTCGTCGAGCACTTCTTCGTGACCACGACGCACCACTGGCTCCTCTTCTTCACGGACAAGGGCCGCGTCTACCGCACCAAGACCTACGAGGTGCCGGAGGCCGGTCGCGACGCGAAGGGCCAGCATGTCGCCAACCTCCTCGCGCTGCAGCCGGACGAGAAGATCGCGCAGATCCTCGACCTCCGCGACTACGACGCGGCGCAGTATCTGGTGCTCGCCACCCGCGGCGGCCTGGTGAAGAAGAGCCGCCTCGGCGATTACGACACCAACCGCCAGGGCGGCGTCATCGCCATCCGCCTGCGCGAGGACGACGAGCTCGTCAGCGCCTTCCTCGCCGACGCCACCGACGACGTCCTGCTGATCAGCCGGCACGGCATGTCGGTGCGCTTCCAGGCCACCGACGAGGCGCTGCGCCCGATGGGACGCGCGACCGAGGGCGTCAAGGGCATGCGGTTCAACGGGGAGGACAGCCTTCTGTCCGCCTCGCTCGTCACCGGGGACGGCTTCGTGTTCGTGGTCACCGACGGCGGCTACGCGAAGCGCACCTCGGTCGACGAATACCGGGTCCAGGGCCGTGGCGGCCAGGGCATCAAGGTCGCGAAACTGAACGATGACCGGGGCATTCTGGCGGGGGGTCTGATCGTCCAGGAGGACGATGAGGTCCTTGTGGTTCTTGCCAGCGGCAAGGTGGTACGCTCTGCCGTGGCCGAGGTGCCGGCGAAGGGTCGCAACACCATGGGCGTCGTCTTCGCGAGGACCTCCGAGGACGATCGCATCCTCGCGATCGCCCGGAACACCGAGCGCGGCCTGGCCGACAGTGACGAGTCCGAGGACTCCGGCGCGGCCCCCGAGACAGAATCCCCCGAAGCCCCCGAAGGAACTGACGCATGAGCACGGTAGCCGACAAGCTCGCGAAGAAGTCTTCCCGTAAGACCTCCAGCAAGCAGGTGCGCCTGCGCCTGGTCTACATCGACTTCTGGTCGGCGGTGAAGCTGTCCTTCCTCGGCGCGGTCGCCATCGCGATCGTGACGCTCGTGTCGTTCCTGCTCATCTACCTGGTGGTCGACGCCACCGGCCTGATGACGAAGGCCGACGAGTTCGTCTCCGGCATCGCCGACGGCGCGAAGCTGAGCGCGGTCATCGGGCTGCCGCAGGTCCTCGCTTTCGGATCCGTCGTCGCGATCCTCAACCTCATCGTGTTCACGGTGCTCGGTGCGATCGTCGCCGGGATCTACAACCTCGCGGTCAAGGTCACCGGCGGACTGCTGGTCGGCTTCACCTCGAACTGACGCTCTGGCCCCATGGGGCCGTTGAGCGAGGACGCGCATCGCGCGACCGAGACGAAACGCCGCTTCTGACGGAACTGTCGGAGGCGGCGTTTCGTCTCGCTCCGGCTGCGCCGGTGCTCGCTCAACGACCCGGTGGCGGCACCGTCAGACCACGCCGGTGGCGCCGAGCAGTGTGCCGATGAGCCAGGTCGCGGCGAGGGCCAGCGCCCCGCCGATGACCAGCCGGATCGAGGCGCGCATCGGATTCGAGCCGCCGATCCGGGCGGAGAGGAAGCCCGTGGCCGCGAGGGCGATCAGCACGGCGACGAACGTGACCGGCACGCGCCAGGCCGCCGGCGGCAGCAGGATCGCGAGCAGCGGCAGGATGGCGCCCACCGTGAACGCGACCGCGGAGGAGAGCGCCGCATGCCAGGGATTGACGAGGTCGTCCTGGTCGATGCCGAGCTCGACCTCGAGGTGCGCGGCGAGGGCGTCGTGGGCGGTGAGCTCGACCGCGACGCGATGCGCGGTGTCGTCGCTGAGCCCGCGCTGACGGTACAGCTCGGTGAGCTCGGCGAGCTCCGCCTCCGGCATGGTGCGCAGTTCCTCGCGCTCCTTCGCGATGAGGGCGTGCTCGCTGTCGCGCTGGCTGCTCACCGAGACGTACTCGCCGAGCGCCATCGAGATCGCGCCGCCGATCAGGCCCGCGAGGCCGGCGACGAGCAGGGCGGCGTTGTCGGTCGTCGCCCCGGCCACGCCCACCACGAGCGAGGCGACGGAGACGATGCCGTCGTTCGCGCCGAGCACCCCGGCGCGCAGCCAGTTCAGGCGCTGGCCGAGGCCCGTGCCGTGCGGTTCGTGCGGATGCAGTGCAGTCACGTCTCACTCCGTTCGCCCAGGACGTCCATGGCTCCACGTAAGCACCTGCGGGCGCCGCCGTCCATCAAGGCAAGGCATGCATAACCGCGGAGCTTACGGAAACCCCGAACCAGATCGCCCGGGTTCCTCCGTTCCGCGCTCACCGGCGCGCCCCTAGCGTGGAGGCATGACCACAGCACCGTCCTCCCCGCCTCCCCTCGCGACAGCCCCTGTCGCCGCGGCGGCGCGCACCCCTGTGCGCCTGTTCCTCACGATCCTCGAGCTCGCCGCACTCGGCGTGGTCGGATCCGGCGTGATGGGAATCCTCGGAGGAGGCCTGGGCCTCGGCTTCGGTCTCAGCTTCATCGGCGTCGGCCTGCTCGTGCTCGTGGGGCTGGTCTACGCCGTGTTCGGCGTCGCCTGGTTCGAGATCGCCCGGTTGAACGGTCTGTACGGGTTCGACCTCCCGGCCCTCCGCTGGCGTGCGGTCGACCGCCCCGGCTTCGGCGGCTGGCTGCTCGCCCTGTGGCGCCAGGCCTACAACGGCCGGATGTGGCGGGCGATGGCCAACTTCGCGATCGCCTGCGCTCTCGGATCCCTGGTGCTGAGGCTCATGGCCTGGTTCGGCTGGTCGGCGGTCACGGCGTTCGCCCCGCTGTTCACGTCGGGCGAGGTCGACACCGGCTGGGGTACGAGGTACCCGAGCGCCTGGGCTCCGCTCATCGGCGGCGCGGGGGCCGCGGCCGGCATCGTCGGCATCATCGGCGTGGCACTGCTGCACCGGGTGATCTCCCGCGGCATCGTGGCCACCCCCGACCGCAACCTCGACCTCAGCGAGCAGGTGCGCACGACCAGTGCCCAGCGCGCGGGTGCGGTGCGCGCGGCGGACGTCGAGCGCACCCGCATCGAGCGCGACCTGCACGACGGCGTCCAGCCCCGCCTCGTCTCCGTCGGGATGACCCTCGGGATGGCGCAGCAGAAGATCGATTCGGATCCGGAGGCGGCCAAGGCGCTCATCGCCGAGGCGCACACCTCGACGAAGGCCGCGATCACCGAGCTGCGCCAGCTCGCCCGCGGGATCCACGCCTCGGTGCTCGACGACCGCGGCCTGGACGCGGCGCTCTCCGCGCTCGCCGGGCGCTCCCCGGTGCCGGTCGTGCTCGACGTGCGGCTCGACGGACGATGCTCGCGCGACGCCGAGGCGGCGGTGTACTTCACGATCGCGGAATCGCTCACCAATGCGGCCAAGCACTCCAGGGCCAGCGAATGCCGGGTCGTCGTGCGCGTGCGCGAC
>NZ_NCKN01000384.1 GCF_002257455.1 Microbacterium sp. 13-71-7
CCTGCCCGCCACCACCGACATTCGAACCCCAGATCAACCCAGATTTCCAAACAGGGGATAACCCGACCGGAGCCCCGACTGTGGAGGACGATCCGCCGCGCCAGACCGTCCAGCCGGGCCTCGACGGTCCGGAGTGAATCCCACCCGTCCCGGCCGTGAATAGCATGGTTCCATGCGCCAGAATCCGAGCTTCGCCATGACGGACGTCGCCGAGCTGCGGCGGATCATCGCCGCCAACCCGTGGGCGACCCTCGTCGGCCGCGACGAGAACGGCATGACCGCGTCGCACTACGCGGTGCTGCTCGATCCGGAACGCGACGACCTCACGATCGTCGCCCACGTCGGCCGCCCCGACGACCTCGTCCTGGGCCTGGGGGCGCAGGAGCTGATGGTGGTCTTCCAGGGGCCGCACGGCTACATCTCGCCCGGCTGGTACGGCGACGTCGCCGCGGTGCCCACCTGGAACTACGTCGCGGTGCACCTGTCCGGCGTGCCGGAGCTGCTGGACGGCGAGGAGAACCTCCGCGTGCTGAACCACCTCGTCGATCACTTCGAGGGCCGGCTCGCAGACCCCCGCGGCATGTGGACCCCGCCGAACGACGAGGCTTTCGTGCGCCGCCTGGAGGCGGGCACCGTGGGCTTCCGGCTCACCCCGACCCGCGTGACCGCCAAGCGCAAGCTCAGCCAGAACAAGTCCGACGAGGTGATCGAGAACGTGATCCTCGAACTGCGGGGCGACGGCGTGTACGCGAATCCCTCGCTGGCCGCCGAGATGCAGCGCGCCCACGACGCGCGCCTCGCCGCCCGGGCGGACCTCCGGTGACGGCGGCGGAGATCGGCGTGGATCTCGATGCGATCCGCGCGGTGCGCGTCGCCACCGCGGATCGCCGACTGCTCGCCGTGGACGGTCCGGTGGACCTGCTGCTCGAGGACGGCCGGATCGTCGACATCGCACCGACCGGAGCGCTCCCGCTGCGCGGGCACGTCTGGGACGGCGACGGAGCATGGATCGTTCCCGGCCTGTGGGATCACCACGTGCACACCGTGCAATGGGCGCTTGCCGCGCAGCGCGAAGACCTCTCCGGCACGACCGGCGCCGTCGAGGCGGCCGCGCGCATGGCTCGTGCGGCCGTGCTGGGCGACGGACGCAGGGTGGGCACCGGCTTCCGCGACGTGCGCTGGCCGGACCGGCCAGACCTCGCTCTGCTCGACGAGCACACCGGCGAGATCCCGACCTACCTCATCAACGCCGACGTGCACAGCGTCTGGCTGAACTCGGCGGCCTTCCGCCGGGAGGGCTTCCCCGTCGCGCCGGACGGGGTGCTGCGCGAGGAGGACGCGTTCGAGATCTCCCGTCGACTGAACGCCGCGGATCCGGCGATCGCCGACGAGGCGGTGCTCGAGGCCTCGCGGCGGGCGGCGAGCCGCGGCGTCGTGGGACTCGTCGACTTCGACATGGGCTGGAACGCCGAGGCCTGGGCGCGCCGCCTCGCGCACGGCTTCGACATCCATCGCGTCGAGTACGCGGTCTACCCGCACGACCTCGATCGCGCGATCTCCGCGGGACTGCGCACCGGGCAGGGGATGGCCTCCGATCCGTACGGCCTCGTGCATGCGGGGCCGCTCAAGATCATCTCCGACGGTTCGCTCGGCACGCGCACGGCCGCGTGCAGTCATGGTTACGCCGACGATCCGCACAATCACGGCGTGCTGACGGTGCCTCCCGCCGAGCTGCAGGAGCTGCTGCTGCGCGCCACCGGGGCGGGACTCGAGATCGCTCTGCACGCGATCGGCGACCTCGCGGTCACGGCGGCTCTCGACGCCTATGCGACCACGGGCGCGCAGGGGACGATCGAGCATGCCCAGCTCGTGGGCCACGGAGACCTCGCCAGGTTCGGAAGGCTCGGCGTGGCCGCGAGTGTGCAGCCGCAGCATGCGCTCGACGACCGGGACGCCGCGGATGCGCTGTGGGCGGGGCAGGCCGCGATCGCCTACCCTCTCGCGTCGCTGCACCGCGCGGGTGCGACGCTGCGCTTCGGATCCGATGCGCCGGTCGCCGCGCTCGATCCCTGGCAGGCGATCTCCGCGGCCGTCTTC
>NZ_NCKN01000385.1 GCF_002257455.1 Microbacterium sp. 13-71-7
TTTAGCCACCCGCTGCTGCTGACCGCCCGACAGGGCGGTGACAGGTCTGGTCCCGAAGTCCGCGAGTCCCACCGCGGAGAGCATGTCGGCGACGCGGGTGCGGCGCTCCGCCGCCCCCACCTTCGCGACCTTGAGCGGGTACGCGACGTTCTCCGCCACGCTCATGTGCGGCCAGAGCGCGTAGCTCTGGAAGACCATGCCCACCTGCCTCTTGTCCGCCGGCACGAACGTGCGCCGGTCGGTGTCGACGACGATGCGATCGCCCATGCTGATGCGTCCGCCCGTGGGGCGCTCGAGACCGGCCAGGCACCGCAGCGTCGTCGTCTTGCCGCAGCCCGAGGGGCCGAGCAGGGTGACGAACTCGCCGGATCCGATCGTCAGATCCAATCCGTGCAGAGCGGTCTTGCCGCCGTAGCGCTTGGTCAGTCCGGATACCTGGACCTCAGTCATGCCGATCAGTGCTCTCTCGCTGGGGGACGTCGGATTCGAAACGGCTACTTCTTGAACTGCGCGTTGATGAAGTCGAAGTAGGGCTGGTTGAAGTTCGGGTCGGGGTTGGAGAACGGCAGGCGTCCGAGCTTGCTCAGCGCCGGTGCGCCCTGCGGGCCGGGAGCGTCCGGCGTCCAGCCGTACGACTTGTTCTTCTCGGCGAGCGCCTTCTGCCCCTCGGGCGAGTACAGCCAGTTGATGTAGAGCTGCGCGGCGTCCGCGTGCGGGGCCTTGTTCACGATGCACATGCCGGTGCGGGACATGAAGTTGCCGCCGTCATCGAGCGGGAAGACCGCGGCGACGGGGCCGCCCTTGGCCTTCGTGTCCTCGTAGAAGCCCTGGTAGACGGCGATACCGATCGGGAACCGGCCGCTGGCCACGTCGGCGGGGACGTTGGGCTCGGACTGCGCGAACTGCACGTCCTGCTGGGCGAGCGCCTCGACGTAGGGCTTGCCCCACTTGTCGGCGCTCTCCGGGACCATGAGCGAGGTGAGGATGTAGCGGATGCCGCCGGGGACCGTCGGGTCGCCGACCGTGATCTTGCCCTTCCACTTCGGGTCGAGCAGGTCCTTCCAGTTCTTCGGGGCCTCGTTCTCCTTCACCATGTCGGTGTTGTAGACGAACACGAAGTACCGCATCGCGTAGTAGGTGAGGCGGCCGTCGAAGTTGGTCGGGATCTCGAAGCCGGCCGGAGCCGTCTGGACGTCGGCCTTGGTGCACAGGTCGGCCTTGGCGGCGACCTGCGGCGACTCGCCGCCGTCGTAGATGTCGGCGATGCGGTTGCCGCTCTGCGCCTCGGTCTCGATCTTGGTGATGCTCTGCGCGTCCGGCTGATCCTGCTGGACGACCTTGATCCCGGGGAAGCGGTCCGTGAAGGCCTTGAACAGCGCCTTCTGCGACGAGACGCTGGGCCCGTAGACCACGATGTCGGTCTTGCCGCCGGAGAGCGCCTTGTCGTAGAGGTCGTTCATGTGCGAGTTGCCCGCGGCGCTCGTGCCGGGGACCTCGATCGGGGTGTCGGGCTTGGCGGCGGCCGTGCCGGATGAGCAGGCGGTCAGGGCTGCGAGCGCGCCGACGGCCAGGGCCTGAAGCCGATGTCCGAGCTGCCCACGCTGGCCGACGCGGCGAAGTTCTATGCCAAGTACGGCGCCGACCCGAAGGAATTCCTGGCAGTGGCCAACTCCTTCAGCATCAACACCCAGGTCAAGCGCGCCGACGAGCTGGTGAAGGCCTACGGCGTGGAAGGCACGCCGACCATCGTGATCGACGGCAAGTACCGCATCGACCTGCGCGCGGCCGGCGGCTACGCGCAGATGGTCGAGCTGGCCAAGTACCTGGTCGCCAAGGAAGCGGCCGGCAAGTAAGGCCGGCACCTTTCGCGCCCGGCGCGGTCTTGGCTGTTCCCGTTCCGTTGCGGAGTCGATCCATGCTCAAGCACCTCTCCCGTCTTCGTCTGTTCGCCCTGGTCGGCGGCCTGATGCTGGCCACCGCCTGCTCGGCCAGCTCCGGCCAGGATTCCGGCGCCCCGTACACCGACGGCGTCGAGTACGCCACCATCCCCGGCCCCGCGCAGC
>NZ_NCKN01000386.1 GCF_002257455.1 Microbacterium sp. 13-71-7
ATTGAAGGGCTCCTACGATGACGGCATCCGCAACCTCCACCGCACGCCTGCTGATCGTGGGCCCCCAGGGCTCCGGCAAGGGCACGCAGGGAGTGCGGATCGCCGAGGCCTACGGCATCCCCGTGGTCTCCACGGGCGACATCTTCCGGGCCAACATCAAGGCCGGCACGGACCTCGGCAAGCAGGTCACGGCGATCCTCGATGCGGGCGACCTCGTCTCGGACGAGCTGACCGGCGAGCTCGTGCGCGACCGGCTGTCCCAGCCCGACGCCGAGGCCGGCTTCCTCCTCGACGGCTACCCCCGCAACGCCGTGCAGGTCGTCCACCTGGACGCGTTCCTGGCCGAGTCCCGTTCCGCGCTCGACGCCGTGATCCTGCTCGACGTGCCGCGCGAGGAGAGCATCGCCCGCCTCGAGCTGCGCGCGACCGAGCAGGGCCGCGCCGACGACACCCCTGAGGCGATCGCGCACCGCCTGGACATCTACGAGGCCCAGACCGCCCCGATCCTCGACGCCTACGGAGCGCGCGGCATCGTCGACACGATCGACGGCGTCGGCAGCCTCGACGAGATCACCGAGCGCATCTTCGCGGCGCTGGGCGCCCGCGGTCTCGTGCGCACGGCTGCGGTCTGACGTGGCGTTCCGCCGTTCCATCTACAAGAGTCGTGCCCAGCTGGGGACGATGGTCGAGCCCGGCCTGATCACCGGCGCGGCGCTCACCGCCGTGCGCGCCGCCGTGCGGCCCGGCATCACGACGGGGGAGCTCGACGCGATCGCCGAGCGGGTGATCCTGGATCGCGGCGCCGAGTCGAACTTCAAGCTCGTGCGCGGCTACCGGCACACCACGTGCATCTCGGTCAACGACCAGGTCGTGCACGGGATCCCGGGTTCCCGCGTGCTGCAGCCGGGCGACATCGTCTCGATCGACTGCGGTGCGCAGTTCCGCGGCTGGAACGGCGACAGCGCGATCACCGTCATCGTGCCGGACGAGGCGCAGACCGAGGTCGTCGCGGCCCGACAGGCCCTGTCCGACGTGACAGAGGGATCCATGTGGGCCGGGATCGCCGCGATGGCGTCCGCGAAGCACCTGGGCGACATCAGCGCGGCCATCGAGGACCACATCCTCGGGGCGGGCCCTTCGCCCGTCTCCGGGAAGCCCTACGGGATCCTGCGCGAGTACGTCGGGCACGGCATCGGCCGCAAGATGCACGAGGCGCCGAGCCTGTTCAACTACCGCACGCCCGACCGCGGCGCCGAGGTGCGCCCTGGCCTCGTGCTCGCGATCGAGCCCATGGTGACCGCGGGCTCCGAGCAGACCTACGTCGAGGACGACGACTGGACCGTCTCCACCACCGACGGATCCGACGGCTCGCACTGGGAGCACAGCGTCGCCTTGCACGACGACGGCATCTGGGTGCTGACCGCGGCGGACGGGGGAGCGGCCGGTCTCGCCCGGTTCGGGATCACGCCTGCGCCGATCGCGTAGCGTTCACGGAGGAGGGGACAGATGACGCAGACAGGCCGCCGGGCCAACGGGTTCGCCATCGGGATCACCGCCGCGGTCGTCGCTGTGCTCATCGCCCTCGTCGGCGTGGTCGTTTGGCTCAACAACAGTGCGGCGCAGCAGGGCGACAAACCGACCTCCTCGCACATCACCGACAGCGGCTCGATCGTGTTCGGGAGCGGCAAGGCGAACACGATCACGACGTACGTCGACTTCCTGTGCCCGATCTGCAACCAATTCGAGCAGGCCGAGGGGTCGACCATCCAGAAGCTGATCGCCGACGGTCGTGCATCGCTCGAAGTCCAGCCCGTGGCGATCCTCGACGGCCGGAGTGTTCCCGCCGGCTATTCGAGTCGAGCCGCCTCTGCGATGTACTCGGTCGCGATCCATGACTACGAGCACGCCTCCGCATTCATGCAGGCGCTTTACGCGCAGCAGCCGGAGGAGGGGTCGGCGGGGCTCACCGACGAACAGATCGTCGGCGTCGCCAAGCAGGCGGGGGTGACGGTCACGGGAGATCTCGAGAACGAGATCAAGACGCACCGTTACCAGAAGTTC
>NZ_NCKN01000387.1 GCF_002257455.1 Microbacterium sp. 13-71-7
GGCGGCGGTCGCGGCGACGTAGGCCTCGACGATGTCCTCGCCGGCGGTCTCGTAGGCGTCGGAGCGCGGGATGCCGAGCGCATCGCCGCGGTCGGCCACCTGCTGGATGTGCGCGGCGATCTCGGCGTCCGCAGGCGAGACGATCTGCGAGCCCTGGTCCGCGCCGCCGAGGTACACCTTGTAGCCGTTGTCGTTCGGCGGGTTGTGGCTCGCGGTGACCATCACACCGGCGTCCGCGCCGAGGTGGCGCACCGCGAACGCGAGCACCGGGGTCGGCAGCAGCCGCGGCAGCAGGATCGCCCGCAGTCCCGCGCCCGCGAAGATCTCGGCCGAGTCCTTCGCGAACACCCGGGAGTTCTTGCGCCCGTCGTATCCGATGACCACGGTCGGAGCCGGGCCGCCTGAGGCCTTCTCGGACAGGTACGCGGCGAAGCCGGCGGCGGCCTGCGCCACGAGCACCCGGTTCATCCGGTTGGAGCCGGCGGCGAGCTCGCCGCGCAGTCCTGCGGTGCCGAAGGCGAGACGCGTGGAGAAGCGGTCGGCCAGGTCGGCGAGAGCCGCCTCGTCGCCGGATCCGGCGCTCGTGATGAGACCGGCGAGCTCGTCACGGGTCTCCGGATCGGGGTCCTGACGCAGCCAGGCGCGCGCCTGCGAGAGCAGCGTCGCCTCCTGCGCGCTCACAGCGCCCCGATCACGCGGGCCAGCAGATCCGAGATGACGGGCTCCGCCTCTCGTCCCGCCTCGATGACCTCCGCGTGGCTGAGCGGCGTCTTCTGGATCCCCGCGGCCAGGTTCGTGATGAGCGAGAAGCCGAGGATCTCCATGCCGGCCTGCCGGGCGGCGATCGCCTCGAGCGCGGTGGACATGCCGACGATGTGGCCGCCGATGGCCTTCGCCATCTGCACCTCGGCCGGGGTCTCGTAGTGCGGGCCGCGGAACTGGGTGTAGACGCCCTCGTCGAGGCTCGGGTCGATCGTGCGGGCGAGGTCGCGCAGGCGCGCGCTGTACAGGTCGGTGAGGTCGATGAAGGTCGCACCCTCGAGCGGCGAATCCGCGGTGAGGTTGAGGTGGTCGCTGATCAGCACCGGCTGCCCCGGCTTCCAGGTCTCGCGGATCCCGCCGGCGCCGTTGGTGAGCACCATGGTCTTGGCACCCGTGGCCGCGGCGGTGCGCACGCTGTGCACCACGCGGCGCACGCCGTGGCCCTCGTAGTAGTGAGTGCGCGCGCCGATCACGAGCACGTTCTTCCCGCCGGGGGTGACGATGCTGCGGAGCGTGCCGACGTGGCCCTCCAGCGCCGGCTTGGAGAAGCCGGTGACCTCGGTGGCGGGGATGGTCGCGACGGTCTCGCCGATGAGCTCGGCGGCCTTGCCCCAGCCGGAGCCGAGGGTGACGGCGATGTCGTGACGCTCGACGCCGGTGAGCCGGCGGATGTCGGAGGCGGCCTCAGCGGCGATCGCGAAGGGGTCGGCACTCGGGTCGTCGAGGGGGTGGTTCCAATCAGCCATGAGATCGAGGATACGGCCCCGCGCCCCGCGCGGGCGAGGACGGCGCGGAAGAGCGGGAGTCGCGCGCACCCGCGCTCACGGCCGTGCCGCGGGGACCGAACGCGCGGCGAACGGGAGGGGAACGCTCTCCCGCCGCGGGCCGGCTGATCCCGGCCGCGCGGCGGATGCGGAAGAATGGATCCCATGACCTTGATGTTCGAGCGCTCTCAGCGTGTCGCCGTGCTCGGTGGCGGTCCCGGCGGTTACGAGGCGGCGCTCGCCGCAGCACAGCTCGGGGCGGAGGTGACGCTCGTCGAAAGGGTCGGCGTCGGCGGATCCGCCGTGCTGACCGATGTCGTGCCCTCCAAGAGCCTGATCGCCACGGCCGACGCGGCGGTCGCGATCAGCGAGGCCACCGACCTCGGCGTGCAGTTCTACGCGAAGGGCGCCGAGGGCAAGCCGCTCAAGCCGCAGGTCGCGATCAACCTCGCGGCGGTGAACAAGCGCCTG
>NZ_NCKN01000046.1 GCF_002257455.1 Microbacterium sp. 13-71-7
ATCGCCCTCGCCGTTCGTGACGGCGGATGCCGATGGACCGGCTGCGACCGGCCCGCGTCCTACTGCGAAGCCCACCACATCGACGAATGGGCCCGCGACGGCGGGCGCACCGACATCGACCGCGGGATCCTGCTCTGCCGCTTCCACCACATGGAGCTCCACCATGGCCGATGGCAGATCACCCGCCACCGCAAGGATGACTTCGTCCTGCACCACCCGGACGGGCAAGAATCCGTGCTGCATCCGAGACTCCCCCTGAGATACGCCTGGGGGAACATCGACCCACCACCAAAACGCATCCACCCCGCCGCCTGAACGTGGCTCCACGAGGGAGCGGGTCAGGCAGGGCTCGCATGACCCGCGGCACCGCAAGGCACCCACAAGGCACCGCACCGCACCGCACCGCACCGAGGCCGCCTCTACCGCGAGACCGCCACTATGGCGACCCCTCCTCGACTCAGGCTTCGGAAACGGCGTAGGGCGTATCGACCGCCCCGCCGAAACGACGGTCACGGGAGAGATAGACCCCGATCGCCCGCCACAGCTCCTCGCGGGAGAAGTCCGGCCACAGCGTGTCCAGGAACACCATCTCCGCATACGCGGACTGCCAGAGCAGGAAGTTCGACGTGCGCTGCTCCCCCGAGCTCCGCAGGAACAGATCCACATCGGGCATGTCCGGGATGTACAGGTGCCGACGGATCGCCTTCTCCGTGATCGCACTCGGGCGCATCCGCCCGGCCTTCACATCCTCGGCGATCGCGCGCATCGCATCGACGAGCTCGATGCGCCCGCCGTAGTTGATGCACATCGTGAGCGTGAGCGTGTCGTTCCCGCGCGTCAGCTCCGACGCGTACTCCAGCTCCTTGATGACGGAACCCCACAGGCGCGGCTTGCGTCCTGCCCACCTGATCCGCACGCCCCACTCGTTGAGCTGGTCGCGACGGCGATGCAGCACGTCGCGGTTGTACCCCATGAGGAAGCGCACCTCCTCGGGAGAACGCGCCCAGTTCTCCGTCGAGAACGCGTACACGCTGAGGTGCTTGACGCCCGCCTGGATCGCACCGGCCACGACGTCGAGCAGCACCTCCTCCCCCGCCTTGTGCCCCTCGATGCGGTTGAGCCCACGGCGATTCGCCCAGCGGCCGTTGCCATCCATGACGATCGCGACGTGGTTCGGCACCGCGGGGAACGCGGGCGGCTGCACGCCGGTCCAATCCAGCGGACGGTACGGGACGGCGTCCTTGTGCGTGTACGGCTTGGGGCTCAACGGGTTCCCTCCACGAGCGAGAGCGAGCGGATCCCCCGCTCGAGATGCCACTGGGCATAGGCGGCGATGACACCGGACGCGGCCGCGGTGTCGCGATCGGACGCGGAGTCCACGCGCTCCCAATCCCCCGCGATCAGGGCGCGGAGCACCTCGATCGCCGTCGCGGGGATGCGCGGACTGCCCACGGGCGCGCACTCGTCGCAGACGATGCCGCCCATCTGCGCGACGAACACCGAGTGCGGGCCGGGCTTCGCGCAGCGCGCGCAGTCGTCGAAAGACGGCGCCCAGCCCGAGAGCGCCATGACCCGCAGCAGATAGGAGTCCAGGATGCTGCGAGCGGCATGCTCGCCCCGAGCGAGGGCGCGCAGCCCGCCCACGAGCAGCAGATACTGCTCCGGCGTCGCCTCGGAGTCGTTCAGCCGGTCCGCCGTCTCCACCATGGCGTTGGCGGCCGTGTAGCGGTCGTAGTGCAGCGCGATGTCGGCGCCGTAGGAACCGAGCGACTCGGCCTGCTGCACGATGTCGAGCGAACGGCCCTGGTACAGCTGCACGTCCGCCACCATGAACGGCTCGAGCCGCGATCCGAACTTCGACGAGGTGCGGCGCACCCCCTTCGCCACAGCCCTGACCTTGCCGTGCGCGCGCGAGAGCATCGTGACGATCCGGTCGGCCTCGCCGAGCTTGTGGGTGCGCAGGATCACCGCTTCGTCTCGGTAGGTGGGCATTCCTCGATCATCCCACTCCCGGGGACAATAGAGCTGTGACCGAACCGACCTTCACCATCCCGCTGTGGGCCGATCTCCTGGGCGTGGGCCTGGGCGGCGTACAGGGCGCCATGTTCGCGAGCGGCTTCCGGGGCGAACGCCGCCTGGACCTGCTCGGCGTCGCCATCATCGGGATCATGATCGGCATGGGCGGCGGCCTCATCCGCGACATCCTCCTCGGCCAGCCGCCCGCCTCGCTGCACAGCAACTGGTACCTCCTCACCGCCGGAGGCGCGGCGCTCGTGGGCATGCTTCTCGCCGGCCTCTTCCAGCGGCTCAACGCCGTGGTCGTGGGTCTCGACGCCGTCGTGATCGGCATGTTCGGCGCCTTCGGCACGAGCAAGGCCATCGCGTTCGGGCTGCCCGAGGTGCCCGCGGTCTTCATCGGCGTCTGCGCGGCCGCCGGCGGAGGCGTGCTCCGCGACATGCTCATGGGCCTGCCGGTGTCGATCATGCACGTCGGATCCCTGTACGCCGTCGCCGCCGGCGCGGGTTGCGCCTTCATCGTGATCGCGCACGGACTCGGCATGGGCATCGTGCCGGCCGCGATCATCGGCATCGTCGTCACCGCGATCATCCGCGTGCTCGCCGTGGTGTTCGACCTGTCGCTGCCGGAGCAGCGCGCGCTCTACCGCCGCCGCGTCGCCGCCGAGACCGGGATGATCCCGATCATCCGCCCCTGAGACACGTCTGCGCCCCGGATCCGGCAGGTTCTGCCGGATCCGAGGCGCAGGCGCAGTCACGCGAACGGTTGCGTCGCGGACGAATCCTCCGCACACGGGGTGACGGTGCGGAGAAGCTTCGGGCGGGCGCTCAGGCCGTGACGAGGTCCGCGTCGGCGGCGGCCCTGGCGCGGATGGAGCGGTTCACGCAGGACACGATGGCCTTGAGCGACGCCGTGGAGATGTCGCCGTCGATCCCGACGCCCCACAGCCGCTGGTCGCCGACCTGCAGTTCGACGTACGCCGCGGCCTGCGCGTCACCGCCGGTCGAGAGCGTGTGCTCGACGTAGTCGTACAGCGAAATCTCGAAGCCGCGCTGGCGCAGCACCTCGATGAACGCGGCCACCGGGCCGTTTCCACGCCCCTCCGCCTCGACGCGCTCCTCGTCGTCGCGCAGCACGACGTCAAGCGTGACGTCCCCGGACATGTCGCTGTTCGTGCGCGTGCCGAGCAGCTCGAACCGACCCCACTTGGCGTCGTCGGCCGAGGCCGGCAGGTATTCGTCGTTGAAGATCGCCCAGATCTGCTCGCTGGTGACCTCGCCGCCCTCGGCGTCGGTCTTGCCCTGCACGACCCCGGAGAACTCGATCTGGAGCTTCCGCGGCAGGTCGAGGGCATGATCCGTCTTCAGCAGGTACGCGACGCCGCCCTTGCCGGACTGCGAGTTGACCCGGATGACGGCCTCGTAGGAGCGACCCAGATCCTTCGGGTCGACCGGCAGGTAGGGCACACCCCACTCGATGTCATCGACCGTCACGCCCTGCTCCTCGGCCCGCGCGGCCATCGCCTCGAAGCCCTTCTTGATCGCATCCTGGTGCGATCCGCTGAACGCGGTGAAGACCAGATCGCCGGCCCACGGGCTGCGCTCCGGCACGGGCAGCTGGTTGCAGTACTCTGCCGTGCGCTTGACCTGGTCGATGTCGCTGAAGTCGATCTCGGGGTCGATGCCCTGCGTGAACATGTTGATGCCCAGCGCGACCAGATCGACGTTGCCGGTGCGCTCGCCGTTGCCGAACAGGCACCCCTCGATGCGGTCGGCGCCGGCCATGTAGCCCAGCTCCGCCGCCGCGATCGCGGTGCCACGGTCGTTGTGCGGGTGCAGCGAGAGGATCACGTTCTCGCGGTGGTTCAGGTGACGGCTCATCCACTCGATCGAATCGGCGTAGACGTTGGGAGTGGCCATCTCGACGGTCGCCGGCAGGTTGATGATCACCTTGCGGCCGGGGCTCGGCTGCAGGATCTCCAGCACCTCGTTGCAGACCTCGACGGCGTACTCGAGCTCGGTGCCGGTGTAGCTCTCGGGCGAGTACTCGTAGTAGACCTCGGTGTCGGGGATGCGCTTCTCGAATTCGCGGCACAGCCGCGCCCCCTCGAGCGCGATCTGCTTGACGCCCTCACGGTCGGAGCGGAACACGACCTCGCGCTGCAGCACGCTGGTGGAGTTGTAGAAGTGCACGATGGCCTGCTTGGCACCGGCGATCGCCTCGTAGGTGCGCTCGATGAGGTGCTCGCGGCACTGCGTCAGCACCTGGATCGTCACGTCGTCGGGGATCAGGTCCTCTTCGATGAGCTGGCGCACGAAGTCGAAGTCGGTCTGGCTCGCCGACGGGAAGCCGACCTCGATCTCCTTGTAGCCCATGCCGACGAGCAGCTCGAACATGACGCGCTTGCGCTCGGGCGACATCGGGTCGATGAGGGCCTGGTTGCCGTCGCGCAGGTCGACCGCGCACCAGCGCGGCGCCTTCGTGATGCGGGCGGAGGGCCAGGTGCGATCGGGCAGGTCCACGCGGATCTGCTCGTGGAACGGCCGGTACTTGTGGACCGGCATCGCGGAGGGGCGCTGGTTGTTCATCATGAGGGGTTGCTCTTCTCGTCGCTTCAAGTGTGGGGCGGGCCAACACGAACACCGCGACGAGTGGGGCCCTCAGATACAGATACGGGACTCGTCGCGGCAGCTAAGAAGAAGCAGACCGCCTGCGCGCATGCCGACATGCTAGCACGGCGTCATCCGGGCCTCGGGGCTGTGACGGACCTGCGAGAATCGATGCACGCGGATCCGCACGCCCACGATCGGATCCGAGACGCCCGACTTTCGAGGAGCATCTCGTGCAGTACATCTCCACCCGCGGTGGCGGGGAGCCGAAGACCTACAGCGAAGCACTCCTGGAGGGACTGGCCGTCGACGGCGGCCTGCTCGTCCCGGAGCAGCTGCCGAAGGTCGACGCAGCGACCCTCGAGTCCTGGCGCGCGCTCGACTACGCCCAGCTGGCGACCGAGGTGCTCGGCCTGTTCGCCACCGACATCCCGCGCGAGGACCTCGCGGCGCTCTGCGCCGCCGCCTACTCCCCCTCCGTCTTCGCGACGCCCGTCCCGCTCACCCCGATCGGCGGCGGGATCACGCTCGTCGGCCTCTCCGAGGGTCCGACGCTCGCGTTCAAGGACATGGCGATGCAGTTCCTCGGCCAGGCGCTCGAGTACGCGCTGGAGCGCACCGGCGGCGTCCTGAACATCGTGGGCGCCACCTCGGGCGACACCGGGTCGGCCGCCGAGCACGCGCTGCGCGGCAAGGACCGCATCAGCGTCTTCATGCTCTCGCCGCAGGGCAGGATGAGCCCGTTCCAGCGCGCGCAGATGTACTCGCTGCAGGACGCGAACGTGCACAACATCGCCGTCGACGGCGTCTTCGACGACTGCCAGAACCTGGTCAAGGATCTCGCCGGCGACCTCGACTTCAAGAACGCGCAGCATCTCGGCGCGGTCAACTCGATCAACCTCGCCCGCATCACGGCACAGGTCGTCTACTACTTCTGGGCGTGGCTGCGGGCCACCGACGCCCTCGACGCGGCGCAGCGAGAGGGCTTCGAGGTGTCGTTCGCGGTGCCCTCGGGGAACTTCGGCAACATCCTCTCCGGCTTCTTCGCCCGGGGCATGGGGCTGCCGATCCGCCGGCTCGTGCTCGCCGCGAACGAGAACAACGTGCTGGACGACTTCTTCCGCACCGGGGTCTACCGCCCCCGCAGCGCCGCGCAGACGCTCGCGACGTCGAGCCCCTCGATGGACATCTCCAAGGCGTCGAACCTGGAGCGCTTCATCTACGACCTCGTGGGCCGCGACCCGCAGGGCGTCGTCCGCGCCTGGGACGACCTGTCCCGCACCGGCGTCTTCGACTTCACCGCGGAGCTGCCGCGGTTCGCCGACGAGTTCGGCATCGTGAGCGGCACCAGCACGCACGCCGACCGTCTCGCCACGATCCGCGCCGTGCACGAGGAGAGCGGCACGATCATCGACCCGCACACGGCCGACGGCGTGAAGGTCGCGCGCTCGTTCGTGGAAGACGGCGTGCCGATGCTCGTGCTCGAGACCGCCAAGCCGGAGAAGTTCGGCGAGACGATCACCGAAGCGCTCGGGATCGAGCTGCCGCTCTCGGACGAGCTGCAGACCCTGCTCGCCGCCCCGCAGCGCGTCACCGAGATCCCGAACGACGAGGCCGCGCTGCGCACGATCATCGAGACGAGCGCGCTGCACTGAGCGTCGCGACGGCTGCACGGCGCTGCAGGGCGCCACGCAGGGCGCGGAGGAGCTCGGCGCGAGGGCTGCGGCGGATAGTCTGGCTGGCATGACGGCTCGACTGCGCGCCCGGCTGCTCGCCCTGCTCGGCGCCCTCGCCCTCGTGCTGGCCCCGCTGCTGGCGGCACCCGCCGCGCATGCCGACACGAACGACTTCTCCTACGCGTCCTGGGATGCGCAGTATCGGCTCGGCCGCGATGCGGACGGCCGCGCGACGCTGGCTGTGGCCGAGACGCTCGTCGCGGACTTCCCCGAGTTCGACCAGAATCACGGCATCCTCCGCGGCCTGCCGACCTGGTACGAGGGCGCACCGCTCGGGCTGCACGTCGTCTCGATCACGGATGGCGCGGGCAGGCCGGTGCCGTACGACGACAGCGAGACCGACAACGGCGAGCGTCAGCTGAAGATCGGCGATCCTGACGCCTATGCGCATGGACGCACCACCTATGTGATCCGCTACACGATGCGCGACGTCGTGCACCGGCCCACCGACCGGGCGATCGACGAGTGGTACTGGAACCTGCTGCCGCTGAACTCCACGCAGCCGATCGCCCATTTCTCGGCCGAGCTGTCCTTCGCCCCGGAGGTCGACGCCGCGATGATCGGCGCCCCTTCCTGCTACGCCGGGCCCGCCGGCGCCACGACGCCGTGCACGCTCTCCCCCGCCCCCGCGAACGGCGGGTTCGCCGTCACGCAGGACGGGATCCCCGCCGGATCCGGCGTCACGGTCGCGTTCCCACTGAAGGAGGGGACCTTCGCACAGGCGCCGGCACGACAGCCGGATGCCATGACGGACGTCGCGCCGTACCCCGTCGCGGGCCTCGCCGCGGTGCTCGCGATCGGCGGCCCGATCCTCGGCATCGGGCTGCTGCGCCGGAGCGGGCGCCGCAGCGGCCGCGGCATCGTGGTCGCCCAGTACGACGTGCCGGACGCGCTTCCGCCTGTCCTCGCCGCCGAGATCGAGGGACGCAGACCCGTCGCGGATTCCGCGGAGATGGTGCACCTCGCGGTCCGCAGGGCGATCCGCATCTCGGACGGGAGCGCCAAGCCGGTGCTCGAGCTGCTCGACCCCTCCCTCGCGCCTGATCCGCTCGATGGGGAGGCGCTGCAGGCGCTGTTCCCCGGAGATCCCGTCGGCACCACGCTGCATCTCGAGGTGCCGAACGACGCCCTCGTCACGCGGCTCAAGGCGCTCTCCGGATCCGCCCGCGTCGCGGCGTTCGAACGCGGCCTGCTCACGCGCCGGCGCTCCGTGCTCGCGGTGGTCCTGAGCGCCATCGGGCTCGCAGCGGGACTCGGCGCGGTCGCGCTGGCGGTGCCGGGCATGGCGGTGGGCCGCCCCGCGGCAATCGCGACCTTCGTGGTCGGGATCGTCGCATCGGCGATCGCGCTCGTCGCCCTCCTCGTCTCGCTGCCGCGCCGCTCCGTGCTCACGCCTCAGGGCGCCGAGACGCGCGAATACCTCCTCGGGGTGCGCGAGTACATCCGGCTGGCCGAGGCCGACCGGATCCGCATGCTGCAGTCGTACCGCGGGGCGGAACGCCGCGCGGACGGGACGGTCGACGTCATCGTGCTGTACGAGCGGCTGCTGCCCTACGCGATGCTGTTCGGCATGGAGCGCGAGTGGGGTCAGGTCCTCGCCGTGCAGTACGAACACGACGGCGTCACGCCCGGCTGGTACTACGGCTACACGGGTGCGAGCTTCGCCGGATCGCTCAGCGGCATGAACAGCTCGCTCAGCCCGACCCCGACGCCGAGCACGTCATCCAGTTCCAGCGGCTCGTTCGGCGGCGGGTTCTCGGGCGGCGGCGGAGGCGGCGGATCCTCCGGCGGGTGGTGAAACCGGAGATCCGACGTCGGAGAGCGCGTCAGGGGATCAGCGCGAGCTTGCCGCCGGGATGGCCATCGGCGAGGAACCGGGTGGCCTCGATGGCGTCGGCGAGCGGATAGGTGCGCGCGAGGGGCACCACGAGGCGTCCCTCGTCGGCGAGGCGGACGAGCTCTCCGCGGATGCCATCGCGGAAGACCGCGCTGGCGGGCTGCGCTCCCGCGATGGCGGCGAAGCCGTGCTCCGCAGCGCGACCGGGCGCCGCGATCGTGACGATCCGGTCGCGGTCCTCGACGAGCGCGAGGGACACATCGACGGCCTCGTCCGTGCCGACGGCATCGAGCGCCGCATCCACAGGGAAGCCCGTACCCCGCACGCGATCGCGCAGGCCGGCGCCGTAGGAGACCGGAATTCCGCCGAACCCGCGCACGCGCTCCGCGCCCGCCTCGCTCGTCGTCCCGATCACGCGGATGCCGCGCAGGGCCGCCAGTTGCAGCACCATGACGCCGACCGCGCCCGAGGCGCCGTGCAGCAGGATCGTCTCGCCGGCGGCGGCGTGCACGCGGTCGAGCATCTCCGCCGCGGTGGTGCCGGCGAGCAGCAGGTTCGCCGCCTCGGCGTGCGACAGCGGCCGAGGCTTGAGGAAGGCCTTCTCCGCGGGGATCGTGAGCGCGGTCGTGTAGCCGCCCTGCACGCGGAAGGCGATGACGTCGTCGCCGACCCGCGCCTCACCCGATCCGATCCTGGTGCCGGGTCCGATCGCGAGGATCTCGCCGGAGACCTCGTAGCCGATCGGCACCGGCAGGGCGACTCCGGGCCTTGGCGCGGCGACGTGCTTGCGGTCGGCCGGATTCATCCCGGCGGCGCGCACACGGATCGTGACCTCGCCGTGCTCCGGATCCGGCGCCGTCGTGTCGGCCAGCCGCCAGCGCTCCGGCCCGCCCCACTCCGTGGCGATCCACTGCTGCGCCGCGACGCCCACGTCAGAACCCCAGCCGCCCAAGCTGCTTCGGGTCGCGCTGCCATTCCTTGGCGACCTTCACGTGCAGGCCGAGGAACACCCGGGTGCCGAGCAGCTCCTCGATCCCCGCACGGGCGGTCGCGCCGACATCGCGGAGCCTGGCGCCCTTGCGTCCGATGATGATCGCCTTCTGGCTGTCCCGCTCCACCACGATCGAGGCGTGCACGTCGGTCAGGTCGGAGTCCTCGCGGCGCGAGATGTCGTCCACGACCACGGCGATCGAGTGCGGCAGCTCGTCGCGGACACCCTCGAGGGCCGCCTCGCGGATCATCTCGGCGATGCGGTCCTCGGTCGACTCGTCCGTGACGATGTCGTCCTCGTACAGCGACGGTCCCTCCGGCATGAGGGAGAGCACCTCGTCCGCGAGCACGTCCAGCTGCACCCGCGTGAGCGCGGAGAGCGGGATCACGGCCGCCCAGTCCTCGCGCAGGGAGTCGACCTCCATGAGCCGTTCGGTGATCTCGTCGCGCTCGGCGATGTCGACCTTGGTCACGATCGCGACCTTCTTCGCCCGCGGGTAGCCGTCCAGCGATGCGGCGATGCGCTTGTCGCCGGGGCCGACCTTCTCGGTCGCCGGCACGCAGAAGCCGATCACATCGACGTCGCCGAGCACCTGTCCGACGAGGTCGTTCAGGCGCTCGCCCAGCAGCGTGCGAGGGCGGTGGATCCCCGGGGTGTCCACGATCACGAGCTGCCCGTCCGGACGGTTCACGATGCCGCGGATCGCGCGCCGCGTGGTCTGCGGCTTCTCGCTGGTGATCGCGATCTTCTCGCCGACCAGCGCGTTCGTGAGGGTGGACTTGCCGACGTTCGGCCGTCCCACGAAGGTCACGAACCCGCTGCGGTGCGGGGTCGGGGTCTCGGTGTCTCGCTCATCGCTCATCGTGGTTCTCCTTGTTCTGATCCCCCGCGAGCGGCTCCTCGGCCCGCTCCACGAAGACGTATTCGATGCCGCGCCCGCGGCCCCGCGAGGCGCCGCCGGTGAGGAGCAGCCCGCGCACGACGGCCGTCGCGCCGGGAGTGGGGATGCGGCCGAGCTCCTTGCCCAAGAGCCCGCCGATCGAGTCGACGTCGTCGTCCTCGAGTTCGACGCCGAACAGCTCGCCCACGTCCTCGAGGCTCATCCGGCCGCTCACCCGGTAGTGCCCCGGCTCGAGCTCGACGACCTCGGCGCCGGGCCGGTCGTACTCGTCGGAGATCTCCCCGACGAGCTCCTCGATGAGGTCCTCCATCGTGACGAGCCCGGCGATCCCGCCGTGCTCGTCGATCACGATGCACACGTGCACGGCTTCGCGCTTCATCTGCTGCAGGAGCGTCTCCGCACGCATGGACTCCGGCACGAAGACCGCGGGGCGGGCGAGCCGGCGCACCGAGGCGGCCCGCCAGCTGCGGTCGTCCCGGTACGCGAACTGCACCAGATCCTTGAGGTAGAGCACGCCGACCACATCGTCCGCCTCGTCATCGACGACCGGGATGCGCGAGACGCCCCTGGTGAGGAAGAGGTCCATCGCCTCGGACGTCGTCGCCGTGGCGTCGACCGTGACCATGTCGGTGCGCGGCACCATGACGGCGCGCACGAACTGGTCGGTGAAGTCGAAGACGGAGTGGATCAGCTCGCGGTCGTCCGCCTCGATGAGATCGTGCGAGGCCGCCTCGTCGACCATGCTGAGCAGCTGCGTCTCCGTGGCGAAGGTGCTCCGCCCCGCCCCCGGCGTGACCCGGCTGCCGAAGACGGCGAGCCCCTGCGCGATGGGGCCGAGGATCACGCGCACCGCGCGGATCGTGGGGGCGCAGGCCCGCAGCATCGCGTCGGCGTGCTGGCGGCCGAAGGAGCGAGGGCTCGCCCCGACGAGGACGAACGTGATGCCCGTCATGATCACCGCGGCGGCGAGCATCGCCCACCAGATCTGATCGTCGAACAGCAGCACGAAGGCGACCGTGACCAGCACCGCCGCCGCCGTCTCCACGAACACGCGCATGAACGCCACGGCGTTCGCGTGCGGTTCCGGATCCGCGGCGATCCTGGCGAGGGCCGGCGCGTTGCGCCCCTCGGATCCCATCTCCTCCAGATCCGCTCGGGAGGTCACCGACAGCGCCGCGTCGATCGCGGCCATGAGACCGCCGAAGGCGACGAGCAGGATCGCGCCGGCGAGCAGCAGGAATGGAGTCATCGACCCTGGGAGCGCTCGTCCGCGGCGAAGCCGGCGATGAGCTCGCGCTGCAGGCCGAACATCTCCTTCTCGTCCTCGGGCTCGGCGTGGTCGAAGCCGAGAAGGTGCAGCAGCCCGTGCGTCGTGAGCAGGATCAGCTCGTCCATGAGCGTGTGCTTGGTGGCCGCGGCCTGGGTCTCCGCGACCTGGGGGCACAGCACGATGTCGCCGAGCAGTCCGGGAGGCGTGGGACGGTCGATGGTGCCGGGACGGAGCTCGTCCATCGGGAAGCTCAGCACGTCGGTGGGACCTGGCTCGTCCATCCACTGCACGTGGAGGGCCTCCATGGCGCCCTCGTCGACGAGGACGATGGCGACGTCCGCATCCGCACTGACGTTCAGCTGGCCGAGGTTGCGCTCGGTGAGGCGCAGCAGCACCGTCTCGTCGATCGCGATGGCCGACTCGTTGTTGATCTCGATCATTTCAGGCCTCGTTTCGGCATGCGGTCTCTGGGTCCGGGGCGCTGCTGCCCCGCGCGGCGCTCGGCGCGGTTGGCGAACTCCGCCGCCTGCTCGCGCTCGGTGCGGGCCGCGGTGCGCTGCTCGTCGTACTCGGTGTACGCATCCACGATGCGCCCGACCAGCGAGTGCCGCACGACGTCGTCGCTCGTGAGCCGCGAGAAGTGGATGTCGTCGATGTCCTTCAGGACCCGGGTCACGACGCGCAGGCCCGAGGCGCCCTGCGGGAGATCGACCTGGGTGATGTCGCCCGTGACGACCATGCGCGTGCCGAATCCGAGCCGGGTGAGGAACATCTTCATCTGCTCCGGCGTGGTGTTCTGCGCCTCGTCGAGCACGACGAACGAGTCGTTCAGCGTGCGGCCGCGCATGTAGGCGAGAGGGGCGACCTCGATCGTGCCGCTCGCCATCAGGCGGGGCACGATCTCCGGATCCATCATCTCGTTCAGCGCGTCGTACAGCGGGCGCAGATACGGATCGATCTTGTCGGTGAGCGTTCCGGGCAGGAATCCCAGCCGCTCGCCCGCCTCGACGGCGGGGCGGGTGAGGATGATCCGCTCGACCTCCTTGCGCTGCAGCGCCTGCACGGCCTTCGCCATCGCGAGATAGGTCTTGCCGGTGCCGGCGGGGCCGATGCCGAACACGATCGTGTTCTCATCGATCGCGTCGACGTACTCCTTCTGGCCCAGCGTCTTCGGCCGGATCACCCGTCCGCGCGTGGACAGGATCGCCTCGCCGAGGACCTCGCTCGGACGCACGCCCTCGCGCTCGAGCATGCGCGCCGACTGCGCGACGTCGCTGGGGGCGAGCGCGTGCCCGGAGCGCGTCAGCTCGATGAGCTCGTCCACGAGCTTCTGCGCCGAGCGCACGGCCGCGGGTTCGCCCGTCAGGGTGACCTCGTTGCCGCGCACCATCACGTCGACCGCAGGATGCTCCTTCTCGAGCATCCGCAGCAGCCGGTCCTGGGGGCCGAGCAGCTGCACCATCGCGACCCCGTCCACCTCGATGCGGGCCGAGGTCATCGACTCCGCCATGTCATCAGAAGCCAACGAGCTTGTTCTCCTCGAGATTGCCGAGCACGTGGGCGTGCACGTGGAAGACGGACTGCGCGACGCTCGCGCCGTTGTTGAAGATCAGGCGGTACTCGCCGTTCGCGTGCTCATCGGCGATCTCCTTGGCCGCGGCGACCATCTTCGCCATGAGTCCTGGGTCGCCCGCGGCGAGTTCCGTGACATCGCGGAACTGCTCGGACTTGGGGATCACGAGCACGTGCAGCGGCGCCTGCGGGTTGATGTCGCGGATCGCGAAGACGTCGTCGGTCTCCAGCAGGATCTCGCCGGGGATCTCCCCGTTCAGGATGCGCGTGAAGATCGAGGGTTCGCTCATGCGCCCAGTCTATCGGCGCGGTGCTGCGCGACGGCGGACTACCAGCGCCCGCGCGCCACGTTCAGCACGGCGATCGCGGCCGGGCCCGCGGTCGACGTGCGCAGCACGGTGTCGCCCAGCAGCACGCGCTCTGCGCCCGCGGCGACGAGCCGCTCGATCTCCTCGGGGGCGATGCCGCCCTCCGGTCCCACGACCAGCACGATGTCGCGCTCGTCCGGGACGAGGGCGGACAGCGCCGCGGGGGCCGTGGGATCCAGGATCAGCACGCGCTGCGTCGCCGCGCGACGCGCCAGATCTCCGGTCGTCTCCACGGCGGCGACCTCGGGGATCCAGGACCGATGCGCCTGCTTGGCGGCCTCGCGCACGATCGTCGACCAGCGCTCCCTGCCCTTCGCGGCCTTGGCGCCCTCCCACCGGGAGACGCTGCGCGCCGCCTGCCAGGGCACGATCTCGTCGACGCCGAGCTCGCACGCCGCCTGCACCGCGAGCTCGTCGCGGTCGCCCTTCGCGAGCGCCTGGACGAGCAGGATCCGAGGGGCGGGACGGGGATCCTGCCGGCGCGAGAGGATCCGCACCTCGACGAGCCCCGGCGCCGCGGAGGCGACCTCGCCCTCCAGCCAGGCGCCTGCCCCGTCGCCGAGCGTGATCGGCTCCCCGATCCGCACCCGGCGCACGACGGCCGCATGCTTGGCCTCGGCGCCGGTGAGGGCGACGACGGATCCGGCCGTCGCCGCCGTCGCATCGGGCGTCACGAAGTGCAGGGCCATCGCGGATCAGCCCCGGAAGCGGTCGCGCAGCTTGGAGAACAGGCCCTGGTGGAACTCGGCGAGCCTCGGCGCCGGCGCCTTGGTGCGCTTGGCGAAGTCCTCGATGAGCTGGCGCTCCTTGTGGTCGAGCTTCGTCGGCGTGAGCACCTGCACGCCCACGCGCAGGTCGCCGCGCTGGCTTCCCCGCAGCGGTGTGATGCCGCGGCCCTTGATCGTCAGCACGTCGCCCGACTGCAGCCCCTGTCGGATCTCCAGATCCACGGGTCCGTCCAGGGACTCGATCGTCGTCGTGGCGCCCAGGATCGCGTCGCTCATCGCGACCTCGAGGGTCGCGAGCAGGTCGTCGCCGTCCCGGCTGAACCGGGCGTGCGGAGCGACGGTCACCTCGACGTACAGGTCGCCGTTCGGGCCGCCGGCGCGGCCGACCTCGCCGGAACCGGGCAGCTGCAGGCGGAGGCCCGTCTCGACGCCGGCCGGGATGTCCAGCCCGACCGTGCGACGAGAGCGCACCCTGCCCTGGCCGTTGCAGGTCTGGCACGGGAACGGGATCGTCGTGCCGAAGCCCTCGCAGGAGCCGCACGGCGCGGTCGTGATGACGTTGCCGAGCAGGCTGCGCACCTGCTGCTGCACGTGACCGGAGCCTCCGCAGATGTCGCAGGTGACGGGCGAGGTGCCCTCCTGGCAGCAGGACCCCTGACACGTCTCGCAGAGCACCGCCGTGTCCACCTCGATGTCGCGGTGCACGCCGAAGACGACGTCGCCGAGCTCGAGCGTGACGCGCACGAGTGCGTCCTGACCGCGCTCCCGCCGCGAACGGGGACGTGCCGCGCGCGCCCCTCCGCCGCCGAAGAAGGTCTCGAAGATGTCGCCGAAGCCTCCGAAACCGCCGAAGCCGCCGTTGCCGTTCTGGTCGCCGCCCATGTCGTAGCGGCGCCGGGAGTCGGCATCGCTCAGCACGTCGTAGGCGTGCGTGACGAGCTTGAACCGCTCCGCCGCGTCCTCGCTGGGGTTCACATCGGGGTGCAGCTGACGTGCGAGCCGCCGATAGGCCTTCTTGATCTCGTCCTCACTCGCGTCGCGCGAGACGCCGAGGACCTCGTAGTGATCCGTCACCATCGCCTTTCCGGGCCGCCGAGCGGCGGCGCGTGTGTTCTGCGGCCGCTCAGCGGCCGGTCTCGTCATCCTCGAGCAGCCTCGACAGGTAGCGGGCCACGGCCCGCGCCGCCGCGAGATTGCTCGGGTAGTCCATCCGGGTCGGCCCCATCACGCCCACGCGTGCGGTGCCGCCGTGCGTCACGTAGTCGCTCGCCACGATCGATGCCTCGCCGAGGCCGAACGCCGCGTTCTCCGTGCCGATGCTCGCGGCGAGGCCGTGCTCGTCGACGCGCATCTCGCTCATCAGCCGCAGCAGCGTCACCTGCTCCTCGATCGCCTCGAGGAGCGGATGGATGCTGCCGCGGAAGTCGTGCTCGCGGCGGGCGAGCGTCGCCGCCCCCGCCATCACCAGTCGCTCCTGGCGGAACTCCGCGAGCTCCTCCGCCACGGCGCGCAGCACGGCGGCGCGGGCCGCGTCGATGCGGGGGCCGTACGACGTCTCCGCCGCCGCCTCCACGCGCTCGGCGCCGCGGCGCACCGAGCGGCCGGTCAGCAGCTCTGTGATGACCGCCCGGAGCAGCCCGAGCTCGGCGTCGTCCAGCTCGACCGGCAGCGGGACGATCCGCTGCGACACGCCGCCCGCGTCCGTGACGAGAACGATCAGCAGCCGGTTCGGCGCGAGGGCGACGAGCTCGACGTGCGTGATGTGCGCTCGGGCGAACGACGGGTACTGCGCGAGGGCGACCTGACCCGTGAGCCGCGTGAGCACGCGCACGGTGCGCACCATGAGGTCGTCGAGGTCGGCCGGATCGGCGAGGAAGGCCGTGATCGCGCTGCGCTGGGCCGCCGAGAGCGGCCGCACCTGCGCGAGGTGGTCGACGAAGACGCGATAGCCCTTGTCGGTCGGCACACGCCCGGAAGAGGTGTGCGGCGCCGCGATGAGGTCCTCGTCCTCGAGCTGGGCCATGTCGTTCCGGATCGTCGCGGCCGACACGCCGAACGCGTGCCGCTCCACGATCGACTTGCTGCCGACCGGCTCATTCGTCTCGACGTAGTCCTCGACGATGGCGCGGAGCACCTGGAGTCCGCGTTCCGAGACCATCGCTCCTCCTCACCGTTGGCACTCGTGCATCCTGAGTGCCAATCCTATCCTGCCGGGCCCTTCGACAGGCTCAGGGACCGGAGATGTCGAGGATCCGGCACTCCCTAGGATGTGGCCATGGACCAGGACGTCGTGCGCACCAGGATCTCCTCCGGCGAGCTGATCGGCCGGCGCAGCGACGGCATCGACCGGTATCTGGGCGTGCCGTACGCGGCCCCGCCCTTCGGCGAGGACCGTTTCCGGTCGCCGCGACCCGTCGAGCCCTGGTCCGCGCCGCGCGACGCCGCGGCTTTCGGGCCCACCGCGCCGCAGCTCCCGTACACGGGCGCGACCGCCGAGATCCTCGGCACCCTCCGCATCGACGGCGACGACATCCTCACGGCCAA
Source organism: Microbacterium sp. 13-71-7 (assembly GCF_002257455.1). Lineage (GTDB taxonomy): Bacteria > Actinomycetota > Actinomycetes > Actinomycetales > Microbacteriaceae > Microbacterium. The sequence continues at coordinate 16,574 of NZ_NCKN01000046.1, forward strand.
CGTCTGGACTCCGGCGGGCGCGGACGCCGCTCCTGTGGTGCTGTGGATCCACGGCGGCGCGCTCGAGCGCGGCACCGCGGCGCTTTCGACCTACGACGGCACGGCGTTCGCCCGCGACGGCGTGGTGTTCGTCAGCGTCAACTACCGGCTGGGATCCGAGGGCTTCTCGGTGCTCGAGGACGCGCCGCGGAACCTGGGCCTCCAGGACGTCGCGGCGGCCCTGCGCTGGGTGCGCGACGAGATCGCGGCATTCGGCGGCGACCCAGACCGGATCACGCTGATGGGCGAATCCGCGGGAGGCGCGCTCGTCGCCGCGCTGCTCTCCCGGCCCGACTCCCGGTCGCTGGTGCGCGGCGGGATCGTGCAGTCCGGTCCGCTCGAGGCGCAGGCCCCCGAGCGCGGCGGACGGGTGACCCGCCAGCTCGCGAAGCGACTCGGGGTCGCGGCGACACGCGAGGCCTTCGCATCCCTCGCCCCGGACGCACTGCTCGAAGCGCGACGCGCTCAGGCGGCCGGTTCCTCCCCTCTCGGCGGCGCCCCGGGCTTCCAGCTCGTGCGGGATCCCGAGTCCCTCCCCCGGTCGCCCCATGAGGCTCTCGCCGACGTCGACGTGCCGCTGCTGATCGGCACCAATACGGACGAGTACCGGCTCTGGTTCCCGCCGGAGGCCCTGAACGGGATCCGGCCGTCGAAGCTCCTGCTCGCGCGCCTCGCCCTGCGGATCCCCGCCGCGGCGGCCAGGGCGGTGCGCGCCGATCATCCCGGTGCGAGCACCGGGGAGGTGTTCGGCCAGCTCGCCACGGACCTGCTGCTGCGCGCGCCGGCCACCCGGGCCGCACGTGCTCGCACCGCACCCACCTTCCTGTACGAGTTCTCCTGGCCGAGCGCGGTGCGCGATCTGCGGGCGGCGCACGCCCTCGAGCTCCCGTTCGTGTTCGACCGCCTCCAGGATCCGGAGAGCGCCAAGATCGCCGGCGCCGCGCCGCCGCAGCCGCTCGCCACCGCGATGCACGACGCCTGGGTGCGCTTCATCCGCGACGGGGATCCGGGCTGGCCCGCGTTCGACGCTCGGCGCACCGCGGCGCTGTTCGACGGTGCGGGTGCGGACCCCGTGATCGGGCCGCAGCGGCGGACGTCCGTGGTGGACCTGCTCCCGGCCGAGAAGGGCTGAGGGCGCGCGCTCAGTCGGTCAGGGCGCGCACCACCGCGTCGGCGAGCAGCCGGCCGCGCAGCGTGAGCACGAGCGTGCCGCGCAGGGCGGCGCCGGCGTCGACCAGGCCGTCCGCGATGAGCCCCGCGACCCTGGTGCGGGCGTCCGCCGCGATCGCGTCGAGCGGCATGCCCTCCGACATCCGGGAGCGCAGCAGGATCCGCTCGAGCTGCCCGGCCTCGGCGTCGGGGCGCTCCGTGGCCGCGGCCGGGGACTCCCCCGCCGCGAGCCGCTGCGCGTACGCGGCCGGATGCTTCACGTTCCACCACCGCAGGCCCGCGACGTGGCTGTGCGCTCCGGGCCCGAAGCCCCACCAGTCCGTGCCGCGCCAGTACGCCATGTTATGCCGGGAGCGCTGGTCCGCGCCGCCGTCACCGGCCGGCCGGCGGGCCCAGTTGCTCACCTCGTACCAGTCGAAGCCGGCCTCGCCCAGCAACTCGTCGGCCAGCTCGTACATGTCCGCCTGCAGGTCGTCGTCGGGAGCGGGCACCTCGCCGCGACGGATCTGGCGGGCGAGCTTGGTGCCGTCCTCGATGATCAGCGCGTAGGCCGAGATGTGATCCGGATCGAGGGCGATCGCGGTCGTCAGCGAGGAGCGCCAGTCCTCCAGCGACTCCCCCGGCGCGCCGTAGATGAGGTCGACGCTGACCGCCAGGCCGGCGGCACGGGCGGCCTCGACCGCGGTGCGCACGTTCTCCGGCCGGTGCGTGCGGTCCAGCGCCGCGAGCACGTGCGGCACGGCCGACTGCATGCCGATCGACATCCGGGTGACCCCGGCCGCCGCGAGCTCCTCTGCGACCTCCGAGGTCACCGTGTCGGGGTTGGCCTCGACGGTGACCTCGGCGCCGTCGGCGATGCCGAACGCGTCGATCGCGGCGCCGAGCATGCGGCCGAGATCGCCGGGCGGCAGCAGCGTCGGCGTGCCGCCGCCGAAGAAGACCGTGCTCAGCGGCCGCAACGGACCGCGCTCCGCGAGCACCTCGCGAGCGAGGACGATCTCCTGGATCAGCGTGTCGGCGTACGCATCCTGGCGCGCCCCGCGCAGCTCGGACGCGGTGTAGGTGTTGAAGTCGCAGTATCCGCAGCGCACGCGGCAGAACGGCACGTGCAGGTATGCCGAGAAAGCGCCATCGGGGTCGATCGGCAGATCGGCCGGCAGCCGGCCGTCCGCAGGCGCCGGATCCCCGAGCGGCAGGGGGCCGGCCATCAGGAAGGCGCCATCAGACGGGCGTCGCGTACAGCGGGGAGATCGCGCGCAGGTACCGCGCGAAGAGCTCGCGCCGGCGACGCTTCACCAGGTAGGGGAAGCTGCGGTAGAGGAAGCTGTTCGGGCGATCGAACGCGCGGACGGTGAACCACACCTCGTCGGCGTCGTTCCACTCGATGTCGAACGACTCCTCGCCGCTCACGACGGATCCGGCGACGGTGCCCAGCACGAAGCCGATCCGGTGCGTCTGCTCGGTCACCGAGATCACCCGCAGCTCGGCGTCCGCGCGCATGCCGGAGACCCGTCCGTGCAGTTTGAGCGTCATGCCTGGAGCCGCCCAGGGAGTGCCGTCCTCGTCGTAGCGCGGCTCGATCTCGGTGTGGCTCGGGGCGATCGGAGCACCCTCGGCGTCGAAGCTGACCCCCGCGTACCCGGGGCTCGAGGCCGGACGCACATCGGTGAGCTGGAGACCGGCCGCGCGCTGGGCCGTCCACGAGAGCAGGGCGTCACCGGCGGTGCGGAACCGCTCCTCGCCGCTGCCGAGCCGCCACGACTCCTCGGCGGGGATGCTGCGCTCCGGCGGATACTGCATCAGGTCGGGCGCGTGGGTCGCCCCCACGGCGGCATAGTCCACCGTTCCTTCTCGGAATGTCCCGCGACGCATGACAACCAGACTACTGGCCGAGTCCGAAGGACTCATCCAGGTTCTCCTAAGGCTGGGATGCTGCTCGCGCGGGCGCGCGCGTGCGATCCCCCGGTTCCTGGGCGGCGGGATCCGCCGCGGGAGGGCGGTCGTCGCCGAGTCGCAGCACCGACGCCGCCGCCCCGAGCACGAGCCCGATCGCGCCGGCCACGGAGAGCGGTTCCCCCAGCACGAGCAGGGCCGCCACGGCCGTGGCCGCGGGGATCACGCTGAACAGGATCGATGCGGCGTCCGCGCCCACGGCGCGCACGAGAGCCGAGTACAGCACGGTGCCGCCGAGGCCGATCACGACGATCCCGCAGAGCAGCGCCCAGGATGCGACGCCGACCGGCGGACGCGCGGGCTCCGTCAGCGCCAGCGCACCCGCGACCGGCGCGGAGACGACGACGCCGATCAGGGTGAACATCGCCGGGTGGACTCCGCGCAGAGACCGCCCCTGCCAGAGCGCCCCGAGCGAGACCGCGAGGAGCGATCCGCCCACGGCCAGGATCACGGGGCCGATCCGCGGATCCGCGAGCACGATCGGCAGGCAGGCGACGAGCACCGCCGCCGCGCCCAGCGCGGTCGACACCAGAGCCCGGCGGGAGGCGCGCCGTCGCAGGATCAGACGGGATAACAGCGCGGTGACGACCGGATTCATCGCGATGACGAGGGCCGTGAACCCCGCGCCGACACCGTGCCCGAGCGCCCAGTAGGTCCCCACGAACTGCCCCGCCTGCGACAGCAGCCCCGCACCCGCCGCGACCGCGAGAAGACGACCGCGCGGGAGGGGCGTCCGCAGCAGCGCGCACACCACGAGCAGCACGAGCACGGAGAGCCCGAAGCGCAGCAGGAGCAGCAGGAACGGGCTCATCGTGCGCAGGGCGAGCGAGGTCAGCGCGTAGTTCACCGCGTAGAGCGTCACCATGGTGCACGCCGAGACGGCGACGGTCGTTCTGGTCATGCCGCCAGGTTCGCCGCTCCTCGCATCAGGCGACGCATCTCATCACGAATCCTGATGGATAGCGCGGGACGATGGCCGCGGTGGCGCAGGATGGATCCATGAGCAGCATGGAGATCGCGGAGCTGCGCAGCCTCATCGCCGTCGCGGCGTTCGCGGGCGTCGGCCGGGCTGCAGCCGCGCTGCACCTCTCCCAGCCGACGGTCTCCGCGCACCTGCGCCGCCTCGAGGGCACGCTCGGCCTGCCCCTCGTCGAGCGGCGCGGACGCAGCATCGCCTTCACCGTCGCCGGGGAGTCGCTCGTCCGCGACGCGCACCGCATCGTCGCTCTGCACGACG
>NZ_NCKN01000047.1 GCF_002257455.1 Microbacterium sp. 13-71-7
CATGAGCTCCTCGGTCGTCGCCTCGGGGTGCTCGAGCAGGTGGATGGCCGCCGCGACGACCTCGATGAGGTTGTGCGGCGCCATGTTGGTCGCCATGCCGACGGCGATCCCGCTCGCGCCGTTGACGAGCAGGTTCGGGAACGCGGCGGGCAGCACGGAGGGCTGCTGGAACTGGCCGTCGTAGTTGGGGACGAAGTCGACCACGTCCTCGTCCAGGCTCTCCGTGAGTGCGAGCGAGGACGGGGCGAGACGCGCCTCCGTGTAACGGGAGGCGGCGGGGCCGTCGTCGAGGGAGCCGAAGTTGCCGTGCCCGTCGACGAGGGGCAGGCGCAGCGCGAACGGCTGCGCCAGGCGCACCAGGGCGTCGTAGATCGCGGAGTCGCCATGCGGGTGCAGCTTGCCCATGACGTCGCCGACGACGCGCGCGCTCTTGACGTGGCCGCGATCCGGGCGCAGACCCATCTCCGCCATCTGGAAGAGGATCCGGCGCTGGACGGGCTTGAGGCCGTCGCGCGCATCGGGGAGGGCGCGAGAGTAGATGACCGAGTACGCGTACTCCAGGAAGGATCCCTGCATCTCGCTCGAGAGATCGATGTCCTGGATGCGCTCTTCGATCGGCTCGGGCGGCGTGGTCGTGCGGGGCATGGGCTTCCTGCGGGTCTCGGGCGGCGGCGGAGCGGTTCTCGACGCCGGAGCCGTGCCGGGCTCTGTGGGAGACTGGCTCGGATGACCCTCATGCTACCGGCGATCCCGCCGTCGTCCCGGAGCATCACCGGGGTGGCGCACGACCTGTTCGGCGCCCTGGACGGTCGTGACGGCGCGCTGCCGTCCGTGCGGTCGGTCGTGCTCGTGGTCATGGACGGCCTCGGCGCGATCCCGTTGCGGGGCCACGCGGGTCACGCCAGGCGGCTGACCGGCGCCATGGCGAAGAAGGACGTGCTCTCCAGCGTGTTCCCGTCCACGACGGCGGCCGCGCTCACGAGCCTGCTCACCGGGGTGGATCCCGGCAGGCACGGGCTGGTCGGCTACGAGGTGAGGGATCCGCGCACCGGCGTGCTCGTGAACCAGCTCTCCGGCTGGGAGAAGGCGCGCGTGGATCCGACCGACTGGCAGCGCACGCCCACCGTGTTCGAGAGCGCGGCAGGGGCGGGACGGCCGGCGTTCGCCGTGGGACTCGCCGAGTACGCCGGCAGCGGCTTCTCCGCCGCGACCCTGCGCGGCGCCGCATTCCGCTCCGCGCGCACGGCGGCGGAGCGCGTCGCGCTGGCCCTGAGCCTCGCCGAGGAGCACGAGGGCTCACTCGTGTACTGCTACCTCCCCGAGGCTGACAAGGCGGGGCACAAGCACGGCATGGCGTCCGCGGAGTGGGTCCACGCGCTCGAAGAGCTGGATGCGGCGATCCCGGCGCAGATCCCGGACGGCGTGGGAGTGCTCGTCACCGCCGACCACGGCATGGTCGACGTCCCGCGCACCCGGCATCTCATCCTCGACGAGCGCAGCGGCCTCCACGACGGCGTCGCAGCGATCGCGGGGGAGCCGCGCATGCTGCACGTGTACCTGGAGGACCCCGCCCGCACCGACGAGATCGCGGCGGCGTGGGTCGTGGGCGTCGAGGGAGCCGCGGATGTGCTCACGAGAGCACAGGCCGTCGAGGGCGGACTGTTCGGATCCGCGCCCACTGCGGAGGCGCAGGAGCGGATCGGTGACCTCGTCGTGCCGGCGCGCGGACTGTGGGCGCTGTACGACGGCACCGCGGAGGATCAGCGCTCGCAGGGCATGATCGGCCAGCACGGCTCGCTCACCCCGGAGGAGCTGCGGGTGCCGCTGCTCCGGTTCGGCGCGTTCGCCCGCTGACGCACGGCGCCGAGCGCGACGCGGGGGAGCGCGGCGGACTGCCCCGACGGCGGGTCAGTCGTCGCTGCGCGCCCCGAACACGATCTCGTCCCAGGACGGCATCTCGCGACGGCGGCGGCGCGGACCGGAGTCGGCGTCGATCGACACGGGCGCGGGCGACTCCTCGGGCTCGGGATCGGGCTCGTAGCCCGGTTCCAGAGCCTCGAACAGTGCGAGCGGGCGAGTCTCCTCGGGCTCCTCCTCGACGGAGGGGCGCGCTTCGCGCTGACCACGGCGGCGGCGCAGGGCCTCCAGCAGATCGGCGGTGTCCGACGGCGTCGACGGAGCGAAGGACGCGCTGCGCGTGGCCGCCTCCTGGGCGTTCGACGAGGTCTGCGGGTGGCGTGCGGACCTCGGCTCAGGGGCCTCGGCCACGCCGTCGTCCTCCGCGGCAGCGGGGGCGGCGGGGGCCGGCACGAGGCGTGGCCCGAACGCTCCGGAGTCGAAGCGCGTCTCGTCCTTGTACGGCGACGAGCGGTCCTTGTCGAGCGCGCGGAGGCGGGGGATCAGTCCCTCGGGCAGCGCGCCCTGACGGGACAGCTGCGTGGCGTCGGCGTTGAGCGGCGCAAGCGCGCTGCGGCGAGGATCGAAGCTCCATCGCGCGTCGTGCTCGACGTCGTTCGCGCGGAACTCGAGCTTGATCACCCAGCCCGAGTCCTCCTTCCAGCTCGCCCAGCGCTCGTCGGCGGCGGCGAGCTCTGCGAGCTTGGCGCGGATCGCCACGCCGAAGGTCGGCTGCGCATCCGGTTCGACCTCGCTGCCGATCAGGACGGGCACAGCGAGGGCCTGACCGACGATGTGCTCGCGCTCGGCGAGCACGGGGCTCTCGAAGCGCTGCACCGCCTCGAGGGCGACGCCGAGCAGCTCGGCGACCTCGGATGCGGACATCCCGGCGCGGATGTGCGCCTGGATCTCGCGAGGGCTCGCGGCCAGCGGCGGCGCCTTCTCCTCGCGGCCCGCCTTGGCCCGGCGCAGTTCCGCGCGCAGCACCTCGTCGATCGGGAGGGCGAATCGCTCTCCCGCCTCGGTGGCGAGGACGAGGACGTCGTCTTCCGCGCCGACGATCGTGACGTGTTCCATGGCTTCAGCCCCTCAGAATGAGTGTCGGTTCATGGTGTCATGCATGGCGCGCACGGCCGGGAATATCGCGGGCGTGCCGCCAGTTCTGATGCGCAGAGAGAGTGGCATTTGCGATTTGGACGCATGTCATGCAAACTATGGGCCGCCGAACACCCCCGGCACCCGCCACTCGCAGGATGAAAGTGGAGATCCACCCCATGGCAACCGATTACGACGCCCCGCGCAAGAGCGAAGACGAGAGCGAGTCGATCGAGGCTCTCAAGGAGCGCGTCCCCGACAAGCTGTCGGGCTCGATCGACGTCGAGGACTCGGACAACCCCGGCGGATTCGACCTCCCGGGAGCCGACCTCTCCGACGTCGAGCTCGACGTCGTGGTGCTGCCCCCGCAGGAGGACGAGTTCACCTGTGTCAGCTGCTTCCTCGTGAAGCACCGTTCGCAGCTCGACCACGAGGACAAGACAGGCCCGATCTGCAAGGAATGCGCGGCCTGATTCCTCTTCGCTGCTCGCGCCCGGACCGTTTCGGTTCCGGGCGCGTTCTGCGTTCTGCGGCGTCCGCCGTCGGCGAACGGGGATCCGGATCCGTCGGCGGACGCAGATCGGGGACGGCGCGAGCGCCGTCGGTGCCGGTTCAGGCCGTCGAGTTCGCCGAGGCGCGGGCCGCGTCGATCGCGGCGGCCAGCCGGTCCGGCGTGCGGGAGGAGATCGTCCAGCTCGGCGCGGGGTCCGCGGGGTCCGTGTTGGGCACGACGACCACGCCGTCGATGCCGCCGCGGATGAGATGCCAGCCGCGGGCCGGGAGACCGGGGCCGCGCGCCTGACGTGCCTCCTCGCCGGTGCGGATCTCGGGCTCGCCCAGCCAGGAGGCGTCGATCCAGGCGCGGCCGGCGCGCAGCACGTTCTGCTCGACCCTGATGCTCGGCGAGCCTGCGATCATCAGAGCGATGATCGCGAGCGTCGCGACGACGCCGATGACGAGCGCGATCCCGGATCCGGCCGGCACGAAGACGAGGGTCAGCATGGGACCGCCGAGGGCCGCGGCGAGGAACAGCCACAGACTCGGCGCGAGACGTTCGCGGTAGCGGACGGCCGCGGAGGCGGCCCCTGCTTCGCGTGCTGCGTTCTGCATTAGCCTCTTTCCGTGACCGATTCCGTGGACGTTCCCATTATCGCGCCCCAGCTTCCCGTCTACGCCCACCCGGGCGACGCCGGGGCCGACCTCGTCTCGACCGAGGCCCTGCGTCTCGAGCCCGGGCAGCGCGCGCTCGTGGGCACCGGCGTGCGCATCGCCCTCCCCGAGGGGTTCGCGGCCTTCGTGGTGCCGCGCAGCGGCCTCGCCGCGAAGCACGGCATCACCGTGGTCAACGCCCCGGGCACCGTCGATGCGGGCTATCGCGGAGAGATCAAGGTGAGCCTGCTGAACACGGACAGCAATGCGGCGTACGATGTCGCGGTCGGTGATCGGATCGCCCAGCTGATCGTCATGCCCGTCACCCGAGCCCGGTTCATCCCGGTCGACGCGCTGGACGAGTCGGTGCGCGGAGCAGGCGGATTCGGATCCACCGGCTATCAGACCCAGAGCCAGGAGAACGCATGAGTGACGACACCACGTCCGGGATCGAGCCCGCGGACGACGCCCAGCAGGCGCCCGTCCGCGACCGCGCGGTCGACGGCCCGTTCGACGAGAGCGAGGCCAACCCGGTCCGTCCCTACATCGACCTCGGCGCCATCAAGATCCTCCCGCGCGAGGGGCTGAACCTGCGCCTCGAGGTGGAGGAGCAGACGCAGCGCATCGTGGCCGTGGGCCTCGACTACGCCGATTCGACCCTGCAGGTGCAGCCCTTCGCGGCGCCGCGGACGAGCGGCCTCTGGGACGAGACCCGCGCGCAGATCCAGGAGCAGATCGCCCAGCAGGGCGGCACCGTCACCGAGCGCGAGGGCGCGCTCGGATCCGAGCTCCTGGCCGAGATCCCCGCGGTCGCCGGAGACACCGCCGTCACGCGCCTCGCCCGGTTCGTGGGCGTCGACGGCCCGCGCTGGTTCCTGCGCGGTGTGATCGGCGGAGCCGCGGCGTCCGACGAGTCCGCGGCCGCGGCCGTCGAGGATCTGTTCCGCTCGATCGTCGTGGTCCGCGGTGGAGCGCCCATGCCTCCGCGCGACCTCATCCCGCTGCGTATGCCCGCAGCGCCCGGCACGGCGTGAGCACGTCGCGGCCGGAGGAGCCGGAGCGCACCTCCGACGGCGCGCCCGCGGAGCAGTACGCACCGCCTCCGGCGCCCGACGCCGTGCAGAGCCTAGGAGCGGCGCTCGGCGGGGCCGCACAGCGCCTGGGCATCGACCCGAACTCCGGTGCGAGCACCGGTCATGTCGTGTGGAGCGCGATGGGCGGGTGGCGCGGAGTCTTCGAATCCGTCCTGCCCAGCGCCGCTTTCCTCGTCATCTACACGCTGCGACCGGATCCGCTCTGGGTCTCGCTGGTCGTGTCGGTCGGGCTCGCCGCGGTCTTCTCGGTGATCCGCCTGCTGCAGCGCTCGCCCGCCGCCTCGGCGCTCGGCGGACTCGTCGCGGTCGCCGTCGCCGCGGGTCTCGCCCTGTGGACGGGGCGCGGCCAGGACAACTTCGTCCCCGGCTTCTTCACCAACGCCGCCTACGGCACGGTCCTGCTCGTCTCGGCGCTCGTCGGATGGGCGCTCATCGGTCTCGCCGCGGGGTTCCTCATGGGCGACGTGCGGGGCTGGCGGACCGACAAGCGCAAGCGTCGCGCCTTCTTCTGGATCACGATCGCCTGGGCCGCGCTCTTCTATGCGCGACTGGGCGTCCAGCTGCCGCTGTACTTCTCCGGGAACGTGCAGGCGCTCGGCACTCTGAAGCTCGTCATGGGGCTGCCGCTGTTCGCGCCGATGGTCGCGGTCACGTGGTTGCTGGTGCGCGCGCTGTACCCGCCGAAGCAGGACGCCGACACGCGCCAGGAGTGAGTCCGCGCTTCGTTCGTCATGCTAGATTTATCTTGACGTCAAGATAAATCGACACCTTTCGCTCGCCTGTCCGCGAGGGCAGACTGGTAAGGCCCGCCTTGCTAGCCGCGCGGGGGAGCGGGCGAGCAAGATGGAGTCGCCTGTCGCTTCCATCCGAACAGAAGGAGACGGATCCGTGTCCACGGTGAACAGCTTCGGTGCCAAGAGCACCCTGACGGTCGGCAGCACCGACTACGAGATCTTCCGGATCGACACGGTCGAAGGTTTCGAGAAGCTCCCGTTCAGCCTCAAGGTCCTCCTGGAGAACCTGCTTCGCACCGAGGACGGCGCGAACGTGACGAAGGCTCAGATCGAGGCTCTCGGCTCCTGGGACCCGGCGGCGCAGCCCGACACGGAGATCCAGTTCACGCCGGCGCGCGTCGTCATGCAGGACTTCACCGGCGTGCCCTGCATCGTCGACCTCGCCACCATGCGCGAGGCCGTGACGGCGCTCGGCGGCGACCCGAGCAAGATCAACCCGCTCTCCCCGGCCGAGATGGTCATCGACCACTCCGTGATCGCCGACCTGTTCGGCCGCCCCGACGCGATCGAGCGCAACGTCGAGATCGAGTACGAGCGCAACGGCGAGCGCTACCAGTTCCTGCGCTGGGGTCAGACCGCCTTCGACGACTTCAAGGTCGTCCCGCCGGGAACCGGCATCGTGCACCAGGTCAACATCGAGCACCTCGCGAAGGTCATCTACGACCGCTCCGTCGACGGTGTGCTGCGCGCCTACCCCGACACCTGCGTCGGCACCGACTCGCACACCACCATGGTCAACGGCCTTGGCGTGCTGGGCTGGGGCGTCGGCGGCATCGAGGCCGAGGCCGCGATGCTCGGCCAGCCCGTGTCGATGCTCATCCCGCGCGTCGTCGGCTTCAAGCTGACCGGCGAGATCCCCGCCGGCGTCACCGCGACCGATGTCGTGCTGACGATCACCGACATGCTGCGCAAGCACGGCGTGGTCGGCAAGTTCGTCGAGTTCTACGGCGCCGGGGTGGCCTCCGTGCCGCTCGCCAACCGCGCCACGATCGGCAACATGTCGCCGGAGTTCGGCTCGACCGCCGCGATCTTCCCGATCGACGACGTGACGCTCGACTACCTGCGCCTGACCGGTCGCGACGAGCAGGCCGTGGCCCTCGTCGAGGCGTACGCGAAGGAGCAGAAGCTCTGGCACGACGCCGCGAACGAGCCCAGCTTCAGCGAATACCTCGAGCTCGACCTCTCGACGGTCGTCCCCTCGATCGCCGGCCCGAAGCGCCCGCAGGACCGCATCCTGCTGTCCGAGTCGAAGGCGCAGTTCGAGAAGGACATCCTGAGCTACGCGACCGGCCCGATCGACGTCGCGGACTCCGGATCCTTCCCGGCGTCGGATCCTGGATCCGTCCCCGGCGAGGAGGTCGAGACCAACGAGATCCCGACGCTCTCCTCCGGTTCCCCGAAGGCCGCCTCCAAGCCGGTCAAGGTGAAGACCCCGGACGGGCAGAAGTACATCCTCGACAACGGCGCGGTCACGCTCGCGGCGATCACCTCGTGCACCAACACGTCCAACCCGTCGGTCATGATCGCCGCCGGCCTTCTGGCCCGCAACGCCCTCGCCAAGGGGCTGAAGCAGAAGCCGTGGGTCAAGACCACGCTCGGCCCGGGTTCCAAGGTCGTCACCGACTACTACGAGAAGTCCGGCCTCGACAAGGACCTCGAGGGCCTCGGCTTCTACACGGTCGGCTACGGGTGCACGATCTGCATCGGAAACTCCGGTCCGCTGATCGACGAGGTGTCCGCCGCGATCAACGAGCACGACCTCGCCGTCACGGCCGTCCTCTCCGGCAACCGCAACTTCGAGGGCCGGATCAGCCCCGACGTGAAGATGAACTACCTCGCCAGCCCGCCGCTGGTCGTGGCCTACGCCCTGGCCGGGTCGATGAACTTCGACTTCGAGACGCAGGCGCTCGGCACCGACCCCGAGGGCAACGACGTGTTCCTCAAGGACGTCTGGCCCGACCCGACCGAGGTGCAGCAGATCATCGACACCTCGATCTCGCGCGACCAGTTCATCAAGCAGTACGCCACCGTGTTCGACGGCGACGAGCGCTGGACGAGCCTGCCCACCCCGACCGGCCCGATCTTCGAGTGGGACGCCGACTCGACCTACGTGCGCAAGGCGCCGTACTTCGACGGCATGGAGGCGACTCCGGCCCCGGTCACGAACATCACCGGCGCCCGCGTGCTGGCGACGCTCGGCGACTCGGTCACCACCGACCACATCTCGCCGGCCGGCAACATCAAGGCGGGCACGCCTGCGGCCCAGTACCTCACCGAGCACGGCGTCGCGCAGAAGGACTTCAACTCCTTCGGCTCGCGTCGCGGCAACCACGAGGTGATGATCCGCGGTACGTTCGCGAACATCCGCCTGAAGAACGCTCTGGTCAAGGCCGTCAACGACGGTCAGCAGATCGAGGGCGGCTTCACGCGCGACTTCACCCAGCCCGGCGGTCCGCAGGCGTACATCTTCGACGCCTCGATGAACTACCAGGAGCAGGGCACCCCGCTGGTGATCTTCGGCGGCAAGGAGTACGGATCCGGATCCTCCCGCGACTGGGCGGCGAAGGGCACCAACCTCCTCGGCGTCAAGGCGGTCATCACCGAGAGCTTCGAGCGGATCCACCGCTCGAACCTGATCGGCATGGGCGTCGTCCCGCTGCAGTTCCCCGCGGGCGAGTCGTGGGAGTCCCTCGGCCTCGACGGCACCGAGATCGTCTCGATCGAGGGTCTGGAGGAGCTGAACAACGGCACCACCCCGAAGACGGTCAAGGTCACCGCGACCCCGAGCGAGTTCTCGCCCGAGGGCAAGCAGCCCATCGAGTTCGACGCGGTCGTCCGCATCGACACCCCCGGTGAGGCCGACTACTACCGCAACGGCGGCATCCTGCAGTACGTGCTGCGCTCGCTGGTCTGATCCACGCGCACGAGTCGGGGCCGGTTCCTTAGGGAGCCGGCCCCTTTCGCGTCCCCCGCGACACCTGCACGATCTCGCCACACTTGCAGGGGCTGAGCGCGGAATCCATCGTGCAAACGTGGCACGATCCTGCAGACGTCGCGAGGATCGGGTCAGTTCTTCTTGGCGGGCAGGGCCGGTGGCGGATCGTCCGGGGCGAGCTCCGTCGCGATCAGTCGGAACAAGCGGTCGCTCGCGTTGTCGTAGACGCCGTCCGCGTCGAAGGCGCCGGGCAGGAAGGTGGTGGCGACCGCGACGGCGATCTTCTTCGAGGGCAGATACGCCTCCGTCGCGCTGTAGCCGCTGAGCAGCGGGTTCTGCAGCTGCCAGGATCCGGATCGGACCACCCCGAGTCCGTAGTTGTAGCCTTCCACCTGGGTGAAACAGGATCCGGCGCAGACGGGCAGCGGTGTCCCGAAGCCGATGAGCTTCGAGTCGGTCATCTCATGGAGGCTCTTCGAGGACAGCAGCTTGCCGGTGCCGACGGCGACGGCCGTCGTCGCCATGTCCGTGATCGTCGTCGTCTCCGCCGCACCGATCGGCGTCCCCCAGGCGGGGTTCCAGAAGGTCGACTCCTCCGTGAACGGCATCGACGGAGGGATGCCCAGGGCCACGCGGCGTTCCGAGCTGTAGGCGTGCAGCACCGGTTCCGGCACCGTCGCGGTGCTGTAGGCCGCGGTCTGCGTCAGGCCCATCGGCCCGAGGACCTTCTTCTGGAGCAGCTGGTCGAGCGGGGCGCCGCCGATCATGGAGAGGATGTGACCGAGGATCATGAAGTTCGTGTGCGCGTAGCTCCAGTTGGTGCCCGGCTCGAACTGCAGGGGGCGATTGAACGCGTCCTTCAACCGCTCCTCGAACGTGAACTCATGGAACGGGTCGGCGTTGTACGCGGCGGTCCACTCCGGATCCGTCTCGAAGTCCGGATAGCCCGTGGTCTGGTTCGTCAACATCCGCAGCGTGACCTTGTTCGCCTCGGGCAGGCTGGGCATCCACTTGTCGACGGTGTCGTCGAGCGTGATCCTGCCCTCGTCGACGTACTCGAGGAGCAGGGTGGAGACGTACTCGAACGCGACTGCGCCGTTGCGGAAATGCATGTCGGTCGTGGCGGGGATACCCGTCATCGAGTCCCCATACGCCTGCATCGCCACGACCTTGCCACCGACCGTGACACGGACGATCACCGCCTTGAGGCTGTCGGCCTTCATGGCGTCGCGGACGATCGCGTCGATGCGTTCGTTCGACACGGTCGGAGGCGGGGCCGATCCGTTCGCCGCGGGAGCGGCAGGGCTCGCGGGCCGCCAGATGATCCAGCTGATGGCCACGACGAGCGCGATGACAGCGACGGCCGCGACGACCAGCGCCGTTCTCCGCCCGGGTGCGGTGCGAGTTGCCGGTGTCTGCGCGTTCACGTTCGTCCTCTCGGATCCAGAATCGCGGAATGCCCAAGCGCACCGGCGGACGGCTCGGGACCGCCTGTCCTACGGTGCACGGGAACGATCGCTCGCGTCCTCATGCTCGCTTGTCGCTGAGCATAGACCTGCGGTCGTTCCGCGATCAACGCACTCGTGCGAGCCTGACAAAGGAGGTGGTCGGCGCCGGAACGCACCGCTCGGCCTTTGAAGAACCGCTGAGGCGCGCCCTCTCAGCGAGACGCATCGCGGACGGACGCGTCGACCATCGCATCTGCCGTCTCGGCTTGGAACTGCAGACGCCATGCCGTTCCGACCGTGCAGATCAACAGGAAGGATGTGGTGCCGTCGAGGATCTCCACACCCAGGAGATGAATCAGCGGCGAGAGGAGGGTTGCGAAGACCAGCGGAAGCCCCCATCGAGGGAGGCCGCCGCGCGCACGGGCACGAGAACGAGACCCGTGAGCGTGGCGGCGCCGACACTGCGGATGCTCCATTCAATGACGTTTTCCCACGATTCGATGTCCGACGCTGCGATCCCTTTTCCGAACGGCGGGAACCGGAGGAGGGCGAGGAGCGCGTCGGTGACGAAGAGCGCACAGGCGGCAACTGCGCCCGCGATCGTCGCCCACGCCCAGCTCTTTCCCGGTCCGCTCCGCGCCTGTGCTCCGACGAGCACGATCGAACCCACACCGACGGCGAGGAGGACGACCAGTCGAATGGAGGTGGCAACGCCGAACATGGCGATCAACGGATTCCCGAGCCCGCCGATCCCCGCCATCCTCGGTGTCAGGGACGCGGATGCGACGCCGATGATGAAGGCGAGGAGGAGCCCGGCGGCGACAGCGAACGGCGAGATTTCGAGCATACGAGCCGCGCGCAAGGCCGCGCGCGAGGGAGGCTCGAGATCTGTGTGCGGCACCGCAAACCCCCCCTGGACATCGCCGCCATGCTAGCCGAGTGTGCGCCCTCAGCGTTCTTCCGTCGTCGTGGCGAGGGGAGCTGACCTGTCAGCGCGAATGCCGTCCCGCGCGACCGTGCGCCGGCTGAGCGTCCACGTGAGCAGCCCGCCGAGCGCGAAGACGGCGCCGAGGGCGGCGGATCCTGTCCACCCCGAGACCGAGTAGAGCGTCGTGGTGGCGGTCGCGCCGAGGGCGGAGCCCAGCGAGTAGAAGATCATGTAGCCGCCGATGACGCTGCTGGTCCGGTGCGGATGCGCCGCGGTGAGAAGGCTCTGGTTGCTGACGTGCGCGGCCTGGACCGCGAAGTCCAGCACGATGACGCCAACGATCACCAGGAGCAGCGACCAGGGCGCCTGTGCGGAAGCGATCCACGACGCGGCGAGCAGAGCGAGCGCGATGCCGGTCACCAGATCGGCTCGACCGGCATCCGCCCATCGGCCCGCGCGCGTCGCGCCCAGGGCTCCGACGAGTCCGGCGACGCCGAACGCGCCGATCTGGGATGCGGTCAGCTGCCAAGGCGCGGCGGACAGGGGCAGCGCGAGTCCGCTCCACAGGGTGCCGAACGAGGCGAAGAGGAAGAAGGCGATCAGCCCGCGGGAGAGGAACAGCGGATCGCGGAACAGCCTCCCGAGCGAGGCCAGCACGTCGTGGTACGTCTTCCGGTGCCGGCGATGGTCCGCCGGCAGCATCGTCACCACGAACAGCGAGAGTGCCAGGAGCAGGAGCGTGAGCCCGACATAGACGCTTCGCCAGCCCCACACATCGGCGAGAACAGCGGCGAGCACCCGCGCGCCGAGTATTCCGAGGATGACGCCGGAGGTGACGGACCCGAGCGTGCGACCGCGCTCCGCAGGGGTCGAGAGGTCGGCGGCGAACGCCACGGTCGTCTGGACGACGACGGCGAACAGGCCCGTGACCGCGAGACCGATGAGCAGCATCCAGGGCGTGCGGGAGAATGCCGCCACCAGCATGCCGGCGGCGGCGAGGAGCAGCTGCACCCCGATGAGGCGGCGTCGATCCCACATGTCCCCGAGGGGGACGAGGACGGCCAGGCCGACCACGTAGCCGACCTGGCCCGCCGCCACGATCCCGCCGAGGTCGGACTCCGGCACGCCGAGATCTCGTCCGATCTCGCCGAGGACCGGCTGCGCCACGTAGATCGTCGCGACGGCGACCGCGCAGACCATGGCGAGCAGGATCCTCCGTCCGAACGTGATGCGCACATGCTCTCCAATCAGTAGTCAATTGCAACTGTTCGGAGGTTACGGCAGAATGGTTTCGATCAGCAACTCATGAGGAGGCGCGATGATGTCTGACGCACCCGTCGACGACGTGACCTGGACCGACCCCACCTGTCCGGTCGCGCGCACGCTCGACATCGTCGGAGACCGATGGAGCCTGCTCATCGTCCGTGACGCGATGGACGGCGCACGCTCGTTCACCGACTTCCAGCGGCGCACCGGGGTCGCCCGCAACATCCTCACCGACCGGCTCCGTCGCCTCGTCGATCGCGGGATCCTCCGGCGGGAGCCCGCGGCATCCGGACGCCGCCAGGTCTACGTGCTCACCGACGTCGGCCGCGACCTCTTCGTCGTCGTCGTGGCGATGCGCCAGTGGGGTGAGCGGCACATGTTCGCCCCGGGGGAGGCGCATTCCGTGCTCGTGGATGAGAGCGGCCGGCCGCTCGCTCCGCTGCGCGCCGTCGACGCGGACGGCGACGGCGTCGACGTCGACTCGACCACCGTCCTCCGGCGCGCCTGATCGGCGCCGATCCTCGGAGCATCCGACCTCAGGCGGACGCCCCGACGTAGCGGGACGAGGGGCGGAGGATCTTGCCGTCCTGCACCTGCTCGAGGGCGTGAGCGCCCCAGCCGATCAGGCGGGCCGAGGCGAACGTCGGCGTGAACAGCTCCCGGGGGATCCCGCACGCCTCCATGACGACCGCGGCGTACAGCTCGACGTTGGTGCGCAGGGCCCGGCCGGGCTTGAGCTCGTCCAGGACGCGCAGCACGGTCTGCTCCACCGTCACAGCCAGGTCCACGCGTTCCGATGCCATTCCGTCGGCGCGCAGCTGCTGTGCGACGCCGCGCAGCAGCCGGGATCGGGGATCCTCGGTGCGATAGACCGCGTGCCCGAAGCCCATGATCCGCCCGCCGTTCCGGACGCGCTCCCGCACCCAGGCCTCGGCGTGCTCGGGGGCGCCGATCTCGTCCAGCATGTCCAGCGTGCGCGCGGGCGCGCCGCCGTGCAGCGGACCCGACAGTGCGCCGAGCGCGCCGCCGACGCACGAGGCGAGGTCGGCGCCGGTCGATGCGATCACCCGCGCCGTGAACGTCGACGCGTTGAAGCCGTGATCGATCGCCGCCGTGAGGTAGGTGGCGAGGGCGGTGGCGAGCCGCGCGTCGGGCGCGGCGCCCGTCAGCATGTGCAGGTAGTCGGAGACGGGATCGAGACCGGCGTCCGGCGCGATCGGATCCTTCCCCTGGCTCCACCGGTGCAGCGCCGCGACCAGCGAGGGCGCGACGGCGGCGAGACGGATCGCGTCCTGGATCCGCTCCTCGTCCGTCTCGTCATAGAGCGCGCGTCGTCCGTCGGCCGCCGCGACGAGGGCGAGCCCGGTGCGCAGCTGCGCCATGGGATCGAGCCCCGTCGCCGCGATCGCCGACAGCGGGCCGTGCAGGCTCTCGGGGATCCCACGCGCGGCGGACGTGCGGGCGCGGAAGGCTGCGGCGCCGGTGTCGTCCTGGGGCAGCGCGCCGAGTGCGACCAGGCTCCAGGCGTCCTCGAATCGCGCCGCGGCGGCCAGCTCCACGCCGGAGACGCCCCGGTAGTGGAAGAACCCCTGCTCGCCGCGCACGTCCCCGATCGCGGTCTCCGCGACGACGACGTTCGTGAGCCCGCGCGGCACGTCGATGAGATGCGTGTCGTTGCGGTCGATGGTGATGGCCATGTCGGCTCCTCTCAGGCGAGTCGCGGGTGGCGGCTCTGTTCTGCTCAGAGTCGCGATGCGGCCCTTCGCCCACGATGCATAATGGATCCGGATATCGTCAATGTTGATCGAATCAATGAAGGGAGCCGAGGATGGAGGCGCTCACGGCGGCGCAGACCGCGGCGCGCCTCGGCGTGCGGACCGAGACGCTCTACGCCTATGTCTCCCGCGGGTTGATCGAGCGGGAGCGCGGAGCGCACGGCTCCCTGTTCGACCTCCTCGAGGTCGAGCGCTTCGCCCGTTCCCGCCGGCGGGTGACTTCGCCGTCGCACGGTGCGGCCCGTGCGGCCGGCGCAGACGGGAGCCCGCTCGCGGTGATCGACACCGACATCGCACTCATCGAGGACGGCGAACTCTGGATCCGCGGGGTGCCGATCGACGAGCTGGTCGCGGGGGAGGGTGAGGCTCCGAGGTTCGACGCCGTCGTGCGCTGGCTCTTCGCGCGCACTGACGTGCCGCAGCGGGACGCCCTTCCGCTGGAGGGGCCGGGGAATGACGCGGCGGGCCGCGTGCTCGCAGCGCTGCCGCCCGGGGCCGGGGCGTTCAGCCGGCTGCTCGCGGCGGTCGCTGCTCTCGCGGCGGACGATCCGGAGCGCTACGACCTCCGCACCGAGACGGTGGCCCGGATCGCGACCCGTCTCGTCGCCGGGCTCGTGGATGCGCTTCCGCTGCATGGCACGGAGAACGGCAGGATCGACGGAGCGTCGTCGGGGGCCGGCGTGCCTGTCGCCGCTCGTCTCTGGCCCCGTCTCACCGCGCTGCCCCCGACGCCTGACCGCGTGCGGGTGCTGGACGCCGCGCTCGTCCTCCTCGTCGACCATGACATGGCCGCGTCGACCCTCGCCGCACGTGCCGCGGCGTCGGCGCGTGCGCATCCCTACGCCGTCGTGGCGGCCGGGTTCGGCGCGCTCGACTCCGCCCTGCACGGTGCGGTGAGCGCCGCGGTGCACGCCCTCCTGCGGCAGGTGCAGGACGGTGCGGATCCTGCGGCGGCGGTGGCGACCGCGACGCGTCTGGGCGGCGCGGGGATCCCCGGCTTCGGGCAACTGCTGTACCCGGAAGGCGACCCACGGGCGCGGCTGCTGCTGCGTCTGATGCGGGAGACGGCGGATCCGCGAGGCGAGGCGGCCCTTCGGCTGGCAGAGCGGGTCACCGCCGTCGTCCACGCCAGGACCGGTCTTCATCCCACCGTCGATCTGGCGCTGGCCGTGATGGCGCTGGCCTGGGAGATGCCCGCCGACGCGGGGGAGACCGTGTTCGCGGTCGCGCGCTCCGCGGGCTGGTGCGCGCACGCGCAGGACGAGTACGGGCGCGCCCCGCTGCGGCTGCGGCCGATCGGCCACTACGTCGGCCCGGATGCGGCGGATCTCCAGCGGCCCGGGAGCATTGCTCGGTAGGCTGGATCGGTGCTGCGGGCTCCGGCTCGCCGCTCACTATTGGCTTCAGGAGGCAGACACGGTGGCGATCCTTCCCGGTATCTCCGGTCCCCGCGACCTCGATCGGCTGACCCCCGAACAGCTCGCCGAGCTGGCCGCGGAGGTCCGATCGTTCCTGATCGAGAACGTCGCGCGCACCGGCGGGCACCTGGGACCGAATCTCGGGGTCGTGGAGCTCACGATCGCGCTGCACCGGGTGTTCTCCTCGCCGGACGACCCGATCATCTTCGACACCGGGCATCAGTCCTACGTGCACAAGCTGCTCACCGGGCGCCAGGACTTCTCCGCGCTGCGTTCACGCGGGGGACTGGCCGGCTACCCGCAGCGTTCGGAGAGCCCGCACGACGTCGTCGAGTCCTCGCACGCCTCGAGCTCGCTGAGCTGGGCGGACGGGATCTCCCGGGCGTTCACGGCGACGGGCAGGGAGGATCGCCATGTCGTCGCGGTCGTCGGCGACGGCGCGCTCACCGGCGGCATGACCTGGGAGGCGCTCAACAACATCTCCGACGACAACGAGCGCAACCTCGTGATCGTCGTCAACGACAACGGCCGTTCCTATGCGCCCACGATCGGCGGCATGGCGCGGTACATGAACCGCGTGCGGACGGCGGGCGTGTACCGCGACCTGCATCGCAAGTCCGATCGCTTCTTCCGCGCCTTCGGACCCGTCGGCCGCGCGTTCTACCGAGGCGTCCGCGGCGGCACGCACGGCTTCCTGTCCCGCTTCTCGAACAACGAGGAGCTGTACTCCAACCTCGACATCAAGTACCTGGGCCCGGTCGACGGGCACGACATCCCGTCGCTCATGGAGGCGCTGCAGCTCGCGAAGGATTACGGCGCGCCGGTCATCGTGCATGTCATCACCGAGAAGGGGCGCGGCTACCAGCCCGCCCTCGATGACGAGGCCGACCAGTTCCACGCCGTGAACAAGATCGACCCGAAGACCGGAACGCCCCTCGCCGCGAGCGGCACGGGGTGGACCGACGTGTTCGCCGACGCGCTCGTCGACCTCGGCGCGCGCAGGCCCGAGGTCATCGCGATGACCGCGGCGATGCTGCGCCCCACAGGGCTCGCCCCGTTCGCGGAGCGCTTCCCCGACCGCGTCTACGACGTGGGCATCGCGGAGCAGCATGCGGTGACCGCGGCTGCCGGACTCGCCTACGGCGGTCTGCACCCGGTGGTCGCGCTGTATGCGACGTTCATGGGCCGCGCGTTCGATCAGGTGCTGATGGACGTGGGGCTGCACCGTGCCGGGGTGACGTTCGTGCTGGACCGCGCGGGCGTCACCGGCCCCGACGGGCCGAGCCACCACGGCCTGTGGGACCTCTCCATGCTCCAGATCGTGCCGGGGATCCGCATCGCGGCGCCCCGTGACGCCGAGCGCCTCCGCGAGGAGCTGGAGGAGGCCGTCGCCGTCGATGACGCGCCCACCGTGCTCCGTTATCCGAAGGGCGCCGTGGCCCCGGAGCTCCCGGCGATCGAGCGTCTGCACGACGGTGTGGACGTGCTGTCCCGCGGCGAAGGCGAAGACGTGCTGCTCATCGGGATCGGGCCGTTCGCGGCCCTCGCCCTCGATGTGGCGGAGCGGCTAAAGGCGCAGGGGATCGGCGCGACCGTGATCGACCCGCGCTGGGTGATCCCGGTGCAGGCCTCGGTCGTCGAGCTCGCCGCCCGCCACCGTCTCGTCATCACACTCGAAGACGGCATCCGCGTGGGCGGCGTCGGCACCCGCGTGCGGCAGGTGCTCCGCGAAGCCGGCATCGACACCGCGGTGGACGAGCTGGGTTTGCCGGACGAGTACCTCGACCACGCGAGCCGCGAGCAGATCCTCGAGGATGCCGGGCTCACCGCCGGAAAGATCGCGCAGGACGTGGTTGCTCAGGTGCTCGGCACCCGTGTCCCGATCGCCCGCCCCACCGGCGAGGTGCCCCTGCACACGGGGACGGTCGAGATCGTGACGGGCGTCCGTGCCGAGCACGGCGCCGAGGAGCGCCGGCGGCGCTGAGCGCGAGCTCGGATCGGAGCCGCCCCATCGAGCGCCCGGGCTCCGAGCCCGTCATGCGGCGATCGGCGGGAACTTCGACGCGCCAGGGGCTACTGGGGCGTCCGCGCTGAAACGGCCTGATGCTCGCTCACGGCTGCACGTCCGCGATCTGGTCGAGGAGGTCGCGGGTGACGCCGCGCACACCGGGGACCCGCAGGAACGGGAGTGCGACGGCGAACAGCCTGAGACCGGTGTCGAGGAGCCGGGCGGTCTTCGCCTGGTCGGGTGACTCGTCGTAGGTCCACCGGAGGATCAGCGCGAGGTACATCGGGAAGATCGCGGCGGGCAGGCGCTCCGCGATGTCCTCCGGCACGCGATGCGACGCCCCCTCGACGACCTCGCGGAGCAGGCCGATCGTCATCTCCCTCGCGGGGGACGACTCCACGGAGAGCGGGTTGATCGGCGAGTCGGGGGAGACCATCGCGCTGAGGAAGCCCGGTGCGACCGCGCGATACGCACCGACCGTGTCCAGCCCGGTCTCGAAGAACACCCGCAGCCGGTCCACGAGGCCGGTGGTCTCCGCCAGGCGCGAACGCGCGGCGGCCCCGTGCTCCCGCTGCTGCTGGTCGTAGAGCTCCTGGACCAGGTGCTCCTTGGAGGGGAAGTAGTAATAGGCGTTCCCGACGGAGACGCCGGCCTCCTTGGCGATCAGTCGGATCGTGGTGTCCGGATAGCCGCGCTCCACGAACGAGGCCATGGCGGCGGCGCGGATCCGCGCCCTCGTCGCCTCGGCCTTCGGGGTGAGTGGCTTCGCCGTGGCCTCCGACTCTGAACTGAACATGTTCAAAGACTAGTGCCAGGAAGGTTCTCCGTCCACCGGGACGTCAGCGCAGACGTCGAGCTCGGCTCAGTCGGGATCCGCGCGCGTCTCTGCGACGAGCTGTGCGACCGCGGCCTGGGCGTGCAGGCGGTCGTCGTCCACGAGCCCGATCCGCGTGCGCCGGTCCAGGACATCGTCGGCGGTTAGCGCGCCCTCCGCCCGCACCGCGAACTCGACCTCGGCGCGCGTCACGTCGATGCCGTCCGCGATGGGTTCGCGCGGATCCGCGCAGCGGGCGCGGGCGAGGACGAGCCCCGCCTCGGCGCCGTACCGCCAGTCCAGGTCGCTCGTGGGCCGGTGCGGGGAGGCGAGCGCACCGACCAGGGGCAGGGCGGCGGTGCGGCACGGCGCCGCGGGCAGGCTCGCGAGCGCGACGGCCCGATCCACCGCGTCCTCCGCCATGCGGCGATACGTGGTGAGCTTGCCCCCCAGCACGTTCACGAAGCCGCCCTCGGAGACGGCCACGAGGTGGCGGCGGGAGATGTCCGCGGTGGAGGTGCCGCCCGTGTCGACGAGCGGGCGGAGCCCGGCGTACGCGCCGCGCACCTGGTCGCGGCGGATCGGGGTGCGAAGCGCGCGGTTGAGAACCTCGAGGAGGAACGCGATCTCCGGCTCCGTCGGGGCCGCGACCGAGGGGACGGGGCCCGGCGCATCCTCGTCGGTGAGGCCCACCACGACCCGGCCGAGCTGCTGCGGCAGTGCGAAGACGAACCGGCTGATGGATCCGGGATGCGGGACGGTGAGCGCCGCGGCGGGGTCGCCGAGAGCGGCGGCGTCGAGCACGAGGTGCGTGCCGCGACTCGGCCTCATGCGGATGGCGTCGTCGAGCGCACCGGCCCAGACGCCGGTGGCGTTCACGACGGCACGGGCGCGGATGTCGAACAGCTCGCCGGTGAGGGCGTCCTCGACGGATGCCCCATCGTGACGCAGTCCGAGTGCGCGCACCCGGGTGAGGATCCGCGCGCCGAACGCGGCGGCGGTCCGGGCGACGGCGATCACCAGCCGCGCATCGTCGACGAGCTGCCCGTCGGCGGCGAGCACCGCGCCGCGCAGGCGGTCGGTCCGCAGGGACGGGGTCAGCCGGGCGGCGGTGCGAGCGCTGACGATCCGAGGCGCGGGCAGCACCGCGTGCGGCGTCCCGGCCCGCAGTCGCAGCAGATCCCCGAGGGCGAAGCCCACGGCACCGGTAGCGCGCTGGGCCATGGTGACGGCGGGGGAGAAGGGGAGCAGCTGCGCCATCGGACGGATCAGGTGCGGCGCGATGCGGGTCATCAGCAGGTGGCGCTCGATCGCGCTCTCTCGGGCGGTGGCGACGTCACCGGTCGCGAGGTAGCGTAGCCCCCCGTGCACGAGCTTCGAGCTGAAGCGGCTCGTGCCGTACGCGAGGTCCTCCGCCTCGACGAGGACGACCGACAGTCCGCGGCTCGCGGCGTCCAGGGCCACGCCGGTGCCGGTGATCCCACCGCCCACCACGAGCAGATCGACGCGCTCCGCCGCCGACCGCAGGAGTTCCTGCTCCCGCCGGGCCGCTGTCAGCCGCGAGGATCCCCTCATGGCCGCAGCAGGCCCTCGACGGCGGCGCGAAGTTCGCGTTCTAAGGACGGCTCGTCGATGAGCTCGCTCACCGTCCCGTGCGAGAGCAGCGCGGACTGCGCGACGAGCAGCAGCATCACGGCCATCGCCTGCGGGTCGTCGCCGCGCACGGAGCCGTCGTGCTGGGCGGCGCGGATCGCGACGGCGAGCCACGCGAGGATCGCGCGCTGACTGGATCCGACCCGCTCCAGGGTGTAGCGGGTGAACGCCTCCGGCTCCTCGGTCAGCAGGTGGCGGTAGACGTCGTCCGCGCGGAACAGTGCGGCGAAGCGCAGGACGTCGTCGACGATCGCCGTGCGCGTCGTCGCCGGGGCGGGGAACTCGTCGAGGATGACGGCGACGCGGCGCAGGAGGGCGGCGCGGACCACGTCGTCCGCGTCGGACCAGCTCCGGTAGACGGTCGGGCGGCTCACGCCTGCGCGCCGGGCGAGCTCGGCGATCGTCATGCCGCGCACGCCGCGGGTCGCGACGAGGGCGTCCGCAGCATCCAGGACCCTGGTCTGCGTCGCATCCCAGGTCGGCAG
>NZ_NCKN01000388.1 GCF_002257455.1 Microbacterium sp. 13-71-7
TCTTTCGTGGCCGCGCTGAATGGCACACCAGGGGACGGGTCGTGCAGGGTCGCCGTCCGCCGTACCGCCCCGTCGCATCCGGCGATGATGCCGTAGGCGAGCGCGGCGTTCACCCACCCAACCCACGCGGGCAGGGTGAGGAGGCCCTCGATGCCGTCAACGGGCAGGGTGAGCAAGGCGAGCGCGGCGGTGGCGGCGACAACGCTGAGGAACCTCGTTGGCATCACCATCCAGGCGATGTTGCCGATGGCCTCACCGACCTTCGACGCCTTCGGGAGAAGCCGGGCCCCACGCTGGCGGAATGCAGGGAGGGAATCCGGGGAGTTCAGCAACCAATCCCTGTTCGGGAGGGCAGCGAAACGAAGCTCCCGCCACCGGCGCGAACGGTTCGCCTCCTTCGGGTCCGGGTCCTGGCCGCGAGCGAGCTCCGGTGACCGGTAAGAGAACCCGGCGAAGGCGATGCCGGCGACGACAAGCACCGCGCCCGGATAGTGGAAGAACGCGGCGACGCCGGCGGCGAGCACGGCGATGACAATGATGAGGGGCGCGGGCATAGGACAGGCTCAGTTCTGCAGGGTGCGGAGAATGCTGACGATGGCGGGGTCGGCGGGCTTGCGGCCGAACGACTGGTGGGCGAGACGCTCAGCGGGGATGAGGCGGGCCTCCTGGGCTCGAGCGAACATGAACCGGAGCGGGACGCCGTTGCTGGAGATGACAGCGATGAGCGGCATCGTGAACTTCACGGTGACACCACGACTGAGGAACAGCCGGTCGAGTTTGGCGACCGCGAGCGGGAGGGTGCGCTTGTCCACGTGCGGGGTCGCGGTGAGCCCCCGGCGGGTCCGGCCCCCGAGCGTCCAGTACGTTCCGCCCACCCAGTTCTTAGCGTCAACGAGGGTGACGGTTCGGCCGGAGATGACCGCGTGGTCGATGTTCGCGCCCCGGGCATCCGGGATGCGCAGGTCATGCAGAAGCGTGGCCGGGCTGTGTCGAAGCGCGGTGCGGAGGATGCCAGCGACCTTCTGCTCACCGACACTTCCCGCACGGGCGCGTCCCTCGCCACCCGCCCCCAGGAAGCCTGAGTTCTGCAGGCTGGACGCCGGGGTGCCGTATTCGGTGACCATGCGTGGTCAGCCGTTCACGATGCTGACGACGAGGGACACGAGGACAGCGACGACGACCACGCCGGTGATGACCAGGCCTCTTACGGAGCCGAAGAAGGCGCCGATGGTGTCGTGTTCGTTCTTGAAACGGTCAGGGCTCATGCCCCGTACCCTGCAAAAACGAGGCTGTCAGGCGACGGTGATGCCGGCGTTACGGACCGCGAGCGCGGTCAGGTCCGGGCCGCCATCGCCCCGCAAGAAGAACGGGGTGCCGCGGAGTACGCGGGCGTTGTCGACGATGGCGTCCCGTGCCGCATTCGGTGCAAGGGGGAGCGTCCCCGGGTCGAGCAGGTCAGCGCGCTCCCACAGGTGCAGGTCGTCCCCGCCCATGAGGTAGCCGCGGCCCGTCGGTCGTGTCACCGGCAGTGTCGGGAAGTCGGATGAGACCTGCCCCGCAGACGGGAACAGGGCCTGCCAGGACACCACGCCGATGCGTTCTGCGGTCGGGCTGCTCGCCGTTCCCGGGTGCCGGCGCACGGACCCGGAAATCGCCTTCTTCACCACATCGAGCGAATACGTCACCGCAGCCTGCGACGCATCCTGATGAGGGGCGTTCACGAACAGCACGACGAGACCGGAATCCTGCACCGGTGTCCTGCTCAGCATCTCGCACCACCGGTCGACTTTGCGTTCCACGGACTGACCGGGAATGCTCGCTGTCATCTCCACCGCGATACGCAGTCCATCCGGGCGGACAATGCAGACATCTGCGGCACCCTTCCCGGCGACCGGCGTGCCCGTCAGAAGCTCGAACGTGCACAGCTGCTCGCCGAGGACCGTGGCGACATCGCAGAACTCGGCAAC
>NZ_NCKN01000048.1 GCF_002257455.1 Microbacterium sp. 13-71-7
GTGCCGAGCAGATCCAGCACGGTCCCGTCCGGAAGGGTCAGCGCGGCCATGTTCTCCACGACCCCGATCACCCGCTGCCCGGTCTGGCGCGCCACGAGCCCGCTGCGGATCGCCACATCGGAGGCGGCCTCCTGCGGCGTGGTCACGACGAGCACCTCGGCGTGCGGGAGGAGCTGGCCGAGCGTGATCGCGATGTCGCCCGTGCCCGGCGGCATATCGATGAGCAGCACGTCGAGGTCGCCGAAGAAGACGTCGGTGAGGAACTGCTGCACGGTGCGGTGCAGCATGGGCCCGCGCCACGCGACGACGGACTCGCCCTCGCGCAGGAACATCCCGATCGAGATCGCCTTCACGTCGTGCGCGACCGGGGGCAGCATGAGGTCGTCGATCCGGGTGGGCTGGGTGCCAGGGGCGATTCCGAGCAGGCCGGGGATCGAGAAGCCGTGCACGTCGGCGTCCATCAGGCCGACCCGGCGACCGCGGGCCGCCAGGGCGACGGCGAGGTTGGCGGTGAGCGAGGACTTGCCGACCCCGCCCTTGCCGCTCGTCACGGCGATCACGCGGGTGAGCGAGTCCGGGCCGAACGGCATCTGCCGGGGCGCCCTGCCGTCGCGCAGGCGCTCGGTGAGAGCGCGCCGCTCCTCCGGCGTCATCACGCCCACCGCGACCTCGACGGACTCGATCCCGGGAACCGAGGCCGCGGCCGCGTGCACGTCGGACTCGATCCGCGCGGCCGCGGGGCAGCCCACGATGGTCAGGGCGATCCCCACGCGCGCGACCGCACCGTCCACCGTGATGTCGCGGAGCATGTCGAGGTCGGCCAGCGGACGGCGCAGCTCGGGGTCGGTGACGGCGCCGACGGCGTGACGGACCGCGTCGGCGAGGTCGCCGGTCACGGGGTCTGCTCCGCCGGATCCTCGTCGCGCAGCTCCGCCAGCATCGCCCTGAGTTCGGCGCGGAGCACCTCTCGGGTGACGCCCTGGGTCGAGCGCTCCTCGAGCGCCATGCGCAGCGCGACGATCTCCCGGGCCAGGTACTCGGTGTCGGCGAGATTGCGCTCGGCGCGCTGACGATCCTGCTCGATCTGCACGCGGTCGCGGTCGTCCTGCCGGTTCTGCGCGAGCAGGATCAGGGGGGCGGCGTAGGAGGCCTGCAGGGAGAGGATCAGCGTGAGCAGGGTGAAGTTCGTCGCGGCGGGGTCGAACTGCCACTCCTTGGGCATCGCGATGTTCCACCACAGCCAGACCGCGACGAACACCGACATCCCGATGAGGAAGCCGGAGGTGCCCATCGCGCGCGCGAATGCCTCGGAGAAGCGGCCGAAGGTGTCGCTCGACGGCGTCGAGGACGAGCCGCGACCGAGCATGCCGGAGCGGCCGCGGGGCAGGTCCAGCCCGCGACGGCCCGACTTCGCCATCATCCCGCCGCTCCCGGCGTCCGGACGGACCGCGAGGATCCGTTGTGGTCATCGGCGTCGTGCGAGCGCCAGTCGTCCGGGAGCAGGTAGTCGAGCACGTCGTCGACGCTGATCGCGCCGACGAGCCGGTGCGCCTGATCCACGACGGGCAGGGAGACGAGGTCGTAGCTGGCGAGCATGCGCGCCACCTCGGCCGCGGACGCGGTCGCGGGCACCGGTTCGAGCGTGTCGTCGACGATCGCGCCCAGCCGCTCGTGCGGGGGATAGCGCAGCATCCGCTGGAAGTGCACGACGCCGAGCAGACGTCCTGTGGGCGTCTCGAACGGCGGCAGCGTGATGAACACCGCGGCGGCCAGCGCCGGGTGCAGCTCGTGCCGGCGGATCAGGGCGAGCGCCTCGGCGACCGTGGCATCGGCGGAGAGGATGATCGGCTCCGGGGTCATCAGACCGCCCGCGGTGTCGGGGCTGTAGCGGAGCAGCATGCGCACGTCCTCCGCCTCCTCCGGCTCCATGAGCTCGAGGAGGTGCTCCAGGCGGCCCTGCGGCAGCTGCGCGAGCAGGTCGGCGGCGTCGTCCGGCTCCATCTGGTCGAGGATGTCCGCGGCGCGCTCATCGCCGAGGCGATCCAGGATGTCCATCTGGTCGTCCTCCGGCATCTCCTCGAGGGCGTCGGCGAGCCGCTCGTCCGGCAGCTCCTCCGCGACCTCGATGCGGCGCTGCTGGGGCAGGTCGAGCAGGGTGTTCGCGAGGTCGGCGGGGTGCATCTCGGAGTAAGTGGCGACGAGCTGCTCCGCGGACTGCGCCTCACCGGGACGGTTGTGCTCGTGCACCTCGTTCCACGTCGCGAACGTGGTCGGCCCCTTCGCGAACGGGGACGCGCTGGTCTTGGGCTTGCGCAGGAAGAGCTGGCTCACGGACCACTCGCCCAGTCGATTCGGCTCGATCGCGACGTCCTCGATCACGGCGGTGCCGGAGGCGTCGGAGAAGTCGACCCGTCGCCCGACGAGCTCGGCCATGATGCGGACCTCGCCGTTGCGCGGCTTGAAGCGGCGCACGTTCATCAGCCCGGAGGTGATGACCTGTCCCGTGCTGATCGAGCCGACGCGTCCGATCGAGAGGAACACCTGCCGGCGGCCGGGGATCTCGCAGACCAGGCCGATCACGCGCGGGGATGAGCTACTTCGGTAGACGACGACGACATCTCGGACTTTCCCGATCCGGTCGCCGGCGGGGTCGAACACGGCGCACCCGGCCAGGCGCGCGACGAAAACCCGCTGTGTGCTCATGGTTCCAGCGTACTGTCCGCAACCTTCGGATCAGGGGCGGGTGACGGCATCCGGTGGCCATGACGCGCCCGCATGGAACAATGGACCGATGAGCATGCTCAACACGTCAGGCCCCGCGGGCGAGATCGGCGAGACGGTCGCCACGGTGACCGAGTACGAGGCCGCGCAGAAGCTCGTCTCGCAGCTGATCGCGGGGGAGATCCCGGCGAGGGCGATCGCGATCGTCGGCGTCGGCGTGCAGACCGTGGAGCGGGTCACCGGACGCCTCGGCTATGCGAACGCCGCGCGCTCCGGCGCGGTGAACGGCGTGCTCATCGGACTCTTCCTCTCGGCGATCTTCGTCCTGGGTAACCCCGCCGTCCCGATGCAGGCCTTCGTCGGGATCCTCTTCGTCGGCGTCGCGATCGGCATGATCCTGAGTCTCATCACGTACTCGATCGTGCGCCGCCGCCGCGACTACGCGAGCGTCATGCAGCTCAAGGCTGATCACTACGAGGTGACGGTGCTGCCGGATTCGGTCGGCAAGGCGCGTCAGGTGCTCGGTCGCGCCGTGACGCCCGTCCCGCAACCCGGTCGCGCCGCCGCCGTGCCCACCGCCCCCGCCGCCGGTTCCGCGGGTGGCCCCGCGGTCGCGCCTCCGCAGTACGGCGAGCGGATCGAGGAGCCGCCGCGCTATGGGGAGCGCATCGCACCGCAGCGCCCGCCGATGCCGCCCGCCCCGCCGGTCGCCCCGGTGCTGCCGGTGCCCGCTGAGCCCGCGCCGTCCGCCGACGCCCCCGCCGCCGCGCCCGAGGCGCCGGCCCAGGATCGGCCCGTCGAGGACGCGCCGTTCGAGGACGTGCCCGCTGAGGGCGAGAACCCCGCCGAGGGCGAGAACCCGGCGGGCGACGGCGCCGCGCGATGACCACGCTGCGCGAGGAGCGGTTCCGCATCCCGGTTCCGCTCCCCGCCGGCACGGTCGAGGTCTCTGCGGTGCTCGGCCCCGCGAGTGGCGGCGCCGAGGGCGGTGTCGACGCGCCGACCGTGGCGATCGCCCACGGGGCGGGCGCCGGCATGGACCATCCGTTCCTGGTCGGCTTCTCCGCCGCACTGCAGGCCGCGGGCCTGCACACCCTGCGGTTCACCTTCCCGTACCTCGAGGCGGGGCGGCGCATGCCCGGTCCTGCCGCGCATGCGATGCTCACCTGGCGCGCCGTGATCGCCGCGGCGCGCGAGCGCGGATCCGGATCCGTCGTCGCGTGCGGCAAGTCCTACGGCGGACGGATGGCGTCGATGGCCGCCGCCGAGGAGGCCGGCCTCGACGTGGACGCGCTGGTCTACCTGGGCTACCCGCTGCACCAGCCCGGCAAGCCGGAGAAGCCCCGGGTCGAGCACCTGCCGGCCGTGGCGCAGCCGCAGCTCTTCGTGGAGGGCACGAACGATCCGTTCGTGCAGCCGCTGTCGCAGCTCGAGGATGCCGTCGCGTCCTGCCAGAACGCGACGATCGTCTGGATCGAGGGCGGCGGCCACTCGTTCGAGGTGAAGGGCCGCAAGCGTGCGGCCGACGAGATCGGGGCGGAGCTGGCGCCGCTGGTCGCCCGGTTCGTCCTGTCGGGTTTCGTGATCGACGCGTCCATGCAGGGCGCATCCGGGAAGGACGCAGAGGGAGACGCATGAGCACGGCGGAGGAGCTGGACGCGATCGGCATCGACAGGCTGCGCGAGATCGGCAGCCTGAAGTGGTCGGTGTTCCCCGAGGCGATCGGCGCGTTCGTCGCCGAGATGGACTTCCCGCCCGCCCCGGCGATCGTCGCCGCCATGAAGGGCGCGATCGACGACGGCCTGACCGGGTACCTGCCGGCGGCCGTGCGGACGCGCATGACCGAGGCGACCGCGCGGTGGCAGAAGGACCGCTACGGCTGGGACATGCCGGCGGAGCGGATCCGTCCCGTGCCCGACGTCCTCACCGCGCTGCGCACGACGATCGACTTCTTCACCGCGCCCGGTGCGAAGATCGTGCTGCCCACGCCCGCGTATATGCCGTTCCTGACCATCCCGGCGATGCACGATCGCGAGATCATCGAGGTCCCGATGCTCGTCGAGGACGGGCGCCACGTCTACGACCTGGACGGCATCGACCGGGCGTTCGCGGACGGCGGCGGTCTGCTGATCCTGTGCAACCCGTACAACCCGCTCGGGCGCGTGTTCGAGCGGGGCGAGCTCGAGGAGGTCGCGGAGGTCGTCGCACGGCACGGCGCACGCGTGTTCTCGGACGAGATCCACGCGCCCCTCGTGTTCGCGCCGCACCGCCACGTGCCCTATGCGAGCATCAGCGCAGTGGCCGCGGGGCACACGATCACCGCCGTGAGCGCCTCGAAGGCGTTCAACCTGCCCGGTCTCAAGGCGGCGCAGGTGATCCTGACGAACGACGCGGACGTCGAGACGTGGGCGCGGCCGGAGGTCGCGTGGGCCGAGCACGGCACGGCGAACCTCGGGGTGATCGCGGCCACCGCGGCCTTCGACGACAGCCGGGAGTGGCTGGACGGGACGCTCGACTACCTCGACGGCAACCGGCGCATCCTCGGCGAACTCCTCGCGGAGCACATCCCGGCCATGGGCTACCGCGCTCCGGAGGGCACGTACATCGCGTGGCTGGACGCGCGCGGCCTCGGCATCGAGGGTTCGCCCGCCGCGTTCTTCCGCGAGCACGCGGGCGTCGCCATGACGGACGGCGTCGCCTGCGGCGCCGCGGGGGAGGGCTACCTGCGCTTCATCCTCGCGACGCCCCGTCCGGTGATCGAGCAGGCCGTGCACCAGATGGCCGCCGCGCTCCGCGAGCACGCCGCGCGCTGAGCCCGGGGTCCGCCGGCCTGCCCGCCCGCGCTCTGCCCGCGCCTCCACTTCCGCCGACGCCCCCTCGCAGCACCGAGGCCCCCTCGTAGTTACGCAACTGCGAGGGGGCCTCGATGCTCAGAGGGGGTCTCGACGTCAGTGGGCGTCAGCGTCCGCCGGAGGTCAGGAAGCGGATCCCTGCACGCGGGCGATCCAGGCCTCGACCTCAGCGGAGGTGCGGGGGATGGCGGACGAGAGGTTCACCGGGCCGTCGGCGGTGATGAGGATGTCGTCCTCGATGCGGACGCCGATGCCGCGGTACTCCTCCGGCACGGTCAGGTCGTCGATCTGGAAGTACAGACCGGGCTCGATCGTGAACACCATGCCGGGTTCGATCCGGCCGTCGTAGTACATCTCGCGGCGGGCCTGGGCGCAGTCGTGCACGTCGATGCCGAGGTGGTGGCTCGTGCCGTGCACCATGTAGCGGCGGTGCTGACCGCCCTTGTCGGCGTCGAGCGCCTCCTCGGCGGTGACGGGCAGCAGGCCCCACTCGGCCGTGCGACGCGCGATCACGTCCATCGCGGCCGCGTGCACCTCGCGGAACAGCACGCCGACCTTCGCGGCGGCGAAGGCGGCGTCCGCGGCCTCGACCACGGTGTCGTAGATCCGGCGCTGCACGTCGCTGAACGTGCCGCTCACCGGCAGTGTGCGGGTGATGTCCGCGGTGTAGAGACTGTCGGCCTCGGCCCCGGCGTCGACGAGGATCAGGTCGCCCGGCAGCACGGCGCCGTCGTTGCGGGTCCAGTGCAGGTAGCAGGCGTGCGGGCCGGAGGCGGCGATCGTGTCGTAGCCCTCCCAGTTGCCGTCGCTGCGGGCGCGCTGGTGGAAGACGCCCTCGACGATGCGCTCGCCGCGCGGGTGCGCGATCGCGCGGGGGAGGTCGCGGATGATGTCGTCGAAGCCGTTCGCGGTGATCTCCACGGCGCGGCGCATCTCCGCGATCTCGTGGGCGTCCTTGACGAGGCGCAGCTCGGAGACGAACTGCGTGAGCTCGCCGTCCTCGTCGACCACGAGGTCGTGGTCGCCCGCCGCGAAGTCGTCGAGGTGCGCGGTGGCGACGCCCAGGTCGGCGGCGACGCCGGCGAGGGCCGGGCGCGGGCCGATCCAGAACTC
Organism: Microbacterium sp. 13-71-7; assembly: GCF_002257455.1. GTDB lineage: Bacteria > Actinomycetota > Actinomycetes > Actinomycetales > Microbacteriaceae > Microbacterium. Next base: position 6,687 of record NZ_NCKN01000048.1, read on the forward strand.
GCCGATCGTGGCGTCGGAGTAGAACTCGCTCGTGGTCCGGTCGGCGCGCTCGCGGAAGTACAGCGTCACGTCGTGACCGTCCGCGGTGGGCTCGAAGACGAGCAGGGAGTCGGGCTCGGAGTCGGCGGCCCACCCGGTGAGGTGCGCGAAGGCCGAGTGCGCGCGGAACGGGTAGTCGGTGTCGTTGCTGCGCTGCTTGAGGGATCCGGCGGGGATCACGAGGCGCTTGCCGGGGAAGGCCGCGGAGACGGCCGCCCGCCGCGCCGCGGCGTAGGGCGCCTGCGCGCGGGGCGCCGGTACCGTTTCGGGGCGCTCGGCCCAGCCCGTGGAGATGGTGTCGAGGAAGCCCTGGGGGAAGGGCTGGCGGCGGTTGGTGGTCGTCGAGGTGGTCGCGGTGGCGGCGTCGCCCTGCTGCGCGATCGTGTCGTGCTCGGAGGTCATGGATCCATCCTCTCACCGGCGGGCGCGGGAAGGATCCGGGCGGGGACGACGAGGGGCCCGGACCGCCGGGTGTCGGCGATCCGGGCCCCTGCCGTCGATCCGGATCAGATCACTGCACGGCCTTGAGCGCGTTCACGATGCCGTGACCGTAGTAGCTGTTCAGGTCCGGCGTGCCCACGCACGCCGCACCCTCGTCGTACTGCGGGGCCGAGCATGCGGTCGGCGTCGCATCGTCCTCGAGCTTCTGCACCATCTGCGCGGGCGTCAGCTCGGGGTGCGCGGACTTCATCAGCGCGAGCACACCGGCGACGTGCGGGGACGCCATCGAGGTGCCGCTCTTGAGCCCGTACTTCCCGCCGGGGATCGTGGAGAGGATCCGGGATCCGGGCGCCGCCACGTCGATCTCGCCGAGGCCGCGGTTGGAGAAGTAGGACAGCTGGCCGGCCTGCGTGAGCGAGGCGACCGTCACGACGCCGGGGACCTGCGCGGGGATGTCCTTGCAGCCCTGGTTGATCGTGCGCGGGGTCGGCTGGGCGGCGTCATCGGGGCTGCCCTCGTCGCGCGTGTTCACCGTCAGGTCGAGGCCCGAGTTGCCGGCCGCGGCGGCGCTCACCACGCCCCGGGAGTTGGACCAGTTCACGGCGCGGGCCACGGCCTCGCGGACCGCCGCCTGGTCGGGCTGGTCGTCGCACCAGAACTCGAACGGGTCGATGTAGTAGCTGTTGTTGGTGACGTCCATCCCGCGCTGCGCGGCCCACATGAAGCCGCAGACCGCGTACTCGGGGTAGATGAACCCGTCGTCGTTGACGACCTTCACCGAGGCCAGGCGCACGTTCGGCGCGACGCCGACGATGCCCACGTCGTTGCGGGCCGCCGCGATCGTGCCGGCGACGTGCGTGCCGTGGTCGGAGGTGGTCGGGTACCAGCCTCCCTCGGTCTGGTCGGGCCGACCGCCGGTCGTGCAGTTGACGGAGTCCGCGACGTCGATGTTGGCCTGCAGGTCGGGGTGCGTCGGGTCGATGCCGGAGTCGAGCACGCCCACGAGGACGTTGCGGCTGCCGTCGGTGACCTGGTGCGCCTGATCCGCGTGGATCATCGTCATGTCCCACTGCTGGGACTCGAGCGAGTCGGATCTGGTCGCGGGCACCGGCTCGGTGGGCTCGTCGCCGTTGACGGGCTTGTTCTTGCCCTGCTTCCAGCCGGAGGATCCCGGGCCCCACGGCGCCTGCGGGCCGGTGACCTTGTCCTTGACCTCGACCGTGCGGGTCGCGCCGACCGATGCGACGACGTTCTTGCCCTTGACCTTCACGGTGTCGCGGAACGCGGCGCGGTCGGACTGCGCGATCACGACGCCGATCTCGGGCCAGCTCTGCACGACCACGCCGCCGGCTTCGGCGATCGCCTTCTCGGCCTTGCGGGTCTGACCGGGGTTCGCCTGGCCGATGTTGACGACGTAGCTCATGACGGTGCCGTCCGGCGGGGTGATCGGCACGGGCGTCGACGGCTCGTTCGTCGCCGCGGTGGCGCTGACGGAGCCCGCCAGGACCAGCCCCAGCGCCGCGACGGTGCAGGCGATGGTGCGGAACGGGCGTGGGGGGTTGAACATCCTCATCGGTGAGGGTCCTCTCGTGGGGGTGGGTGCCGACGGGGTCGGCGCGGGCGGATGGCCCTGCATCGTTTCTAGCCGCGTCTCCCAGCCATTTCAATGCTTGCTGATAGCCGGGTATCAGGGTAGGAGGGGGTCGGATCCGGCCCGGCCCGTGCTTCGGCGCATAGCCCGCCGGGCTAGCGTGGAGGCATGACCGAAGCCGCCTCCGCCCGCCGCTCCGCCCTGTCCTGGCCGTGGGCGGTGGGGATCGACGTCGTGCTCGTGATCGTGTTCGCCGCGATCGGCCGCGCGAGCCACGAGCACAGCATCGACGCCCTGGGCGTGCTGGAGACGGCGTGGCCGTTCCTCGCGGGGCTCGCGGCGGGCTGGCTGGTCCTGCGCGCGTGGAAGGCGCCCGCCGCGGTGCTCCGCACCGGGGTGCCGCTGGTCGTGATCACCGTCGTGCTCGGCATGATCCTGCGGGTGGTCGGCGGCGGTACGACCGCGGTCGCGTTCATCATCGTCGCCACGGTGACGCTGCTGGTGTTCCTCGTGGGCTGGCGGGGGATCGCGGCGCTCGTCGCCCGGGCGCGCGCTCGCCGCTGAGCGACTCAGACCCGTGCCGGCTCAGACACGTACCGGCTCAGACTCGTGCCGGCTCAGACCCGTGCCGGCTCCAGGGCCATCGGGGTGACGACGTCGTCGGGGGATCCGCCCTCGAGCAGTTCGATCAGCACCCGCGCGCACTGCGCCCCGCTCTCGATCGGGTCGAGCTCCAGGTAGATGAGCCGCGGATCCACGGCGGCGCCGCGCGCCTCGCCCGCGACGGAGACGGCGAGGCTCTCCGGCACCGCCCGTCCGGCCTCCGCGGCCGCGGCGATCACGGCTGCCGCGTAGGTCTCGTTGAGGCAGTGCACGGCGTCGGCGCGTCCGAGTGCGTCCGCGACGAGCTCGCGGGCGCCGTCGATCGGAGGCTGCCCTTCGGGGAGCATGTAGACGAGCGGCGCAATGCCGTGCTCCGCGCACCAGCCCTCGTAGGCCCGCAGGGAACCCGCGGTGTAGCCGTCGATCGAGGACCCGCTCAGGAACGCGGGCCGTGTCGCTCCGGATGCCAGGAGGGCGTCGAGCGCGGCGGGGACGCCGGTCTCGACCGCCGCGCGCACGGAGCGGAGGCGTCCGGCGGGGGCGGTGCCTTCGTAGCCGCCCTCGGCGACGACGGCCATGCCCTGTTCGAGGGCGTACGCGACGATGGGGTCGTCGGTCCCCGGGTCGACGACGATGAGGCCGTCCAGCGGGATGGGACCCGCGAGCGCACCGCCGGGTGTCACCGGCACTGCGGTGATGGAATAGCCGTGTCCGAGGGCCTCCATGGCGGCGCCGGCGATGATCCCGCGGTAGTAGGGCAGGTAGGTGCGCTCCCAGATGGCCGAGCCGCTGTGCACGACGGCGACGCCGATCACGTGGCTGCGTCCTGACCGGAAGACCTTGCTGAACCAGCCGGGCTGGTAGCCGAGCTCTTTGCCGATCGCCAGGACCCGGTCCCTGGTCGCCTGTGCGACCTCGCCCTTGTCGTTGTAGACGAGCGACACGGTCGCCGGCGAGACGCCGGCGGCCTCGGCCACCTCGCGGATCGTCACCTTCTTGCGCGGTGCCATCGGTCCCCCTCCTGCGGCGCCGAGATTGACTTCGCGCCGTCGCACCCTGATACTAGCAACGTTCTCTTAAACCGGTTTAAGTGACCTTATTCTCCGAGAGGGATTTCAATGAAGAAGCACTTCCTCACGGCGGCCGTTCTGGCTGCCGTGACCGCCACGATGCTGACCGCGTGCAGCGGTGCGGCGACGGGCGCGACGTCGGACAAGCCGTACGGCGACTGCCCGGTGAGCGGGACCAAGGGCGAGTTCTCGCTCAAGACCCTGAGGCCGGGCGAGCTGCTGGTCAAGGCGGATCTGCCGAGCCCCGGGTGGTACAACGGCGACACCGTCGCCGAGATCCACGACGGCGTCGACTACTGCATCCTCGCGAACATCGCCTACCGTGCCGGCATCAGCAGGATCACCCTGCAGAACGCCTCCTTCGACGGCTTGATCGCGGGCAAGGCCGGCGACATGGATCTGACGCTGAACCAGATCACGATCACCGACGAGCGCAAGCAGATCTTCGACTTCTCGACGCCCTACTTCGACTCGAACTCCGGGATCGTCGCCAAGGAGGGCGCGAAGCTCACAGCGGCGGGCCTCAGGGGCGCGAGGATCGGCGTCAAGCAGGGCACCACCGAGCAGGTGTACGTCACCGACGTGCTCAAGCCCACCCAGCAGGTCTCGGTCTTCCCGGGCGATCCCGAGCTCGACGCCGCGGTCGCCGCAGGCCAGATCGACGCCGCCGTGCAGGATCTGAGCGTCGCGCTCGGGTCCACCTCCGCCTCGAACGGGCGGATCGCGGTGCAGGGGCAGATCGACACCAAGCAGCAGATGGGCGTGCTGCTGCCCAAGAACTCGCCGAACACGGCGGTCGTGGACAAGATCATCGAGCAGTTGAAGGCGGACGGGACGATCGACAAGCTCTCCTCGAAGTACCTGAGCAAGGCATACGGCGCCGACCCGACCAAGATCCCGGTCTGGAGCATCCAGTGACCCTCGGCACCACGACGCGCCCCGTGCGCACCCGTGCGGCGGTGCCGCGTCGGGACTCCTCGGGGACGGTGCTGCTCGTCGGCGCGCTGGTCTGGGTGCTCGCGGTCGCCGCGTCCGCGTGGAACGCGGCCACGCTGCCGTCGAGTGCGACGGGCGTCTGGCGGCTCGCGATCGCGGCGGCGCTCTGGATCGTCGTCGCGCTCGCGGTGGCGGCAGGACTGCCGCTGCTGCGCGGGACTCGCGAGCGTGCGGCCGCGCTCGCCGCCGCCCGCGAGGACGATGCCGCGCAGGCACGCAGATGGCGCTTCCGTGCGAGCCAGAGCGGCTGGATCACCGCCGGCTACTGCCTCCCGCTCCTGGTCGTGACCCTGTTCGCCCAGTTCCTCGCGGCGAACGGCCATGCCGTGCAGTCGACCTTCTTCGACGTCGCGTTCATGTGGAAGACGCTCGGCGGCATCGCCGTGGGGTTCTGGCAGAACATCCAGATCGCCGTGCTGGCGGAGATCCTGGTCCTGGTCTGGGCGCTGCTCGTCGCGCTGGCCCGGCTCACGCCGGGCAGGGCGGGGCGCCCGATCCGCTGGCTCGCCACCGCGTACATCGATGCGTTCCGCGCGGTGCCGTCGATCATCGTGATCTACCTGATCGGCTTCGGTCTGCCGCTGGCCAAGATCCCCGTGCTCAGCGAACTCGGGCCGCTGTGGTCCTCGGTGCTCGCGCTGACGCTCACCTACGGCGCCTACGTCGCCGAGGTGTACCGGTCGGGCATCGAGGGCGTGCACTGGTCGCAGGTCGCCGCGGCACGCTCGCTCGGGCTCAGCTACGGCAAGACCATGCGTCACGTGGTCGTGCCGCAGGCGGTGCGGCGCGTGCTGCCGCCGCTGCTGAACGACTTCATCGGACTGCAGAAGGACACGGCCCTCGTGACCATCATCGGCACCGTCGACGCCTTCACGCAGGCGAAGGTCTTCGCCAGCAACTACTTCAACCTGTCCTCGGTCACGGTCGTGGCGATCCTGTTCATCGTGATCACGATCCCGCAGACGCGGTTCGTGGACCGCCTGATCGAGCGCGACGCCCGCGCCAAGACCCGGAGCTGAGATGGCCTTCCTCGAACTCAACGACGTGCAGAAGTCCTACGGCGAGCATCCTGTGCTGCGCGGGATCGACCTCCATGTGGAGCAGCATCAGGTCGTCTGCCTGATCGGCGCCTCCGGCTGCGGCAAGTCGACGCTGCTGCGCACCATCAACGGCCTGGAGGAGATCCAGGGCGGCGAGATCCGACTCGACGGCGACATCGTCTCGGGGGAGGGCGTGGACCTGAACGGTCTGCGCACGCGGATCGGCATCGTCTTCCAGAGCTTCAACCTGTTCCCGCACATGACCGTGCGGGAGAACGTCACGCTCGCGCCCCGCCGGGTGCTCGGCGTGTCCAAGGCCGACGCCGACGACTTCGCGATGAGGCTGCTCAGACGCGTGGGGCTGGATCACAAGGCGGACGCGTACCCGGATCAGCTCTCCGGCGGACAGCAGCAGCGAGTCGCGATCGTGCGGGCCGTGGCCATGGACACCGATGTGCTGCTGCTGGATGAGATCACCTCGGCGCTGGATCCGGAGCTCGTCGCGGAGGTGCTGAACATCGTCAAGGATCTCGCCGCCGAGGGACTCACGATCCTGATGGCGACCCACGAGATGAGCTTCGCGCGCGAGGTCGCCGACTCCGTGGCGTTCCTGCACGAAGGCCGCGTCCTCGAGCAGGGGCCGCCCGAGCAGATCTTCACGAGCCCGCGTGAGGAGCGCACGAGGGCGTTCCTCGGTCAGATCATCGCGGCGGGACGCCTGTGAGCGGCCCGCGGATCCTGGTGGTTGAGCACGAGGCGAACGCCGGCGCCGGTGTCGTGGGGCGCAGCCTGGAAGCGGCAGGCGCCAGGCTCGAGGTCGTCGGCCCCGAGGCGGGGACCGCGATCCCCGCGGCGCTGTCCGGGTTCGACGGGCTCATCGTGCTCGGCGGTTCACCCGGTCCGACCGACGATGACGACGCCCCCTGGCTGGTCGATGCGAGGAGGCTGGTGGCCGAGGCCCTCGATGCGCAGACCCCCTTTCTCGGCATCTGCCTCGGAGCGCAGATCCTTGCCGTGGTGGCCGGCGGCGCCGTGTCCGATGCGGCGGTGCCGGAGGTGGGGCTCACCGATCTCGAGCTCACCCCCGAGGCGAACGAGGACCCGCTCCTCGGCGGGCTCGGGGATGATCTCAGGGCGATGCAGTGGCATTTCCTCGAGGTCACCGAGCTGCCTTCCGGCAGTGTGTCGCTCTGCCGCAGCGACGCCTGCCGCAACCAGGCCTTCCGGGTGGGGGCGCAGGCATGGGGCGTGCAGTTCCACCTGGAGGCCGATGCGGAGACGGCGAGGGCATGGGCCGAACCCGAGAGCGCCGTGACCGACCTCGCCCGGGTGAACCTGAGCAGCGCGGACGTGATCGAACCGATGCGCGCGCACGAGGCGGAGCTCTCGGCGCTCTGGGCGGTCGTCGCGCGACGCTGGCTCGACGTGGTCACGACCGCGTGACCGATCCCCTCCGGAGCAGGGGCCGGCTCCTGCTCGGGAGGGGGCTCCTGCTCGGGAGGGGGCTCCTGCTCGGGAGGGCGTGCCGACCTCAAGGGGTCGCGCGCTCCAGCTGGGTGATGAGGGCGCGGTGATCGCTGCCGCCCGAGCCGGCGGGAAGGACGGCGGATCCGGTCGCGCGCCAGTGGGTCGTGGCCATGACATGGTCGATCGGGGCGCCGAGGAGCACCGGCACGGACGTCGGCCAGGTGCCGACCCCGCCGGATCCGGAGCGCGATGCCACGTCGCGGCACGCGCCGAGGTCTCCGCCGTCCGTGCCGAGCCCGCCCATGTGATCGAGGGTCGCGTTGAAGTCTCCGGCGAGGATGACGTTCTTGCCGGCAGGGCACTGGTCGGCGACCCAGCGCAGATCCCGGGTCCAGTCCGCCATCTCCTCCTGGCGCGGCGCGACGGTGTGCACCGCGACGACGGTGGGTCCGTCGCCCGAGACCGGCATCACGACGGCGCTGGGCACCGAGGACGTGTTGCTGGATCCGTCGGCGGAGGAGGGGATGACCGAGTAGTCGCCGAGCGCCGGCGAGATGAGCACCGTGGTCTGCCACGAATCCGTCCCCTTGGTGACCTCGGGACGGTACTGCACGTGATGCACCCACATCGGATGCCCTGCCTCGCGCAGGGTGAGCGCGATCTCCTCGCCCACGGCCTCCGTCGTCTCCGGCAGCGCCACGATGTCGGCCTTCTGCGCGACGATCGCGTTCGCGATCTCGCCGGCGGGGACCGCCTCGCCCGCGGTGTTCCAGGCGAGCACGCGCACGCTCGTCGCGGTCTTCTCCGGAAGGGCGTCGGCCGTGTCGACGCCGCGCAGCGCGAGGATGGCCGCCGAGGCGCCGCCGCCGAGCAGGGCCACGAGCGCGATCGACGCCGCGAAGCCGCGCAGCGGGCGCGCCAGGAGGAGCAGCAGCGCGACCACCAGGATCGCACCGAACGCGAGCACGAGCACGGCGCGCGAGGCCACGATCTGCGTGATCGGGAACGTCTGCTCGAGGTGGAAGAACTGCGGCCAGGTCACGATCGCCGTGGCGATCGCGAAGAGGACGGTGAGGAGGATCCCGATCAGTCGAAACATCGCCTCCGAGCCTAGGCGAGCGGATCTGTGAGGGTTCTGGTGCCGCCCCCCGGATCCGCGGACGGCGGGCGCGGCGGCGCGGAGCGGTCTGCGGGCGTGCGGGATCGCTACGCTCGGAGGATGACCGATGCCGATCCGACGTCACGCCCCGCCCTGTTCGACGGGCCGATCGATCTGCATCTGCACTCGAACCGCTCCGACGGCACGGAGGATCCCGCGACCCTCGTCGAGCGCGCCGTGCAGGAGGGTCTGGGGACGATCGCGCTGACCGACCACGACACCACGGCCGGATGGGTGGATGCGGCCGCGGCCGCGACGGCGCACGGCATGACGTTCATCCCCGGCATGGAGCTGTCGGCCAAGGACGGCTGGCGGAGCGTGCACGTCCTCGCGTACCTGTTCGACCCGATGGATCCGGATCTCGCCGCCGAGACCGCGCGGATCCGCGAGGACCGCATCGGCAGGGCCGAGCGCATCGTGCGCGGCATCGCGCGCGACTATCCGCTGCGCTGGGAGGACGTGCTGGAGCAGACGGATCCGGGGGCGACCGTGGGCCGGCCGCACATCGCGGACGCGCTCGTCGCCCGCGGGATCGTGCGCGACCGCGGAGAGGCGTTCGACGGGATCCTGCACCCGCGTCAGGGGTACTACGAGGCCCACTACGCGCCGGATCCGCTGACGGCGATCGAGCTCGTCGTCGGGGCAGGGGGAGTGCCGGTGATCGCGCACCCCGCGGGGCGCGAGCGCATGACCGATGCGACCCTGCGGCGTCTCATCGACGCGGGCCTGGCCGGGCTCGAGATCGATCACCGCGAGAACACGGTGGAGGGTCGCGCCTGGCTGCGCGGCATCGCCGCGGAGAACGATCTGATCGTGACCGGATCCAGCGACTACCACGGTGCGGGCAAGCCGAACGTCCCCGGCGAGAACACCACGGATCCCGCGATGCTGCAGCGCATCATCGACAGCGGATTCGGCTCCGCCCCCGTCTACCCCGTCCGCTCCCGATGACTGTCCTGGCCCGATAGCTGTCCGCGAAACTGCAACTGGGCGACGAGACTGCACATACAGAGTGCAGTCTCGTCGCCCAGTTGGAGTCTCGCGGTCAGGGATGAGCGCGGGACGGGTCAGGCGAGACGGTCAGGCGGGGCGGGGTCAGGCCCCGGGCTGGGGGGCGCTGCCTGCGGCGGCACCACCGGAGGGGCGGCGGCGACGACGGCGGCGGCGCTGTGCCGCCGGCTTGCCGTCGTGGTGCTCCGCGCCCTGACCGTCGTGCGTTCCGGATCCCTCGACGGCGCGGTCGGCGTCACCGGATCCTGACGCCTTGGCGGCGGGAGCCTCCGCACCCTCGGCGAACGTGGATCCGACCTCGTCCTCCGCGTTGCGGCGGCGACGGCGGCGGCGCGTGGTGCCGTCGCTCGTACCCTCCGCGGCCGCGTCGGCGGCACGCTGCGGCTCGCGCTGCTTGCGGGCGGGCTTCTCGGACACCGGCGCGGTGACCAGGCGGCCCTTGGTGCCGGCCGGGATGTTCAGGTCCTCGTAGAGGTGCGGGCTCGACGAGTAGGTCTCGATGGGCTCGGGCTGGCCGAACTCGAGCGCGCGGTTGATCAGGGCCCACTTGTGCAGGTCCTCCCAGTCCACGAACGTGACCGCGATGCCGGTCTTGCCCGCGCGGCCGGTGCGGCCCGCACGGTGCAGGTACGTCTTGTCCTCGTCCGGGATCGTGTGGTTGATCACGTGGGTGACGTCGTCGACGTCGATGCCGCGCGCGGCGACGTCGGTCGCGACCAGCACGTCCCTCTTGCCTGCCTTGAACGCGGCCATCGACCGCTCGCGCTGATCCTGGCCCATGTCGCCGTGCACGCCGCCGACGTTGAAGCCGCGGTCGCTCAGCTCGTCGACCAGTCGCTGCGCCGCGCGCTTGGTGCGGGTGAAGATCACGGTCTTGCCGCGCCCCTCGGCCTGGAGGATGCGGGCGATCACCTCGTCCTTGTCGAGCGAGTGCGCGCGGTAGACGAGGTGCTTGATGTTCGCCTGCGTGAGGCCCTCGTCCGGGTCGTTCGCGCGGATGTGGATCGGGTTCGTCATGAACCGGCGCGCGAGCGCCACGATCGGTCCAGGCATGGTCGCCGAGAAGAGCTGCGTGTGACGCACCGCGGGGACCTTGGAGAAGATCTTCTCGATGTCGGCGAGGAAGCCGAGGTCCAGCATCTTGTCGGCCTCGTCGAGCACGACCTCGGTCGCGTGCGAGAGGTCGAGCAGGCGCTGGTTGGCGAGGTCGATGAGACGGCCGGGGGTGCCGACGACGATCTGCGCGCCGGCCTTGAGCTGGTCGATCTGGCCCTCGTAGGCCTTGCCGCCGTAGATCGCCACGACGCTCGTCGAGCGGTTGCTGGTCAGCAGATCCATGTCCTCGTACACCTGCACCGCGAGCTCGCGGGTGGGCACGACGATGAGCGCCTTGACGCCGTGCTCGGGGTCGAGGCCCAGGCGCTGCACCACGGGGATGCCGAAGCCGAAGGTCTTTCCGGTGCCCGTCTTGGCCTGTCCGATGATGTCCTGGCCGGGAAGGCCCAGCGGGATGGTCTGCTCCTGGATCGGGAAGGCGTCGACGATGCCCTTCGCCGCGAGGGCGTCCACGATGTCCTGATCGATGCCGAGATCGGCGAAAGAAGTCACAGTCTTTGATTGCCTGTCCGGCGGGCCTTGCGATCGCGGCGCCGCCTCGTTGATGGGGTCCACGCCGAATCCGTATGCACAGGCGCGGGGCTCCGATCCGTCGCCGGAGCGGGTTCCAGCCTACCGGAGCGGGCCCCCGTCCTCGGGATCGGATCATGCGGGGCGCGCGCCGCCTCGGATGCGGCCGAGTCACTCCACTAGGCTGGGCGCGTGGTGAGGTGGTTCTGGCAGCGCGACAAGGCGCCGCGACGCACCCTGGTGCTCCGCTCCCGGGGCGACGTGGGCGACGCGACCCGCGTCGACTTCGCGGAGCTGGCGCCCGAGCTGAACACCTTCCTCGGGCAGGCCGCGTATCTGCAGCTGGGCTACTTCGAGACGCTCACCCGCCTCATCCGCGCCACCGACGATCTCGCGGAGAAGGAGATCCTCTCCCGCGCCGCCGGCGCCGCGCTCGCCAAGCACCACGCGATCGTCGCGATCATCGCCGCGCACGGCGACCGGCCCACCGAGGTGATGCTGCCGTTCCGGGAGCAGCTGGACGCGTTCCGGCGGAAGACCCTCGGGCCGCGCATCGCGGAGACCATGCTCGCGGTGTACCTGACGGCCGGCATGCTCGACGACTTCTACATCGCGCTCGCGTCCAGCTACGGCGAGATCGGTGCGGAGGTCGCCAGGATCCTCTCCGAGGCCGACGACCGGCACGAGATCATCGGGATCGTGCAGGCCACGATCGCGAGCGACGAGCAGTGGCGCTCCCTGCTGTCGATGTGGGGACGCCGGCTCGTCGGCGACACGATCCTGGTCGCCAGGGCGGCGCTGCGCCCGCACCTCCCCGGCGCCGAGAACGACCGGCTCGAGCCCGTGTTCACCGAGCTGATGGGCGCCCACGCGCGCCGCATGGATGCGATGGGCCTCGCGTCCTAGCGACGGGCGAGCAGCGCCCGGGCCGTGGCGATCAGGCCACGAGGACGTCGTCGCCGAGCACCGCGCGAGCGGTGAGCATCCCGCCCGAGAGCGATGCCGAGTCGAAGCCCGACTGCGTGAGCAGGCGGTGCGCGATGTGCGAGCGCACGCCGGATCCGCACAGGACGCGGACGGGGCGACCCGCCGCGGCGTCGCGCACCTCGTCGAGGCGGTCGCGGAGCTCGGTGTGCGGGATGTGCAGCGTGCCGGGGAGATGCCCGGCGGCGTACTCGGCCGCACTGCGCACGTCGAGGACGAGCGTTTCCGTGCGGAGGCGCTCCCAGTCCTGCGCGTACCAGAGCGCGAGCGTGCCGTCGAGGACGTTGGCCCCGACCATGCCCGCGAGGTTCACCGGATCCTTCGCGCTGCCGTACACGGGGGAGTAGGCGAGATCGAGGTCGATGAGATCGGTCGCCGTGAGCCCCGCCCTGATCGCCGTGGCCAGCACGTCGATCCGCTTGTCGATCCCGTCGCGCCCGACGGCCTGCGCGCCGAGCACGAGCCCGTCTCCGCGGCGGATGTGCACCACGAGCGCCATCTGCGCGGCACCGGGGAAGTACCCCGCGTGCTGCGTGGGGTGCAGATGCAGCGTCTCCGTCTCGATGCCCGCGGCCCTCAGAGCGGCGCTGTTCGCCCCGGTGAGGGCGGCCGTGAGCTCGCCGACGCGGACGATCGCGGTGCCCACAGGAGCGGGCAGCGGCCTCGCCGAGCCCGGACGGAGGATATGGTCCGCGATGCCGCGTCCCGCGCGGTTCGCGGGACCGGCCAGGGCGACCGGACGGCGCAGCCCTGTGACGGCGTCGACGGACAGGACCGCGTCGCCCGCGGCGTAGACGTCCGGCAGGTTCGTGCGGCCGTGCTCGTCGACGAGGATCGCCCCGCGCTCGCAGGCGACGCCCGCCGCCTCGAAGGTCGCGGTGTCGGGGCGCACGCCGACCGAGAGCAGGACGATGTCCGCCTCGAGGCGGTCCCCGTCCGCGAGCACGACGACGTCGTGGTCCTCGTGATGCTCGACCGACCCGGCGGCGATCCCGGCATGCACCCTGATGCCCAGGCGCTGCAGCTCGGCGGCGACCGACGTCGCGATCTCGGCCTCGAGCGGCGGCAGCACGTGCGGTGCGAGCTCGACGAGGTCGACCTCCAGTCCCTGCTGGCGCAGCGCCTCGGCCGCCTCCACGCCGATGAACCCGGCGCCGAGCACGACCGCGCGCCGTGCGGACGCCGGGGTGCCGGCCTCGATGCGCTCGCGCAGCCGCACCGCATCCTCGACGGTGCGCAGCGTGCTCACGCGCGGCGAGTCGAGTCCGGGCAGCGGGGGACGCACTGCGACCGCGCCCGGAGCCAGGACGAGCGCGTCGTAGCTCAGCTCCTCCTCGCCTTCGGGGCCGCGGACGGTCACGCTCCTCCTGGTGGTGTCGAGCGCGGTCACCTCGTGGTGCACGCGCACATCGAGGTCGAGTGCGGCGCGCAGGGTCGCCGGCGTCTGCACGAGCAGGCTGTCCCTGTCCTCGATCTCGCCGCCCACGTAGTACGGCAGGCCGCAGTTGGCGAAGGAGACTTGCGCGCCGCGCTCGAGCACGACGATCTCCGCCCGCTCGTCCAGGCGGCGGGCGCGCGCCGCCGCGCTCATCCCCGCGGCCACGCCGCCGACGATCACGATCCGCCGCGGGCGGTCCATCGCGTCGGCGCTCATCGCCCGAAGATCCGGGACAGCAGCCCACCCTTGGCGGGGGCCGCGGCATCGAGCTCGGCCCGGGTGTGCCGGCCGTCGCACCACTGCGCGGCCGGTACCGCGCGCTTGACGTCGGACACGTGCTGGCCGCATCCCGCCCAGGTGGTCTTCCCGCAGGTCTTGCAGGTCA
>NZ_NCKN01000389.1 GCF_002257455.1 Microbacterium sp. 13-71-7
GACCGAGCTGGCGAAGGCCCGTGAGCGCGGCATCGTGACCGACGGCATCGCGGAGCGGTACGCCGACGTCCTCAACCGCGTGCTCGCGGGCAAGCCGGACGACCTCGTCGTGACCACGCATGTGTGCCGCGGCAACTTCCGCTCCACCTGGATCTCCTCGGGCGGCTACGAGCCCGTCGCCGAGCAGCTCCTCGACGTCGTGCAGTACGACGGGTACTTCCTGGAGTACGACAGCGAGCGTGCGGGAGGCTTCGAGCCGCTGCGGTACCTGCCGAAGGGCGACAAGACCGTCGTGCTGGGTCTCGTCACCTCGAAGAGCGGCGAACCTGAGGACCCGGCCGTCGTCACGCGCCGCATCGACGAGGCGGCGGCGTTCGCGCCGCTCGAGCAGCTCGCGCTCAGCCCGCAGTGCGGCTTCGCCTCGACCGAGGAGGGCAATGTGCTCACCGAGGACGAGCAGTGGGCGAAGGTCCGCTCCGTCGTGGACATCGCCGCCGACGTCTGGCGCTGAGCGGACCCTCGTCCCTCCCGCGTCAGGTCGAGCCGATCCTCGACAGCCTGCTCGCCCGCCGGCCGACCGTGCTGGTCGCCCAGCCTGCGCGGATCACCCGCATCGCGTCGCGCGCGAGCTCGACGCCGTCGTCGTAGACGTCGCGCCAGATGGAGAGGCCGTCCGCGCCCTCCGGCCCGAGGACCGAGCGCGAGAACGCCTCGACGCCCCAGCGGCCCCGATAGCCCGCGTCGAGCGCATCTCGGACGATGCCGGGGATGTCGATCGCGCCGTGCGACAGCGCACCACGGCCCGACTGCCCGAGCTCCAGATAGCGCAGTCGCGGGAGCGCCAGCCGCACGGCCTCCGCGATGTCGGACTCCTCGATCGCCATGTGGAAGGTGTCGAGGTGGATGCCGAGGTGAGCGGATCCGCCGGCCTCGGCGTAGTCCATCGCGCGCCGCGCGGTGTTGATCGCCGACGTCTCGTACCGGTTCAGCACCTCGAACACCATCGCGACGCCCCGTTCGTGGGCCTCGTCCGCGATCCGCCCCACCGCGGCGGCCGACCGCGCGAACGCGGCGCTGCCCGTGGTGCCCCGGGGCGCACCGAAGAGCCCGTAAGGCACCCCGTTCAGCTGATCCGCGCCGAGGGCGACCGCCAGGGCGAGGCTCTGCCGCAGGAGCGCCGCGCCCGCGGCCTGCGCACCGGGATCCTCCGCCGCGACATCCGCCTCGGGGAGCTGGATCGCCATCGCGATCGGCACGAGCCCGCGATCCGCGAGCAGCGCACGCAGATGCGGCACGTCGACGGCGTCGGCGTCGAAGGGCGGCAGCACCACGCGGCGATAGCCGCTCGCGGCGAGCGCGTCGAGGCTCTCGGGCAGTCGTGGCGACCGCGGGTCCGGGACGAGGACGCTGAGCTGGCACGCGACGTCGAGGTCGGGCGCCATCTCAGAACACCGGCAGATCGAGGCGCTGCTTGAAGACGGAGTATCCGTCGTCCACGCTGACCACGGTGCCGTTGATCGCGTTCGCCTCGTCGGAGGCGAGGAACGCGACGACGTCGGCGATCTCCTCGGGAGCGGTGAGCCGGTTGCGCAGCTGCTCCGCGGCGAAGGTCGACTTCAGCTCTTCGCTGAACTGATTGATGATGGGCGTGCCGACGCGCCCCGGCGTGATCGCGACGGCCCTCACTCCGTACTCCGCGAGCTCGTAGGCGGCGGACCGGGTGAACGAGATGACCGCGGCCTTCGCTGCGCTGTAGCTGAACGAGAGCTCGGCGGCCTGTTCGCCGTAGATCGACGAGGTGCTCACGATCACGCCGCCGGTGCCCTGCCTGCGGAACTGCCTCCCCGCCGCGAGGATGCCGTAGTAGACGCCGTTCTGATCGATGCGGATGATCGGCTCGTAGTCCGTCTCCGGCTCATGGTCGAGGAGGGGCCTGCCGCCGGCGAT
>NZ_NCKN01000390.1 GCF_002257455.1 Microbacterium sp. 13-71-7
CCTGTCGGCCTTCGTGGCGACCCTGGCGACGATGACCTCGGTGATCGGGCTCGCATATCTGGTCACCGCGGGGACCACCCTGTTCGGGATGCCGGCCGCCTTCAACGCGCTCGGTCAGGGGCGGTTCCTGAACATCCCGCTTCCGGTGTACTCCGCGATCGTCATCGCCCTGGTGATCTGGTGCGCCCTGCGGTTCACGACCGTGGGCCGCCGCTGGCACGCGATCGGCGGCAACGTCGAGGTGGCGCGCCTCTCCGGGGTCAACGTGCGATTCGCGCGGCTGCTCGCCTTCACGATGGCGGGGCTCGTCTCGGCGATCGGCGGCATCCTGCTCGCCGCGCGGCTCGGCAGCGCGAGCGCCGAGCAGGGCGGGAACAACATGATGTTCTCGGTCGCGGCGGTCTTCCTCGGCATGACCGTGCTCCGCTCGGGGGCGGCGAACCTCGGCGGCACGATGATCGGCGTCGCGATCATCGGCGTGATGAGCAACGGCCTGAACATCCTCGGCGTCAACGCGTACGTGCAGCAGGTCGTCACGGGCCTCATCATCATCGCGGCGGTGACGCTGTCGTTCCTCAAGACGCGGGAGAGGTAGCGAAGCGCCCTCCCTCGCTGCGGCGGTGCCCATCGCCCCAGCCTCCACCCATGCACCACACACAAAGGAGTAGTCACGTGCGTAGGAAAATCACAGCGGTCGCGGCCCTCGCGGCAGCGGCGATGCTCGTGCTGAGCGGCTGCAGCGGCCAGGCCAGCGCCGGCAGCAGCGGCGGCGCGGACGGCAAGCCGTTCAAGGTCATCGCCTTCACGTCCGGCAACCAGACACCGGTCGGGGCCTGGTGGGTCAAGGCGGTCACAGCGCGGGCGAAGGAGCTCGGCTGGGACCTCACGATGATCCAGGGCGACTTCGACTTCCAGAAGATGAACCCCGCGGTCGAGAGCGCGATCGGCCAGGGAGCCGACGTCATCCTCGACGGCTACACCGACGTCGAGTCGATCGGATCCATCGTGACGGCCGCCAAGGATGCGGAGATCCCGATCTTCGCGATGGACTCCGCGACCGCGGCGAACGACGCGTTCGCGCTGAACATCACGACCGACCAGCAGCAGATCGTCGACAAGACGGTCGGCTCGCTCGACGCCGCGGCGTCCGGCCTCAAGGGCAAGACCGTCATGGTCATCGGACACGACCCGCACCCCGGCATCCGGCTGCGCTCCGGCCTGGCCGAGAAGGCGCTGACGGCCGCCGGGGCGACGATCGCGGGCGGCGCGATCCAGAAGGTGACCAACCCCGCCACCGGGCGCACCGAGGCGCTCAGCCTCGTGGCCGACTACCTGTCCGCGCACCCGAACGGGCTGGACGCGGTGTGGGCGGGCTGGGACGACGCCGCGCTCGGCGCCGCCCAGGCGCTGAAGGAGGCGGGCTCGACCGCGAAGGTCTCCGGCGTCGACGCCCTCAGCGAGACCCTGTCGGTGATCGAGGCGGGCGGCAACATGCAGGCCACGATCGAGCAGCCGTGGCCGACGATCCTCGACACGCTCATCACCAAGGTGCAGGCGTACCAGAAGGATCGCACGCTGCCCTCGAAGAACTTCGAGACCGTGGGCGTGACGCTGGTGACGAAGGACAACGCATCGACGGTGACCCCGTCGGACAAGCTGGGCTGACGCCCTGGGCGGGGCGGCACCGTGCCGCCCCGCCCGCCGTCCGCGGGACGGCCTCGGAGACCGAGCGCGCACGGCGCGCCGAGCAGGAAAGGCGGGACGCGATGCGTCTGGAAGGCAAGACAGCCCTGATCACGGGCGGTGCGAGCGGGATCGGCCTGGCCACCGTGCGCAAGTTCGTCCGCGAGGGCGCGAAGGTCATGATCGCGGACATCGACCTGCGGCAGGCGGAGGCGGCCGTCGCCGCGATCGCCGCGGAAGGGTTCGACGGCGCCGTC
>NZ_NCKN01000049.1 GCF_002257455.1 Microbacterium sp. 13-71-7
GCTGCGCGCCCTTGACCGGGAGCGCTATGACGTCATCCCCGTGGGGATCACCCGCGAGGGCGCGTTCGTCCTCGAGGACGACGAGCCGGAGAAGTTCCCGCTCGACGCCGCGCACCTGCCCGAGGTCGCCGACAACGGCACCCGGATCCAGTGGCCCGAGCCCGGGGGGATCCGCACGCTGCGCGTGACCCGCGCCGACGGCTCCGTCGACGACCTCGGCGCGATCGACGTGGTGCTGCCGCTGCTGCACGGACCGCACGGCGAGGACGGCACGCTCCAGGGCTACTTCGACACGCTCGAGGTGCCGTACGCCGGCGGCGGGGTCCTGGACTCCGCGCTGTGCATGGACAAGCACTTCATGAAGGTCGCGCTGCAGGCCGCCGGCATCGCCGTGGCGCCCTGGATCACCGTGCGCGCGCGGCAGTGGGCGCAGGACCCCGCGGGCGTGCGCGCCGCCGCGGAGGTGCTCGGGTCGCCGCTGTTCGTCAAGCCGGCCCGCGCCGGGTCCAGCGTCGGCGTGTCCAAGGTGACCGATCCCGCCGAGTTCGACGAGGCGATGCGCATCGCCCTCGCCGAGGACGACAAGGTGCTCGTGGAGACCGGCGTCGTCGGCCGCGAGATCGAGGTCGCGATCCTCGAAGGCGTCGAAGGGCCGCGCGCCTCGGTGCCGGGGGAGATCGTGCTGACCTCGCGGGGCTTCTACGACTTCGAGGGCAAGTATCTCGGCGGCGACGGGGTGGACGTGGTCTGCCCGGCCGAGCTCTCCGACACCGAGATCGCGGCGATCCAGCAGGCAGGGGTCGAGGCGTTCGAGGCGGTCGACGGGCGCGGGCTCGCGCGGGTCGACATGTTCCTCACCGCCGACGGGACGCTCGTGGTGAACGAGCTGAACACGATGCCCGGCTTCACGCCGATCTCGATGTTCCCGAAGTGCTGGATCGCGTCGGGGCTCAGCTACCGCGACCTCATCACGGAGCTGATCGAGGCCGGGCTGCGCCGCTAGTCCGACGTCTTGCGAGTCGACTCCCGACGGGGCATCCTGGCGCTCTGACCGCGCGAGGGGAGGACACGATGGACCTCATCGCGGTGACCTCGTTCCTCGCCGTCGTCCGTCATCGGCACTTCGGACACGCGGCGACCGAACTCGGCGTGTCGATCTCCGCGGTCACCAAGCGGGTGCAGCGCCTGGAGGCGGAACTCGGAGTCCCGCTCCTCGAGCGGGACTCCGGAGGGGTCATCGGGATCACGGCCGCGGGGCGCCGGTTCCTCCAGTTCGCCCCGCGGGTGCTGGAAGCCGCGCAGGCCGCGCAGCTCGCCGCCGTCGCCGAGCCGGCCGAGCGACTGCGCGTCGCCTTTCCCGCGGGGGTGGACGCGGTGGCCCCGCTCATGCCTGCCGCGCTCGCGACGCTCGAGCTCGCTCTCTCCCATGCCCACCCCGGCGTCGGCGTCGTCCTGGTGCCGACCCTGTTCGAGCGCCTGGATGCCGATCTGACGGCGGGTGCCGTGGACGCGGTGCTCACGTTCGGCGCGTCGGACTCGGAAGAGGTGGTCTCGACGCGGCTCGGCGAGCTGAAGCGCGTCGGTCTCATCCCGACCGGGCACCCGTACACCTATCGGCGCAGCGTGCCGGTGGCGGAGTTCGCCCGGCAGCCGTTGCTGTACGCGCCGGACCTGCCTGCGAGCTACATGGATCCGTTCGTCCTCGCCGACGTCCGGCCGCTCGCGGAGGCGTCGCTGGTCCGCCTGCCCGCATCGCGGACCTCCGATGTCGCAGGACAGCTGCTCACGGGGCCGGGGATCACAGTGATCCCGGCGGCCCTCGCCGCGGCTCTTCCGCCCGCCTTGAAGTGGGTCGAGCTCGAGGGCGTGCCATCGTGCTGGTACTACATGCACCATCGCTCATCCGACTCCCGGCCGGAGCTCCTCGCCATGGTGACGCTGTTCGCGGAGTTCACCGAGACGATCACCCGCGCCGCTCGCCCCGCGGGACGCTGATCCGGCCGCTTCCGTCACGACCGTTTCCGCGAAGGCAACAACCCGGTCTCCGGATCTGCGGCCTGATAGACCATCACCGTGGCCCCGCGGCATCGGAGTATGCGGCGGGATCCCTCGGCGAAGGAGCGATCATGGACGCGACCACCGCAGGGCGGGCGATGCCGATCCTCGTCGGCGCCGTCGGAGGGCTGGCCTGGGCCGCGTCGATGCGCGGCATGATGGCGCAGCTTGCGGGAGCCGATTCGACCTTCCACTGGCTCGGCACCTTCGGCTTCATCTTGATCCCCGGAACCGCGATGGGCGCGCTGTTCGGATGGGCGTTCGCGCGGCGGATCGCCGGTCGCCCGCGCGGCGCCGCCTGGCTGACCCTCGCCCCGTTCGCGATGGCCGCGGATCCGGCGACCCTGCCGCTGCTGGCCGCCTTCATCGGCGCCGGCTTCCTGTTCTCACATCGAAGCCGGCGCTGGGTGCGGCTGCTCGCGGGCATCCCTTCGCTGCTCATGCTGGCCGCAGTGCCGATCGGGGTGGCGCTCATCTCGGACATCTCGACACCGCACGGCGCATGGCTGACGGTTCAGATCGGCGCTCTGCTCTGGGTGCCCGCGCTCGCTGAGATCGTCCTGCAGAGCACGCGAGGCGACGGGGCGGCCCGGGTGGCAGCCCCGCAACCGTTGCCCGGGAAGGACCGGCGCGCCGCCGGACAGCAGGCCGAGGCGGCCTGAGCGGGGCTCATCCGTCGAAGCGGAGGGCGTCAGCCGCCCGTGGCGGGCGACGGCGTCGGCGTCGCGTCCGCCCCTGGCCGCTCGGTGCAGGCGTGCGTGGCGGGGATCGTCGCGATCGCCGCGGCGAGGCTCTTGTTGCCGATCACGTCGTTCGCGCTGACGCCCTTGTTCGGCTCGTCGGGCTTGCTGTTGACGTAGAGCTGCACGGCGGGCTTGCGACCGTACGTGGTGAGCGTCAGGTAGGGGCTCTTCGAGTCGTCCACGAGCCAATCGATGCCCTGCAGGGAGATGCACTGCAGAGTGCTCGTGGGCTCCGCCTCGGGCAGCCCGCAGGTGAGCAGCACGACGGAGGGATCGCCCCAGGCCGCCGTCGCCTGCGCGTCGGTCCAGCGCCGCTCGTGCCCGTCGATCGCGGGCACGTTCGTGAGCCGCACGGTCACGTCGGCGCAACGAGGGTCGTTCGCGTCATCCGCGGCGTTCAGGTGCACGGTCGAGCTGCACCCGGCCAGCAGCCCCGCGGCGAGCACGAGGACGGTGGCGACGGCGAGACGGCGGGGCATCCCTCCAGGCTACCGTTGAGAGCATGGTGGACCTTTCAGCTCCGGGATCCGATGCGACCGCGGAGGCCCCGGGATCCGACGATCCGATGATCGGCGAGGTGAGCGAGGGTCGCGTGCTGCGCACGATCCTGACCCGCACGCCCGCGGGGCGCGACGCGCTGCTCGGGCCCGGTGACGACGCCGCCGTGGTCGCGGCGCCCTCCGGATCCGTCGTGGCGACCACCGACACGCTCGTGGAAGGCCCCGACTTCCGTGCGGCGTGGTCGAGCGGCTACGACCTGGGCTGGAAGGCGGCGGCGGTCAACCTCGCCGACATCGCGGCCATGGGCGCCCGTCCCACCGCGCTGCTGGTCGCGCTCGCGGTGCCGAAGGACCGCCGGCTCTCCTTCATCGCGGCGCTGGCCGATGGCTTCCGCGACGCCTGTGCCGCCCTCGCCCCCGGCTGCGCCGTCGTCGGCGGCGACCTGACCGTGTCGGCGACCCTGATGATCGCGGTCACCGCGCTCGGCGACCTCGAAGGCCGCTCGGCCGTCACCCGCTCCGGCGCCCGGGTCGGGGACGACATCGCGATCGCGGGGGAGATGGGCGTCGCGGGCCACGGGCTCTCCGTGCTGTTCCGGCGCTTCCACCACGACGGCGCGGCGGTTCCCGTCGACGCCGCGGAGCTCGGCGAAGGGGAGGCCGACGCGATCGCCGCGCAGCTGCGGCCGACGCCGCCGATCGGACTCGGCCCGATGGCCGCGATCGCCGGAGCCACCGCGATGATGGACGTCTCCGACGGGCTGGCGCTGGATGCCGGCCGCATGGCGGAGGCCTCGGGGGTCACGATCGCCCTGGAGCGGTCCGCCCTCGGCGCGCACCCGCATCGCGCACTGGCCGGCGGCGAGGACCACGCCCTGCTCGCCGCGTTCCCCGCTGGAATGCTGCCGCCGGGCTTCCGCCGGATCGGATCCGTCGTCGCCGCGGTGCCGGGCGCCCCTGTGCTGTGCGATGGCGAGCCGGTCGGACCGCTGGGCTGGGACCCGTACCGGGATGCCGGCGCCGACGTCCGGCGCTGACGGTCAGGGAGCGGTCGGCTCCGCCCACCACAGCGCGGTGTCGCCGTAGACCTTCTCCCGGAGGAGGCTGAGCCCGGCGGCGTCGAGATCCGGAGGCGTGGAGCGCTTGGCGCGCTCGATCACGACGACGGCGTCGGGGGAGAGCAGCGGAGCGAGCGCCACCAGGTCGGCCGTCATGTCGGCGTCGGACAGATCGTAGGGCGGATCCGTGAAGACGAGGTCGAACGGTCCTGCGGCACGGACGAGGTAGCCGTGCACGGAGGACTCCTGCACACTCGTCCTCCCGGCCGTGTCGCCTCCCAGCGCCTTCGCGACCGCCGCGGCGTTGCGTCGGACGACCGCCGCCGCCGCGCGCCCCCGTTCGACGAGCACGGCGCTGCGCGCGCCCCGACTGAGCGCCTCCAGGCCGAGGGCTCCGGATCCGGCGTAAAGGTCGAGCACGCGCGCATCGGCGATCGCGTCCATCGAGGAGAGCGCGCCGAACAGTGACTCGCGCACCCGATCGCTCGTGGGCCGCGTCCCCTGCCCCGGTACGTCCAGGCGGGTGCCGCCGGCCGCTCCGGCGATGATTCTCGTCACCCGTTCACCCTATTCGCCCCGGGATGCGACGACCCACCGCGGGCGCCGAGGCGACGCGCGACGTCACACGGGCAGGGGAAGCGCCCGCCCTGCGCGGAGCAGGGCCAAGATGGAGGAGTGGCCGAACCCCTTGCAGCACTGATCAGCATGCCCCGCCCGCAGATCATCGAGGCGGGTGAGGGCGTCGGGCTCGCGACCTACACCTGGGGCGACCCGGACGCGCCCGTCGTGCTGCTCGTGCACGGGTTCGCCTCCAGCACGCGCGATAACTGGGTGCTCACCGGCTGGGCGCGCGCCCTGGAGCGCGCCGGATACCGGGTGCTGGGCATCGACCAGCGCGGCCACGGCGCGAGCGAGAAGCCGCACCAGCCCGAGCAGTACCTGATGCGCACCCTCGCGGGCGACATCGAGCAGGTGCTCGACACCTACCTCGTCGACGAGGTCTTCTATGTCGGCTATTCGCTGGGCGCGCGCGTCGGCTGGGAGGTCCTGCGCGATCTCGGCAACCGCATCCCGCGCGCCGTGCTCGGCGGCATCCCGGACGGGCGCCCGCTGGAACGGCTCGACGTCGGCGAGGTGCGCGCGTACCTGGCCGAGGGGGCGCCGGTCACCGATCCCGCCACGAAGGACTACATCGCTCTGACCGAGCGCGTGCCGGGCAACGATCTCGACGTGATGCTCGCGCTCGCGCTCGGCATGCGCGGGGAGGCGCGCACGATCGATCCGGATCCGGCGACGGCGCCCGCCCAGCCGATCCTCTTCGCGACCGGATCCGAGGACCCCATCATCGACGGTTCCCGCCGCCTGGCGGACGCCTCGCCGCAGGGATCGTTCTTCGAGATCCCCGGCCGGCATCACTTCAACGCACCGGGGTCGAAGGCGTTCCGCGATGCGGCGCTGGAGTTCCTCGGGAGCTGAGCCGGTCCAGCCGCCGGCGGCGCGCGCTGTCCGGGGCCCGTTCTAGACTTCTGAGCATGCCGCTCCGCCTCGATTCGCCGCTCGCCGTCGCGGTCGGCGACGGGAACGCGAAGGCGCTGCAGAAGGCCTTCGGCATGAGCACGGTGTGGGATCTGCTCTCGCACTACCCGCGCCGCTACGCCAACCGCGGCGAGCTCACGCCGATCCTCGACCTCCCGAAGGGCGAGACGGTCACGATCGTGGCCGAGGTGATGGCGGTGACCGTGCGCGACATGAAGAACCGTCGCGGCGCGATGATGACGGTCGACATCGGCGACGGCGTCGGCCGCATGGTGCTGACGTTCTTCGCCAAGTACCGCGGCCAGCTCGAATGGCGCGAGAAGGAGCTGCGGATCGGACGGCGCGGCGTGTTCACCGGCAAGGTCGGCGACTATCGCGGCGTCACTCAGTTCGCGCACCCGCAGTACGAGATGTTCGACGACGAGCTGCGCGCGCGCACCCAGGCCGACGTCCTCGTGACCACGCCGCTGCCCATATACCCGGCCACGGCGGCGCTCACCACGTGGCAGATCGAGA
Source organism: Microbacterium sp. 13-71-7 (assembly GCF_002257455.1). GTDB lineage: Bacteria > Actinomycetota > Actinomycetes > Actinomycetales > Microbacteriaceae > Microbacterium. Next base: position 6,409 of record NZ_NCKN01000049.1, read on the forward strand.
AGATGGTCGGCACGGTCCTGGACGATCTCGGCCCCGTGCCGGAGCCGCTTCCCGACGAGGTGCGGCGCGAGGAGGGCCTGCTCGACGCCCGCGTCGCGCTCGAGCGGATCCACCGCCCCAGCACCAAGGACGAGATCGCGCCGGCGATCCGCACGCTGCGCATGCATGAGGCGCTCACGCTGCAGACCGCCCTCATGCAGCAGCGCTACCTCGTGCGCATGCTCGACGCCACCGCGCGGCCGGCGAAGCCCGGCGGGCTGCTGGAGCGCTTCGACGCCGCGCTGCCGTTCGAGCTCACGCCCGATCAGGAGGCGGTGGGGGAGACGATCGCCGCCGACCTCATCGGCGGTGCGCCCATGAACCGGCTCGTGCAGGGCGAGGTCGGATCCGGCAAGACGCTGGTCGCGCTGCGCGCCATGCTGCAGGTCGCCGAGTCGGGCGGCCAGTCGGCGCTGATCGCACCGACCGAGGTGCTCGCCGGGCAGCATCTGCGCTCGATCACCAAGATGCTGGGGCCGAAGCTCGCGCCGCTCGTGATGCCGACGCTGCTCACGGGGCAGATGTCCGCGCCGGAGCGCCGCAAGGCGGCTCTGAGGGTCGCGGCGGGCCAGGCCCTCATCGTCGTGGGAACGCACGCGCTGCTGGGGGAGAAGACGACCTTCGCCGACCTCGGCCTCGTCGTCGTCGACGAGCAGCACCGGTTCGGCGTGGAGCAGCGCGAGGCCCTGCGCGCCAAGGGGACCAGCCCGCACGCGCTCGTGCTCACGGCGACTCCGATCCCTCGCACGGTCGCGATGACGGTGTTCGGCGACCTCGACACCTCGGTGATCCGCACGATGCCCCGCGGGCGCGCGGGCATCGAGACCTTCGTCGCCCCGCTCGCCGACCACCCGGGCTGGTTCGCCCGCGTGTGGGAACGGGCCGCGGAGGAGATCGAGAAGGGCCGCCAGGTGTTCGCCGTGTGCGCGGCGATCGACACCGACGACGGCGCGGAAGAGGCGGATCAGGAGCACTTCGCGGACGAGGAGGAGGAGAGCCGCGGTCCGCGCTGGGGAGTGGTGCAGTTGCTGGCCGCCCTCGCGACGCATCCGAAGCTGGGCACGGTGCGCATCGCCGGTCTGCACGGACGCATGGCCGCGGACGAGAAGGACGCGATCATGCAGTCCTTCGCCCGGGGGGAGATCGACCTCCTCGTCGCGACGACCGTGATCGAGGTCGGCGTCGACGTGCCGAACGCCTCGACCATGATCGTGCTGGAGGCCGATCGTTTCGGCGTCTCCCAGCTGCACCAGCTGCGTGGCCGCATCGGCCGCGGCGGCGTTCCCGGACTGTGCCTGCTGGTCACCGAGGCCGAGCAGGGGACGCCGGCCCGCGACCGGGTCGATGCCGTGGCCGCGACGCTCGACGGATTCGTGCTCGCCGAGGTCGACCTCGACCTGCGCGGTGAGGGCGATGTGCTCGGTGCTCGCCAGTCCGGGGCGAAGTCGTCGCTGAAGCTGCTGCGGGTCATCAAGGACTCGGATCTGATCGCGCAGGCCCGCGCGATCGCCGAGGAGATCATCGAGGCGGATCCGGCGCTGCAGCAGCACGAGGGGCTGCGCGAGGCGATGGCGCAACGGCTCAGCATCGACGATCGTGCGGCGCTCGCCAAGAACTGAGCACGCCGAGCGGAGGCCGCACGGCTGACGCAGAGATCCGCGCCGCTAGGGTGGAGGCATGCGATGCACTGAGCGACGTGAGGAGACGAAGTGAGCGCTCGGATCGCCGTCGTCCCCGGTTCCTTCGACCCGCCGACCCTCGGCCATCTGGATGTCATCCGGCGTGCCGCGGCCCTCTACGACGAGCTGCACGTGCTGGTGGTGCACAACCCGGACAAGCAGGCGATGCTTCCGGTGGCCCAGCGCCTCACGCTGCTGGAGGAATCGATCGCCGAGGCCGGCGTCGTCGGAACCGTCATCGTCGGATCCTGGAGCATGGGCCTCCTCGTCGACTACGCCAGAGACGTCAACGCCGGAGTGCTCGTCAAGGGCATCCGCTCGCAGGTCGACGTGGCGTACGAGTCGCCGATGGCGATCGTCAACCGCCACCTCGCCGACATCGAGACCGTGTTCCTGCTGCCGGATCCCGCGCACGCCCTCGTCTCCAGCTCGCTCGTGCGGCAGGTCGCGGCGCTGGGCGGCGATGTCTCCCCGTTCGTGCCGCCGGCGGTCGCTCGATTCCTCGACACCGGCTCGCGCGGCATCTGAGGACCGGCCTCCGTCCAGGTCGGCCCGGTAGACTGTCCCGGTGAAGACGCGACGTAATGGACCGTTCGTGCTGCCCGTGCGCGACATCGTTCGCCGACCGGGCGAGATGCGCGAGCACCGCATCACGATCCCTCTCAAGGAGCAGTGGGGCGAAGGCCTCGTCTCCGTCGAGAAGGGTGAGGAACTCGATCTCGACGTCCGGCTGGAGTCGGTGCACGAGGGCATCCTCGTGACCGGCGAGGTCGATTCGACGTACCGCGGAGAGTGCGGGCGATGCCTGAATCCGATCGAAGAGCCTGTCGAAGTCGAGTTTCAGGAGCTTTTCGCGTACCCTGGAGAGGAAGCGAACGACTTCGAGGTTCAAGACGACCACGTGGATCTTGAAACTCTGGTCAGGGACGCGGTGGTTTTGGCGCTCCCGTTTCAGCCGGTGTGTCAGCCGGATTGCCCTGGACTCGACCCCGAGACCGGTGAGCGGCTGACCAGAAGCGCCGGGAAAGAGCAGGACGCTCCCGTCGATCCTCGGTGGGCCGCGCTCCAGCAGATCACAGACCACGGAAACGCAGCGGAATAGCTGCGCGCCCAGAACACAGAAGGTAAGCAACCATGGCCGGTAACCCCCCGAAGCGCAAGGTCTCCCGTTCGAACACCCGCTCGCGTCGCGCGCAGTGGAAGGCGGAGGCTCCTGCCCTCGTCAAGACCATCGAGAACGGCAAGGTCGTCTACAGCCGCCCCCACCAGGCGAAGGTCGTCACCGACTCGCAGGGCACCGAGCTGTTCCTCGAGTACAAGGGCCGCAAGGTCGCCGACGTCTGATCGATCCGTCGATCATGGCAGAAGTCCCCGTAGGGACGCGCCCGCTTTCTGAGCAGCTCGGGGTCGACATCGACCCCGAGCTGCTTCAGCTTGCGCTCACGCATCGTTCGTACGCATATGAGAACGGCGCCATCCCGCACAACGAGCGTCTCGAGTTCCTCGGCGACTCCGTGCTCGGCCAGGCCGTGACGGTCATGCTCTACACGACGCTTCCCGACCTCGACGAGGGGTCTCTGGCGAAGCGGCGCGCGAGCGTGGTGTCCACGGTCGCCCTGGCCGAGGTCGCCCGTGGCATCGGCCTCGGCGCGCACATCTTGCTCGGAAACGGCGAGGAGCGCACCGGTGGTCGCGACAAGGACTCGATCCTTGCGGACACGATGGAAGCCGTCTTCGGCGCCACCTACCTGTCCGCAGGCCCGGAGGCGGCGACCGCCCTGGTGCTGCGTCTCATCGAGCCGCTCCTGGGCGATCCAGAGCGGTACGGCGCGGCGATGGATCCGAAGACCGCGCTGCAGGAGCTGTCCGCGCGACTCGGGCTCAGCGCGCCCGCGTACGAGGTGGTCTCGACGGGGCCCGATCACGACCGCCGCTTCACCGCGACCGTGACCGTGGGCGAACTCGCGACCACGGGCACCGGCACGAGCAAGAAGACGGCCGAGATGGCTGCGGCGCTGGCCGCCTGGCACGCGCTCAGCGACCGTGCCTGAGCTGCCCGAGGTCGAGGTCGTCCGTTCCGGTCTCGCTCCGGCGATGACCGGCGCGCGCATCCTCTCGGTGGACGTGCACGACGAACGGGCGCTCACCCGGCACGCGGCGGGGGCCGCCGACTTCGTCGCGCGGCTCGAAGGATCTGAGGTCGCGACCGTGGCGCGCCGCGGCAAGTTCCTCTGGATGCCGCTCGCGACAGCGGGGGTCGAAGGACGTTCCGCGATCGTCGGGCATCTCGGCATGTCCGGACAGCTGCTGCTGCGCCGCCCCGATGCCGCGGCCGAGCGGCACGAGCGGATCCGGCTGTTCGTCGAGCATCCGCAGCACGGCGAGCTCGCTGTCGTCTTCGCCGATCAGCGCACGTTCGGATCCCTCGCCGTGGATGCCCTCGTGCCGACCGCCGATGCACGCGCCGCGGGATGGGGGAGCGCAGAGCCGCTCATTCCTTCGCAGGTCTCCCACATCGCTCGGGATCCCATGGACGAGGCGTTCCGGGACGGCGTGTTCCGCGCAGCGCTGCGCACGCGATCGAGCGCCATCAAGCGCGTACTGCTGGACCAGAGCCTGATCAGCGGCGTCGGCAACATCTACGCCGACGAGTCGCTCTGGGCGGCGCGGATCCACCCCGAGACTCCGGCGTCCGCGCTGTCGACCGTGGCGGTGAACCGCCTGCTGGCCGAAGTGAGGGCGGTGCTGGAGAAGGCACTGGCCGAGGGCGGCACGAGCTTCGACGCGCAGTACGTCAACGTCAACGGCGAGGCCGGCTATTTCGCGCACTCCCTGAACGCCTACGGCCGCACGGGCCTGCCGTGCCCGCGCTGCGGCGGTCCGATCCGGCGCGACGCGTTCATGAACCGCTCGAGCCACTTCTGCCCGAGGTGTCAGCGGCGACGGTGATGCGCACGATGCCTCGCTCTACTCTGGTCAGGAGAGGCGGAGGGAGGCACGCGGACGATGACGCACGCGGACGACTCGCACTCGACGCGATCGATGGGGATCCACCCAGATCATCAGACCGGTGACGCGTTGCGCCGCATCGCTCGTCTCGCGACCGAGCCCTCGAAGGATCTGCGCAGGGAGGGGCTCATCTCGCGGGTTCCCGAACTGGCTGTGCTGGGTTCCGTGCCGCAGGATCCTCGGTGGCATCCCGAAGGCGACGTGCTGACGCACTCGCTGCTCGCCGCGGACGTTGCCGCGTCGCTGTGTGACGCCGCGCCCGGCCCGGTCGACCGCCGCGAGATCGTCGTCCTGGCCACGCTGTTCCACGACGTCGGGAAGCCCGCGACCACTCGGTCGGACGGTGACGCGGTGACATCGCACGGCCACGCGGAGCTCGGGGGAGAGATCGTCCTCCGGATGGGCACTCGCCTGGGCTGGCCCGTCCGGGAGACCGTGGCCATCGCGGCGCTGGTCCGCCACCACATGGCGCACGTGTCGGTTCAGGGTGATCCCACCCGCAAGGCTGTCGGCCGGCTGAGCAGGCGACTCGCGGATGCCGAGACCTCGCTCGCGGAGTGGTCGCTCGTGGTCACCGCGGACGGCGCGGCACGCGGATCGGCCTCGACCGGCTCCCGCGCCGAACCGTGGCTGCGTGTCGCCGCGGAACTGCGGTAGCCGACGCGTTCACGTCATCCGGGCAACGGCCCGGTCGGCGAAACCCCGATGACTCAGTGCTCGCCCTTGATGACGAAATAGGATCCGCGGATCTCGCCCGCGAGCTTCGAGCGCTGGCGTGCGAACTTGAAGGCCGACAGCTCCTCGGGGATCTCCATGCCGAGCGACAGCTTGAAGCCGACTGCACGCTTGCCTCCGTCGGCGAGCGTGTACATCACGTTGATCGCGAGGCCCGAGGCGTAGAAGACGTAGCCGAAGCGGATCCCGTCGGCCTCGAACCCGCTGACCTCGAGTGCGGGGCTCGCGATCACGATGTCACGCTCCTCGCGGAGGATGTCGGTCACCCACCGCAGCGTCTCCGGGTCCTCGTCCGGGGTGCTCACGGTGAACGGGGAGCCGTACTTGTTGGTGATGTAGCGCGCCTCGTTCGCGCGCAGACCGGCCAGCGCCTCGGCGATGGGCGAGGACTCGAGACCCGCGGTCGAGACGGTGACGAAGTCGACGATGCTGCTCATGAGTGCTCCTCGGGGACGATGACAGGACGGATCCATTCTGTGGCACATCCGCCTCTCCTGCATCCGAAGGCACGACGGCCCGGGGAGAGCTGCCCATCGTCATGCGGATCCGGGTCCTCTAGCGTCGAGGCATGACGCGGAACAAGCCCTGGATCCTGTTCGACATCGGCGGCGTGCTCGAGATCGTCGACGACGGCCCGTGGCAGGAGGAGCTCAAGAACCGCTGGGCGGCCCGCGCCGCCATGAGCCGCGCGGAGTACGACCTGGTGATCGCGGCGGCGGATCTTCCGCGCATCGATCTCGTGCAGGGCCGCGCCGAGGAATACTGGGACGGCTTCGCGCGCGCGCTGGACTTCACCCCCGACGAGATCGCGGAGGCGCGCGCGGAGCTATGGGACGCCTACTGCGGAGAGGCGAACACGATGCTGATCGACTACGCCCGCACGCTGCACGGTCGAGCCGGCGTCGCGATCCTGTCGAACTCGGCCGACGGGGCCCGCGAGGAGGAGGAGCGGCGCTACGGCTTCTCCTCGGTCTTCGACCCGATCTGCTACAGCCACGAGATCGGCGCGAACAAGCCGGATCCCGAGGCCTACGCCGCTGCCCTGGCCGCGATGCGCGCGGAGCCGGCGGACGTCTTCTTCATCGACGACCGGCGGCAGCAGATCGACGGCGCCGCCCGCCTCGGCATCCGCGGCATCGTGCACCGGGACAACGCGACGACGATCGCGGCCGTCGAGGACTTCCTGACGGCCGCGATCGGACAGTGACGTCTCGTCGCGGGAGACGCACTCAGCCGGCGAACGCGCGCATCAGCAGCGGTCTGGTGAGCCGAGTCGCGATCCACACCAGCGCGATGCCGACGGCCAGGACCGCGGCGATCGTCGCGATGGACAGCGGCGCCGTGATGAGCGCGATTCCGAGCAGCGGGAAGATGAGCACGGCCGCGCAGAGCGCGGATCCCAGTGCGGTGATCAGCAGCGGCGACATCACCGCGCGCCGTCGCGCGGAGTCCACGGTGCCCGCCGGAACCCCGAGGTAGTGCAGGCTGCGGTGCAGGTCGCGCTGGTCGAGGATGTCGGAGGCCTGTGTGACGGCCACGGAGCATCCGACCATGAGGAAGGACGCGACCAGCGTGATGATGAGACCGGTGCGCATGTCGGTGAGGAGCGCGAGATCCTGCGCCGAAGGGTCACCGGCGCTCATCACGTCCATGAGGGCGACACCGGTGCCGGCGAACACGGCCATGAAGCTCGCCATCGCCACACCGCTCACCTGACGCCAGGCTCCCTTCGCGTCGTCGAGAACGATGCGCGCGGCGAGCAGGCGCTCCGGGGTCTTCGCCCGGCGCAGCTGCATCCGCGCGCCGATCTTCAGCACCCAGGGGCCGATGAGGTTCAGGACGAGCAGGCCCACCCCGAAGATCGCGACCAGCGCGGTGATCATGGCGATCGCCCCGCCGATCCCCGGCACCACGAATCCGGCGACGAATCCGGCGGCGACCAGCACGACGGCGATGAGGGCGCGCAGCCAGTGCGGCGTCGGCGGGGTGGTCCTGGTGCGCACGCCGAGCGGCGAGATCACCACGCGACGCAGCCCGATCACCGCGCTCACGGTCGCGAGCAGCACGGTCCCGGCGGCGATGGCGGCCATGAGCCAGGGCGGCAGCAGCACGGCGGCGCCCAGGGACTGCCCGCGGAACGGGATGAGTCCCACGAGCGGCGCGAGACCGAGTGCCAGCACCACTCCGCCGAGCACTCCGGCGGCCGCGATCAGGGTCGACTCGACAACGGCGACGACGCCGACGCCGAAGCCGGTGACGCCGAGCAGACGCAGCGTCGACAGCCGCTCGTCCCGGCGCCGGGCCGACAGCCGCGCCGCGGCGCCGCCCAGTGCGGCGAGCGGAAGCACGAGCAGCACGAGCGCGACCGCCGCCAGGATCTGATAGGTCAGCGCGTAGTCGTCGGTCCATTGCCAGAACGCCTGGGCGCCGCCGACCACCGTCAGCACGAGGGCCGAGACGACGGCGAAGGCGACCATCGGGATCACCACGACCCCGGCAGATCCCGGGGCGGGACGCAGCAGCAGCCGCAGCGTCGCGGCGTTCACGCGGCGACCGCCGAGCCGAGCACGCGGCCGTCGCGGACGGCGATCGTCCGGGAGCAGCGCGCGGCGACCTGCGGGTCGTGCGTCACGACGACGAGTGTGCGGCCCTGCCCGGTGGTCGACCAGAGCAGGGCGTCCATGACCTCGGACGAGGTCGCGGAGTCCAGGGCGCCGGTCGGCTCGTCCGCGAACACGATGCTCGCGCCGGTCACCTGCGCGCGGGCGATCGCGACGCGCTGCGCCTGACCGCCGGAGAGCTCGCCGATCCGGCGGTCCTCCATGCCCTGCAGACCCAGTGCGCCGAGCCAGCCCGCCGCGCGCTGCGTCGCCTCCGCGCGCGGGATGCCGGTGATCATCGCGGCGAGCGCGACGTTCTCCACCGCCGTGAGCTCCGGCATCAGGAGCCCCTGCTGGAACACGAACCCGAAGGACTCACGACGCAGGCGCGACCGCGCGGACTCTCCCAGCGCGCTCACCTCGACCGGTGCGCCCACGGGCGGCGTGAACAGGACGCGCCCGCCGTCGGGCCGGGTGATCCCGGCGAGCACGTGCAGCAGGGTCGTCTTGCCGGATCCGGAGGCTCCCATGATGGCGACGGACTCCCCGGAGGCGATCCCGAGGTCGACGCCGGCGAGGGCGTGGGTGGATCCGAACGACTTGATCAGACCGTGGGCTTCGATGACTGCTGTGCTCATGCCTCCAGCCTTGTCGGCGGCGCCCGGCGGATCATCGGTCGCCGGAGTGAGGATCCGGGCCGGGCGCCATCCTCCGGGATGATCCTCTGGGCGACGGATCAGCTCAGAACCTTCTTCCAGGCGCCTCCGTAGGCGATCGGGACGAAGCCGAGCTGCTCGTTGATGGACAGCATCGGACGGTTCTCCTCGGCGTTGTAGGTGACCACGCGGGTCGAGCGCGGAAAGCGCTCGTGCCAGGCGAGCAGGCCGGCGGTCTTCACGAGCAGACCCAGCCGGTGACCGCGGTGGGCGGACAGCACGAGGGTGTCGTTCTGCTGCGTGACGCTGTCGTGCGCCCCCTTGAGGGAGAGCTCGTTGTACGCGCAGAGCTCGCCGGTGGCGATGTGCTCGGCGGCGGTCACCTGCACCGTGTGGCCCATGTCCAGCCAGCGGGTGTCCTGCTCGCGGACGCGATCCGCGTCCCAGGTCTCCTCCGGGGAGTCCATGGCGGCGTCAGGGGCATCCGTCGACATCCGGGACTTCATCCACGCATACCCGTCGAGGCGATCCTCTGGGGTCGGCAGCAGCCACTGCACGACGCGGTATCCGGATGCGGCCTCCTCGGCGGAGGTCCGCAGCGCCGACAGATGATGGTCGTCCTCGCCCCAGCGATATTCGCTGACGCGGTCCACCTGCTCCAGGGTCCAGCCCTGCGCGAGCAGGAAGCGCGCGGTGTGGTCGCGCGGAACGCTCCCGAAGCCCGTGGGAGGAACCAGCGCGGGGTCGTCCGACGGAAGATGCTCCGTCCAGACCTGCAGGGTGTGCACGCCCTCGGCGCGCGCGAGATCCTCCAGGTGCGCGGCGACGGCGGTGGCGATGCCGCGGCCCTGCTCCTCGGGGAGCACGTTGACGGCGGACACGGCCGTGTCGCCGTCTCCGTCGCGCAGGAGGTTCAGGATCGCGATGCCGATCGTGCGCTCCCCGATGAGGATCCGCCACTGGCGTCGGTGGGTGTAGGCGTCCGAGGTGAGCAGAGGCAGCAGCTCCTCCGGGGTGAAGCTGTCGTCATCGCGGCCGGATGCGGCTTCGAGGCAGCGATTGCGTACGTCCGCGTAGTCGCGGAAGGGGCCGGGCGCCCCCGCATCCGCCCGTGCCGGGAGCACGAGCGGATGCAGGGTCGCACCGGCGGGCAGGGAGATGAACGGGTCGTCGATCCGAGCGCCGGTCATCAGAGCACCTGCCGGGTAGGGTTCTGAGCCAGACGGCTCGCCTCGTACTGCTGGAGCAGCCGGAGGCGGTGGGTCTCGGCCAGCGCCGAGCGGGCCTGGTCCTGCGTCGCAGGCCGCGACCGCACGATCAGGTGCAGGGCGACGCGCAGGGCCACGCGCTGGGCGAACGACAGGTTGCGGAGCTCCTCCTCGCGGGGGAGCTGGATGGACAGGTCGCGCTCGGGAAGAGCGCGCTGCTTCGACTCGGTGGGAGGCGAAGCGTGCAATGCGGTATTCACGGTGATTCGCTTTCGTTGGTCGTGCCGGAAAGGCGGATTCGCTCCACGACGGGGTCGTCCGGTGGGACGCCGCGGCGTGTCACGGGTGAGGGGACCGATCCGGCGGAAGATGCCGGATCGTGCAGGCGATCGGGGGATCGGCGCGATCGGACGATCGAGACGATCTGATGATCGACACGGAGGACCGTGGATCGGATCGCGGACGCCCGAAGGCGTCAGGCCGGCCTCAGGCCGGGACGAGGGAGCGCGTCTGCTCTACGCGTCGAAGCGCGCGGAGACGCCGACGGAAGTCGCCGAAGACGCGTCGATCCCACGGAATGGGGTGAATGCGATGCGGTTGTTCATCATGTCGGCAACCTCCTTTCTCGGCTCGGGTTGTCACGCTAGCGGAGCTTCATAGAAGACGTCAAGCCGACACTCAGAAATCCCTGGACCTCGGGCGTTTCCCGCACGGCCGCGGGGGTCGCCGCGATAGCGTAGACGCCGTGAACTCCGCCGATCGCCGAGCGTGCCCATGCACCTGAAGAGCCTGACCCTCAAAGGGTTCAAGTCCTTCGCGCAGCCGACGACGTTCGCCTTCGAGCCGGGCGTTACCTGCATCGTCGGGCCGAACGGATCCGGCAAGTCGAACGTCGTGGACGCGCTCGCCTGGGTGATGGGGGAGCAGGGCGCCAAGACCCTTCGCGGCGGCAAGATGGAGGACGTCATCTTCGCCGGCACCTCGACGCGCGGTCCGCTCGGGCGCGCGGAGGTGCAGCTCACGATCGACAACAGCGACGGGGCCCTGCCGATCGAGTACGCCGAGGTGACGATCAGCCGCACGCTGTTCCGCAACGGATCCAGCGAGTACGCGATCAACGGCGAGGGGTGCCGACTGCTCGACGTGCAGGAGCTGCTCAGCGATTCGGGTCTGGGCCGTGAGATGCACGTCATCGTCGGCCAGGGTCGCCTCGACACCGTGCTGCAGGCCTCGCCGGAGGACCGCCGCGGCTTCATCGAGGAGGCCGCGGGGATCCTCAAGCACCGCCGCCGCAAGGAGAAGACCCTCCGCAAGCTCGACGCGATGGAGACCAACCTGACCCGGCTCAGCGACCTGGCCGGGGAGATCCGCCGGCAGCTGAAACCGCTCGGGCGCCAGGCCGAGATCGCCCGCGAGGCGCAGACCATCGCCGCCGTCGTGCGGGACGCCAAGGCGCGGATCTTCGCCGATGACGTCGTCACGCTGCGCACGGCGCTCGCCGACCACACCCGCAACGAGCACGAGCGCCACGCCGAGCGCGTCGTGCTGAGCGAGCAGGGCGACCGCGTCCGCGCCGAGATCACCCGGCTTGAGGCGCTGCAGAACTCCGCGGCCGTCGACGAGGCGAGGCGGGTCGCGTTCGGGCTGGAGCAGGTGCAGGAGCGCGTGCGCGGACTGTTCACGCTCGCCAACCAGCGGCTCGCGCTGCTCGGATCCGACGAGGACGACGCCGCGGTCACAGCGGTGACCGTGACACAGGCCACGATCGACGAGGCGAAGGACGAGGTCGAGGAGATCTCGTCGGGGATCGGCCGGGCGCAGGACGCGGCGCATGAGGCGACCCGCGAGGTCGCGAACGCACGCGCCGAGCTCGACGCGCTCGACGTCGACATCGCCGAGCAGAGTGCGCTGGTCTCCGCGCACGACATGCGGCTCACGACTCTGCGCGGGCAGGCCGAGGCCGCCGCGTCCGCCCTCGCCGCCGTCCGCGGCGCGGTGCTCCGCCAGGAGAATGCGCTGGAGGCCGCGCACGGACGTCGCCGCGAGGCCGCCGAGGCGCGCGAGCGGATCGAGGAGGGCGAGGCGCCGGAGGGCACCGCCGCCGAGCACGCCGAGGCGTACGAACGCGCGCAGGCCAGGGCCGTCTCCGCGGAGACCGCGCTCGGCGAACTGCGCGAGCGGCTGCACGCCGCCGAGCGGGAGTCCGAGGCGCTCACCGCGAAGGCCGCGGCCCTGGGAAGTGCGATCGCCGTCACGGGTGGCGCCGCGGAGATCGTCGCGGCCGGTCATGCCGGCGTGCGAGGGCTGGTCGGCGACGCCGTCCAGGTCAAGCCCGGGTACGAGGCCGCGATCGCGGCCGTGCTCGGTCCGCTCGTCGAGGGCGTGCTGGTGGACGACGCGGCCGCGGCGTTCGCGCTCGCAGGCGATGACGACACGGCAGGCGCGTACGACATCGTCATCGCGCAGGGTGCTTCGGCCGTCGTCTCAGATGCGGGGATCCGGGGCGCGACGCCCGCCGCGCAGGTCGTGACCGCGCCGGCCGGAGTGCTGGGCATCCTCTCGCACGTCGTGATCGTCGAGGATCTCGCCACGGCGCGTTCCGCGCACGCGGCGGCCGTCGCCGCCGCCGGCGTGCCGCTCACGATCGTCACCCGCTCCGGCGAAGTGCTGACCGCGCACACCCTGCACACGGGATCCGGCGGGGAGCGCTCCCGGCTCGAGCTCGTCGCCGAGCGCGACGCGGCCGTCGACCGTCTCGACGAGGTCCGCGTCGTCGTCGACTCGCTGCGCGAGGCGCGCGAGGACGCGACGGAGGCGCTCGAGACCGCGCGGCGGGCATCCCGCGACGCGCTGCGCACCCTGCGCGAGCACGACGCCGCGCTGGCCACGCACACCGAGCAGGTCAACCGCGTGACCGTGCAGCACGAGTCCGCGATCGCCGAGTGCGAGCGCCTCGAGTCGGGTCTCGTCCAGGCCCAGTCGGCCGTCACGGACGCGGAGGCGCACGCGGACGCCGCGAAGGACGCGCTCGCGGAGGCGGAGTCCGCGCCGCGCCCCGTCCTGGACGTCTCCGCACGCGACGGCCTGCTGGAGGCCCTGGAGGCCGCACGCGAGGCCGAGATCGAAGCGCGCCTCGGCGTCGAGACGATGCGCGAGCGCGTGCGGGCCGCCCAGACGAGGGTCGCCACGCTGGAACGCCAGCGCGAGCGTGAGCGCGAGGCCGCCGCGGAGGCCGCCCGTCGTGCGGTGATCCGACGAGCCCAGCGGGAGACCGCGTCCGGGGTCGCGACGGAGCTGCCGCGGATCCTGGATTCGATCGACCGCTCGGTGGCCGAGGCGCGACTCGCCCTGGCCGCCGCCGAGGCGGCGCGTTCGGCGCAGAACGAGGAGCTCGGTGAGCTGCGACGGCAGGACTCCTCGATCCGCGAGCGCCTCGCGGGCCTCACCGAGAGCGTGCACGGGCTCGAGCTGCAGATCCACGAGAAGAAGCTGCACCTGTCCAGCCTCCTCGAGCGCGTGCAGTCCGAGCTCGCGCTGGACGAGGACATCCTGGTCGCGGAATACGGCCCGGATCAGCTGGTTCCCCGTGATGTCGTCGTGGTCGCCGCGGAGCGGGACGACCTCGCGGAGGAGTCGGATGCCGAGGAGGCCGCGGCGGATCGGGAGCCCACGGGCATCCCGTTCGACCGCCGCATCCAGCAGCGCCGCCTGCAGGAGGCGGAGCGCAAGCTCGCCCAGCTCGGGCGGGTGAATCCGCTCGCGCTCGAGGAGTTCGCGGCGCTCGAGCAGCGGCATGCGTTCCTCACCGAGCAGCTCGCGGACCTCACCAAGACCCGCCAGGATCTGCTCACGATCATCGCCGAGCTCGACGAGCGGATGCAGACGATCTTCGCCTCCGCGTTCGAGGACACGCGCCAGGCGTTCGGCGAGGTGTTCCCTCTGCTCTTCCCCGGCGGCGCCGGCAGCATCTCGCTCACCAAGCCCGACGATCTGCTGAACACCGGCATCGAGGTCGCGGTGCGGCCGGTCGGCAAGAAGATCGAGCGCCTCTCGCTGCTGTCCGGTGGGGAGCGGTCGCTCGCGGCGGTCGCCCTGCTCGTCGCG
>NZ_NCKN01000391.1 GCF_002257455.1 Microbacterium sp. 13-71-7
TGCGGGTCGCCGCGTCGATGAGCGTTCCGGCGAGCAGGTCGGCCGGACCGGACAGCACGATCTCGGAGAGGTCGAGCGCGGCGACGATGGGCGCGATGGCGACGCCGAGCCGGGTTCCGGCCTCGCGCAGCACCTGCTCCTCCGACGCCGGGTCCTCGGCGATGCGCGCCCGCAGCCGCGACGCGCTCAGCCAGGCCTCGAGGCACCCGTCCTTGCCGCACGCGCAGCGCGGCCCACCGTCGGTGCCGACGACGACGTGGCCGATCTCGCCGGCCGCGAAGCGGCTGCCCACGAGCGGCTGGCTGTCGGAGATGAGCCCCGCACCCACGCCGCGGCCGATCTTGATGAGCAGCATGTCGGGTCGCGCCTGGCCGAACGTGTACTCGGCGAGCACCGCGGCGTTCGCATCGTTGCGCACCAGCACGGGGAGGTCGAGCGCTGCGCCGAGCAGGCGCTCCAGGGGGAAGTCGACCCAGTCGAGGTTGGGCGAGTTCAGCACCATCCCGTCGGGGCGGACGATCCCCGGGGCGCCGACGCCGATGCCGAGCACCGGCGCGGTGGACAGCCCGACGAGCTCCTCCGCGAGCGAGCGCACGGCCTCGTAGGCGGCCGTGCCGCCGTTCGGCCGAGGCACCTCGCGGCGCTCGAGGACCACGCCGTCCAGGCTGATGAGCGCGCCCTCGAACACGCCGGGGCCGGACAGGTCGAGACCGACGATGCGGTGACCCTCGCGATCGATGTCGATGAGGATGGGAGGCTTGCCCGGACCCGTCGTCTCGCGGATGCCCTTCTCGACGACGATGCCGTCGTGGATGAACTCGCCGACGAGGTCGGAGATCGTCACGCGGGTGAGGCCGGTCTCCCGGGAGAGGTCGGCACGGCTCATCGCCCCCGAGTGGTACAGCGTCTGCAGCACCAGCGCGCGGTTGTGACCGCGGGCGTGCTCGGGGAGCACCTTCGTGCTCGTGCGCAGCTTGCGCGCCGACCCGAAGCGATGCGGACTGGAGTCGCCGCTCTCCGCATTCATCGGGCGATGCCGCTCATCCGTGGGACCATGTTTGTTAGTACACCTTACGAACAGGGTGAAAATCAAGCCCGGTCACGCGCGGCGGGACCCGGGTTTACCCAAACGTTACCGGATCCGGGCCGACGCCCCGCATGTTTCTCTCGCGCGGCGCCCGACGACGGACGCCCCCGACCGCGGATCCGGCGCACCTCCGCCCATCCATGTGCTTCCGTTGCCGTTTTGTGATATGGCATCCCGTATCCTTGAAAGACTGACAACGCTCAAGGGCAAGGGGGGTGTGCACGTGACGGATCTGGCAACGGCAGCGGGGGCTCCGACAGAGGAGAACTCGATCGTCGACGGCACGGACGCGACCACGGAGGCCGCGACCGGCGACGGCGCGGGCGACCGCCACGCGGAGTGGGCTCCCTCCGAGGACGCCCCGCGCAAGAAGCGCCACATCGGACGATGGGTCGGCATCGGCCTCGGCGTGCTGGTGCTGGGGCTCGGCGCGGCGTCGACGATCCTCATCGCCCCCGGCACCGCGATCGCCGGCGTGCAGGTCGGCGGCATGACCCCCGGCGCCGCCGCGGAGGCCGTCAGCAACCACCTCAACGCCATGCAGGTGACCCTGACGGGCGAGGGCGGCGGCAAGCACGTCACCGGATCCGACCTCGGCGCGCACATCGACGCGACGAAGCTCGCCGACAAGGCCTTCGCCGACCATCCGATGTGGAACATCACCAGCTGGATGTCGGCCCCGATCGCCGGCACCATCACCCTCGACGACCGCGCCGCCGAGCACGCGCTGCGCGCGCAGGTCCCCACGGTCTATCAGGACGCCACCGACGCGACGGTCGCGTTCCAGGGCACCGGCTACGCGGCGACGCCCGCGAAG
>NZ_NCKN01000050.1 GCF_002257455.1 Microbacterium sp. 13-71-7
AGCTCGACGTGCGGCGGCTCTCCGCCATGGCGCCCGCCGAGGCCATGCTCGACGTCCAGCGACTCCCCGGCATCGGGCCCTTCTACAGCGCGCTCATCGTGATCAGGGCCTGCGGTCTCACCGATGTGCTGTCCACGCAGGAGGATCACACGCGCGCCGCCGTGGAGGCCCTGTACCGCCTCGACCACACCCCGGACGACGCCGAACTGGAGCGGATCGCGGAGGCGTGGCGCCCGTTCCGCACCTGGGCCGCGGTGTCGTTGCGCGCGATCGGATCCCGGATCCTCGACCGACCTGCGGCCTGAGCGCCTCGTTGCACGACGAGAGGGCGGGGTCGCGGCACGCGACGCCCGCCCTCTCGGACGATGCTCCAGTTACGCCTGCAGCGCGCCCTGGAGGTCGAGCGTGATGGTGACGTCCTTGCCGACGAGAACGCCACCGGTCTCCAGCGCGGCGTTCCAGGTGAGGCCGAAGTCCTCGCGGTTGATGACGGCCTTCGCGGAGGCGCCGGCCTTGTAGTTGCCGTAGGGGTCGGAGCCGAAGCCGCCGAAGTCCAGCTCGAACGTGACCGGCTTGGTGACGCCGTGGATCGTGAGGTCGCCGTCGACGAAGAGGTCGCCGCCCTCGACGCGTGCTCCGGTCGAGGTGAAGTCCATGGTCGGGTACTTCTCGACGTCGAAGAAGTCGGCCGACAGCAGGTGGCCGTTGCGGCCAGCGTCGCCGGTGTCGAGCGAGGTGACGTCGACGCTCGCCTCGACGCGGGCCTCGAGCGGGTTCTCCGGGGCGACCAGGGTCGCGCTCTTGACGCCGAAGGTGCCGCGCACCTTCGAGATCATCATGTGGCGGACGCTGAAGGTGACCTCGCTGTGCGCGGGGTCCAGGGTCCAGGTGCCGCTGCGGTAACCGGGGATGTCGATGCTCATGGGTGCTCCTCGTCGGAAGGTCTGCGGCCGCCGCTGCTGCGGCGACATCACGGTCCAACTTACATTCAGTTGAATGCATTCCCGATTCGCCGAACTTTTTTCGAGAATCCCCTCCGACACGACGAAGGCCCCGTCCTGAGACGGGGCCTTCGTGGTTCGCGATCGTCAGCCGACGGCGACGAGGTCGATGATGAAGATGAGGGTCTTGCCTCCGAGGAAGTGACCGGATCCGGCGGGGCCGTAGGCGAGGTGCGGCGGGATGGTCAGCTCGCGGCGTCCGCCGACCTTCATGCCGGGGATGCCCTCCTGCCAGCCCTGGATCAGGCCGCGCAGCGGGAACTGGATGGTCTCTCCGCGACCCCAGGAGGAGTCGAACTCCTCGCCAGTGTCGTGCTCGACACCGGCGTAGTGCACGGTCACGGTGTCGCCGGGCTTCGCTTCGTCACCGGTTCCCTCGATGATGTCGCGGATCACGAGCTCCGTCGGGGCGGGTCCGGTGGGGGCGTCGAACTCGGGCTTGGTGCGCTCAGTCATGCTTCCATCCAACCCGACGCGGTCCGGCCCGGTCAACGCGAGACACTGCGCCGACGGCGAACAGGGAGCCGGCGCATCCCGGCGCGGAGACGAAGAAGCACCCGCCCGAACCTTGACATCGCTCCCGCATGGGTGCACCCTGTTTTCAGATCAACTCAGCGCCCGGAGGACTTGCAGGCATCGCCGCAGCACCGGGCGCTGAGTCTGTCCGGGCGAGGGCTCACGGCCGCGCCGCGGACGCGCGCCCTGGCGGATCGAGGTCGAGCGGGCGCCCCGAAGCGAGCGGATCGAGACCTCCGGACTCACACCGCGAGAAGCTCGTCGCGCGCCGCATGGGTGCGCTGCAGGAGGACCTGCTCGTCCTGCTGCGCGAGCGGATCCCGGCCCGTGATGATGCGCTGGCGCACGGACGCGAGCGTGGTCGCGTCCTTGATGAACCGACGCATGATCGGACGCCGGTCGCCGCGCAGCCCCGACGCCCAGCGCAGGCCGACGCGACGGCCCGCGGGAGTCGCGAGCATCGACACCTCCTGCGGCGTGAACCACCCCGCCGTGGCGTAGTCGCTGAGCCGGGCGTAGGTGAGCCTCGCCTCCTCCTTGCGCAACAGGATGATCACCACGATGAAGCCGACGAACAGCGGCACCTGCAGCACGATGTACAGCACGAAGAAGTTGCCGATCATCGAGGATCCGTTCCACAGCGCGTGCAGCGCCATTGCCCCGAGGAGCCCCACGGCACCGAAGCCCAGAGCGCGACCGGCCGAGGCGCCGCGACGCGCGGCGAGTCCGATCGCGAACCCGGTCACGGAGGTGAACATCGCGTGGGCGAACGGCGACATGAGCCCGCGCAGCACGAACGTGACGGTCAGGTCGGGCGCCCCGCCCTCGATGAGGCTGACCGCGAAGTACTGGATGTTCTCGGTGAAGGCGAATCCGGCGCCGACCAGCGCGCCGTAGACGACGCCGTCGATCGGGCCGTCGAAGCTGCGGCGCGCCATCACGAAGATCAGGAAGACGCCGAGGCCCTTCGCCGTCTCCTCGACCAGGGGCGCCTGGAGCACGGCGGTCAGATCGTCGCCGCGCTGCCCGAGCAGCAGCGTCAGCAGCAGGTCGACCACGAGCGCGAGTCCGACGGACGCGATCGCACCCCACGCGATCGCGAAGGCCACGAGCGACTTCGGCTCCGGCTCCCAGCGGTCGATGAAGAAGACGCCGAAGAACACGATCGTCAGGGGCACGAGCGCGAGCACCATGCCGATCATCGATGCCGCGGGCCCGAGCGCCCAGACGAAGTAGGCGATGAGGCCGAGCAGGACGAAGCCGAGCGCGCCGAACGCCCACACCGAGGCGTGCCGCCCCTTCGCGGACGGAACGGGCAGCGCCGGCACCGCCTGCACAGGAGCGGGCGGGGTGTACGCGTCGTAGGCGACGGCGCCGTGATGCTCTGGTCGCTGCGCGAGCACCGAGCCGTACACGGGCGCGATCGGCGTCGAGACGGTCTGCGGATAGCTCTGCGGCTGGACGTACTGCGGCTGCTGCGCATACTGCGGCTGCGGATACTGCGGCTGCCCGTACTGCGACTGCATGGAGAGGGGCTGCGCGGCCGGCGCGGAGTACGACGGCTGCGGCTGATACGGCGCGGACGGCGTCTGGTCAGCCACGGCCGAGGACTGCGCGGCCGCGGGCGGCTGATACGGCGAGGGCGCGGGGGGCGACGGGCGCGAGGCCGGGCGCTGCTCGGCGGGATCGCCGTGTCCTCCAAAGGTCATGCCCAAAGCCTAGAGGCTCTCCGCGCCGGGGCCGCGGGTGCGCCCGGTAGCGTGGAGGGCATGCGGTTCGCTCATCTGCGCCGTCCCGAATCCGACACCCCAGCGCTCGCCGTCATCGACGGCTCCGGCGCGACGCTCGTCGCCGATCTCGTGGATCCGGCCCCTGCCACCCTCCAACAGCTCATCGAAGGCGGCGATGTCCTTCTCGACGCCGTCCGCGAGGCGCACGCCAGGGGTGAGGCCCCCGTGCACGCGCTCGACGGCTTCGCCTACAGCGCCGCGGTGCTCGCTCCGCCGGTCGTGCTGGCGGTGGGCCTGAACTACGCCGCGCACTCGAGCGAGCTCGGCCTGAAGACCGACACCGCGCCGACCGTCTTCACGCTGTGGCCGAACTCCCTGACCGGGCACGGGCAGACCACGTCGTGGCCGCGCGCGCTGTCGGAGTCGGTGGACTACGAGGCCGAGCTCGGCGTCGTGATCGGCGCCGCCGCGAAGGACGTGTCCACCGAGGACGCCCTCGACCATGTCTGGGGCTACACGGTGGTCAACGACATCACCGCCCGGGACATCCAGTTCGCCGAGGCGCAGTGGTCGCGCTGCAAGTCGTTCGACGGCTTCTCCCCCACCGGCCCCGTGGTCGTGACCGCGGACGAGATCGCGGATCCGCAGGACCTGCACATCTGGACCGTCGTCGACGGCCACATGGTGCAGGACGCCTCCACAGGGCAGATGGTGCGCCCGGTGTCGGCCCTCATCTCCCACCTCTCGCGCTCCCTGACGCTGCGCCCCGGGACGCTGATCTCCACGGGCAGTCCCGGTGGCGCCGGCTATTCGCGCGATCCGCAGATCTTCCTGCGCGACCGGTCCACGGTGACGGTCGGCATCGACGGGATCGGCGAGCTCACGACGCACTGCCGCATCCTGGACTGACGATCCGCCCGCGTCGGGGGCCTCGACGGCTCAGCAGCCGCAGCTGCCCCCGATGCGGAGATCCGTCGCCAGTCTCACCGTGCGCGGCGGCACGCTCGCGTCACCCGGATCGGTCAGCAGCAGATGGGCGGCGATGCGTCCCATCAGCTCCATCGGCTGGCGCACGGTGGTGAGACTCGGTACGGACAACCGGCCCGCCAGGATGCCGTCGAAACCGGTCACCAGCACGTCCTCGGGGACGCGCACCCCCTCGCCGCGGAGGACGTCCATCACGCGCAGCGCCGTCTGATCGCTGCCGCACACGAGCGCGTGGGGCAGGGTGCCCGCAGCAGCACGCTCGCGCAGGACCGGGTAGGCGGGCGTCGTCTCCAGATCGGTGTCGTCGAGCGTCTCGCCGGTCGCGCCGGGGATCTCGGCGACGGCCGTGAGGAACCCTTCGCGCCGCTCGTCGAGGTCGTCCTCCTCGATCGCACCCACCCAGCCGAACGACCGGATGCCGTGCACCTCCTGCAGGTGCCGCACGATCATCCGCATGCCCCCGGCGTTGTCCACCGTGACCCGGTGCCCGATGCCCGCGCGCTTGCTCAACTGGACGACCGGGACGCGTGCGGCCACGGCCTCGATCGCCGCGGTCGTGGAACGGCCGGGCAGGATCGCGAGGCCGTCGACCCTGCCCGCCGTGTCGGCGAGGTCGGACACGCCCACGCCGCCGCTGCTGAGCAGGACCGCCGTGCCGTGGCGTTTGCACTCGAGCACGAAACCGCGCTGGACCTCGTCGACGTAGAGCGGGAACGTCCGCGGGTCGCTCTCGCGCTCATCCGCCGCAGCGTCCCAGGTCACGGTCTCGGCATCCAGGTCGACCTCGTCCAGATCGACCCGCGCGCCCCCGCGGGCCGACGGCGACGCCTCCGGCTCCTCGTCGAGCAGCATGTCGAAGAGGTGCAGGCCGAGCACCCCGGTGCGTCCACGCGCGAGACTGCGGGCGGATCCGCTCGGCACGTACCCGATCTCCCGCGCCGCTTCGAGCACGACGCGGCGGGTGTCCTCGCGCACGCGCTCCGGACGGCGGAACGCGAACGAGACCGTGGCGATCGACACGCCGGCGCGTTGCGCCACGTCGTAGACGGTGGGTCGGCTCGACGCCATGAGCACCTCGCTTTCGGAGCGATTCTACTGAGCGCCCGGTCCGTCGATCGTCAGGCCGGTGCCACGGCGGAACACCGGATCCTCCGTTCCGTCGGGCACATCGGCGAATGCGGCGCGCACGGCGTCCATCGAGCGCGGGATGTCCACCGGGAGCACCCCGCGCGGCGGGATCCGTCCGGAGAGCGCCGCGAGCAGCGCGGCGTCGGAGCTGCCGAACTCCACCGCGATCGCGGCGGCGAAGGGGACGAACGGCGTGAGGATGGCCGGGCGGTCCAGGTTCACCACGATCACGAGCGAGCAGTGCGTGGCGATCCGACGCAGCCGCGCGACGAGACCGGGCGGGAAGTCGAGCGACCCCTGGTGGAACCAGGCTTCGAGGAAGAGGTCGTTCCGGGGCTCGAACGGTGCTCCGATCCGCACGAGCGCGACGTCGGCGTCCTCTGGCGAGGACGCCGGGTCGGCGTACTCGGCGAGCGCCTCCGCCGCGACGCCCTCGGCGTAGACCCTCGGTCGCTCGCCCCGGAACAGCGGCAGCGTGCCGTCGCTGTTCTGCAGCACCGTGACGGAGGCGGCCTGCGCGCGCTCCCCCTCTGCGCGGAACTCCGCCGCCCCGACGATCCGCTCCTCGGCGACCGCGCCCTCCGCGACGAGTCCCAGGAGCAGTTCGACGCATTCCTCCCCGCCGAACTGGTCCACGCCCGCGTCGAGCAGCCGGAGCATGCGCTCCCGCGGCGTCAGATCCTCCACGCCCCATGCCCGCGCGGGCAGCACCTGGTCCCCGACGTGGTTGTCGTTGATCAGCTCCCAGTCGCTGAGCACCACCCCGTCGTAGCCCAGCTCCTCCCGCAGCAATTCGGTGACGATCTGCCGGCTGTAGCTGAAACCGACCTCCTCGATCGGCTCCCCGTGACGCACCAGTCCCACCGGCATCCCGTAGTACGGCATGATCCCCGCGGTGTCGCGACGGATCGCCTCGACGAAGGGCCGCAGGTGCTCCTCGAAGCGTCCGCCGGGATAGACCTGCTCGCGGCCGTAGGGGAAATGCGCGTCCTCGCCGTCGAGCTGCGGTCCGCCGCCCGGGAAGTGCTTGGTGATGCAGGCGACGCTCTCGGGGCCGAGCTCCGCGCCCTGGAATCCCTCGAGGTACGCGCCAGTCATCTCGGTCACGCGGTCCGCGTCATAGCCGAGCGTCTGCGCCTGGCGCCCCCAGCGCGCCTCGGTCGGCAGGTCCACCTGGGGGTGCAGAGCCATCCGGATGCCCACCGCCCGGTACTCGCGCCCCGCGATCCTGGCGAACCGCCGCACCAGTTCGACGTCGTCGAGGGCGGCGAGCCCCAGCGGCTCCGGCCACTGCGAGAACGGGCCGGCCGCGAAGGCGACCCCGGAGTTCTCCACGAAGGCGTGCCGCGGATCGGTGCTGATCGTCACGGGGATGCCGTGCGGCGTGCCGGCGGCGAGCTCCTGGAGACGGTTGTTCCAGCGAGCGCCCTCCCGCGCGGTCCGCATGCCGTGCACGTTGAAGTGCGTGAGGTGCTTGTCCCGGACGACCTGCGAGGTCGGCGACTTCGAGATGGCGCCGGGTTCCTCGCGCAGCTCTCCCCCCTCGCCGATCTCGATGACCGTGTGGAACAGCAGCCCTGCCTTCTCCTCGATCGACAGGCGGGCGAGCAGATCCTCGACGCGCTCCTCCGTGCCGAGTCGTGGATCCTCATACGGATCCATGACCCCGTTGCCGTTGAGGTCGCGGAAGCGCACGCCCTCCTCGGTGGTCCGATCTTCGGCTCTCATCCGCATGTCTCTCCTCGTCGTTGCGGTCATTTCAGGCCTGTGGTGGCGACGCCCCGGATGAACCATCGCTGCAGGAACACGAACAGCAGCAGGATCGGAGCGATCACGAGCACGGATCCCGCGAGCAGCAGCCCGTAGTCGGTCGCGTTCTGACCCGTGGAATAGAGCGACAGGGCGACCGGCAGGGTGTACATGTCCTCCGTCTGCGCCGAGACGAGCGGCCACAGGAAGTTGTTCCAGGAGCCGAGGAAGGTGAGGATGCCGAGTGTGGCCAGCGGCGGCCCGCACAGCGGCATCACGACGCCGCGGAAGATCCGCCACTCCCCCGCGCCGTCCAGCCGGGCGGCCTCGAGCAGCGCGTCCGGGATGCCCGTCATGAACTGGCGCATGAGGAACACGCCGAGCGGTGCCGTGACGAACGGCAGGATCAGGGCCGGATAGCTGTTCACCAGTCCGAGCTTGGAGACCATCACGAACAGGGGCACGAAGGTCACCACCCCCGGGACCATGAGCGTGATCATGACCGCGCCGAAGAGCACGCGCTTGCCCGGGAACTCCATCTTGGCGAGCGCGTAGCCGACCATCGAGCAGAACACGAGGTTGCCGAGCACCGTGACGAGCGCGACGACCAGGCTGTTCCCGAAGAAGTGCCAGAAGTCGAGCGGGCCGAACCACTGCGCATAGTTGGCGGCGGTCGGGGCCTCCGGCCACCAGGTCGGCGGGCGGCGCAGGATCTCCCCCTGCGTCTTGACGGATCCGAGCACCATCCAGACGAAAGGCACGAGCCAGAGCGCGAGGCCGATCGTGAGGACGGCGTACGACGTCGCCCTCCCGCTGAGCCGTCGCGCGCGCGGGCTGCGGGTGCGGGGCACCGGGCGTGTGAGGGTCATGGCGTCAGTCCTTCGAACGCAGCAGCCGGAACTGCAGCAGGCTCACGAGCGCGATCACGAGGAAGAGCACATAGCTGGCCGCGGAGGCGAGTCCGTACTCGCCGAAGCCGAACTGCTGATACGTGTAGAACGCGACGGACAGGGTCGAGTCGAGCGGGCCGCCCTTGGTCATCACGAACGCCTCCTCGAAGAACTGCAGATAGCCGACCGAGATGAGCACGGCGCCGAGCAGGAGCGTGGGCCGCAGCAGCGGCAGGGTGACCGAGACGAGCCGCCGCCAGGGCGAGGCGCCGTCCATGATCGCAGCCTCCGTGACGTCCTCCGGAACCGCCTGCAGACCCGCGAGGAAGATCACCATGAGCGTTCCGACGTTGCGCCACACCGCCATCAGGATCAGCGAGGGGAGCGCGAAGGCGGGATCGTTCAGCCAGTTGGGGCCGTGGATGCCGATCATGGCGAGGGCGGTGTTGAGCAGGCCGTCCGGCTGCAGGATGTAGCGCCAGACCACGGCGACGGCGACGATGCTGGTGACGACGGGCGCATAGAAGCCGACCCGGAAGAACGACACCAGCCGCCCCTTGCCGCTGTTCAGCGCGAGCGCGAGCGCCAGCGCGACGATCATCGTCACGGGGATCCCTACCGCCACGAAGACGCCTGTGACGCCGAGCGAGGTCAGGAACCGGGAATCGCCGAAGAGCGTGACGTACTGCTGAAGGCCCACCGCATCGACCGCGAACGGAGAGGTGATGTCGCGCGCGGTGAAGTCGGTGAACGACATCGCGAAGGAGCCCACGATCGGCACGACCATGAACACCGCGAAGACCAGCACGAAGGGCAGGGCGAATCCCCACGCGATGAGCGCGCGCCGGCGACGGGCCGCGGCGAACGTGTCGGCGCCGCGCCGGCCGCCCCCGCCGCCGGAGACCGTGCGGGTCCCGGCGGCGGGCAGGAGGGTGGCCGTCATCTCACTTCAGCCCGATCGTGTCGGCGTCGGACTGCAGGGTCTTCAGGGCCTCGGCGACCGAGGTCCCGCCGCGACGGATCGACTCGAGCGCCTGGTCCCCCTTCGCGGCCACCTTCACCCAGGAGGTCGAGACGGGCGGAGCCTTGGCCGTCTCGAGCTGCGTGCCGAAGGTCGTGAGACTCGCGTCCGCGGAGACGGCCTTCTCGTTCCAGGCCGCCTTGGCCGCGGGCAGATCGCCCGTCGCGGTGTAGAACTCGGCCTGGACCTCGGGCTGGGAGAGCCAGCGCGCGAGCTTCCATGCCGAGGCCGCGTTCTTGCTGCCGTTGAACACGACGAGGTTCGCGCCACCGCTGAACGAGACCGAACCCTTGTCGGCGGGCAGGACCGCTGTCGCGTACTTGCTCGCGAAGTCGGCGCCGCCGACCGAGGCCAGCTGCCCGCGGAGGAAGGGGCCCTCCACGACCATGGGTGTGGTGCCGGCGACGAACTCGGACTCGACCGCGCCCGGCGAGGTGTCGACATCGGGATCGGCGAGCTTCTTGTCGAAGAAGCTCTTGTAGTACTCGACGCCCTTGGTCATCTCCGGGGTGTCGAGCGTCCACTTCTTGCCGTCGGAGACCTCCGCGCCCGCCGACCACGGCATCCAGAGCGCGCCCTGGAACGAGTCGTTGCCCGCCGGCATGCGGATGCCCCACTTCGCTCCGCCCTTGGACTGCATGTCGGCGGCCATCTGCTGCAGCTCGTCCCAGGTCTTCGGCGCGGCGGTCCATCCGGCCTTGGCGGCGATGTCGGTGCGGTAGTAGAGCACACGGGTGTCGACGTACCAGGGCACCCCCGCCGCGCGGTCGCCCACCTTGGTCGAGCTCACCGCCCCGTCGAAGAAGCCGGAGGTGTCGATCCCGGAGGGCACGCTTCCGAAGGCATCGCCGAAGTCGGCCATCCACGTCGTACCCATCATCGCGATGTCCGGGGTGTTGCCTCCCGCGATCGCGGTCTGGATCTTGTTGTGCGCGGCGTCCCACGGGATCGCGGTGACCTTGACCTTGACCCCGGGGTTCGCCTTCTCGAACGCCTTGACGAAGTCCGGCAGGGCCTCCCCCTCGGCGCCCATCGCCCACATCGTGATCGTTCCGGTGGCCGGCTTGTCATCGAGCTGCACCGCGGATGCCGCGGGCGCCGAGGATCCGCCGTCCGCGCGGCCGCACCCGGTGAGGGCGAGGCCGATTGCGGCGAGAGCGGCGATGCCGGCCAGAGCTGTCCTGCTTTTCACGTCTTCCTCCTTGAAGCGTCCTGTCGCCAGGATCTAAGCGCATAGATTCTTGCTCTTCACCGATCTAAGCGCATAGATGCCTTCGATGCAAGACCCGGGACGCGAACGACGACGGCCCGCCGCTCCGGAGAGCGACGGGCCGTCGGGGTGCGGCGGAGTTCAGGCGCCGGCGTCGACGTGCTTCGACGGGATCACGGGGATCGCGGCGGTGATCGTCTCGAGGCCGGACAGGCGCGCGGGCGAAAGCTGCTTGGCGACCTCCTCGCGCGACATCAGTCCCGCCTCGACCACGAGGTCGGCGACGTTGCGGTTGGTCAGCAGCGCGGTCTTGGCGAGGGCGGCGGAGGCGGCGTAGCCGATGAACGGGGTGAGCGCCGTGATGACGCCGACCGACGACCCGACCATCGCACCCAGACGGTCGCGGTTGGCGGTGATGCCGTCGACGCAGTTCACGCGCAGGGTCCACATCGCCTGGCGCATCCAGGTGATGGACTGGAAGATCGAGTGCGCGATCACGGGCTCGAAGGCGTTCAGCTGCAGCTGCCCCGCCTCCGCGGCCATCGTCACCGTCATGTCGGATCCGGCGACGGCGAACGCCACCTGGTTCACGACCTCGGGGATGACCGGGTTGACCTTGCCCGGCATGATGCTGGAGCCGGCCTGCATGGCGGGCAGGTTGATCTCGCCGAAACCGGCCTGCGGGCCCGAGGAGAGCAGACGCAGGTCGTTGCAGATCTTGGAGAGCTTCATCGCGTTGCGCTTGAGCGACGAGGAGAAGGACATGAAGGATCCGGTGTCGCTGGTCGCCTCGACGAGGTCGCTCGCGGTGGCGAGGTCCAGGCCCGAGATCTCGCGCAGGTGCTTGAGCACGGCCGGGGCGTAGGCCGGGTGCGTCGTGATGCCCGTGCCGATCGCGGTCGCGCCCATGTTGATCTCGTACATGAGCCAGGCGTTCTCGGTGAGACGCGTGTGGTCGTAGCCGAGGGTGGAGGCGAAGCCGTGGAACTCCTGGCCGAGGGTCATCGGCACGGCGTCCTGCAGCTGGGTGCGGCCGACCTTGAGCACGTCGTGGAACTCGCGCGCCTTGGTGAGGAACGACACGCGCAGCATGTCGAGCTCGTCGAGCAGCGAGCGCAGGTTCAGCGACAGGCCGATCTTGATCGCCGTCGGGTAGACGTCGTTCGTGGACTGGCTGCGGTTGGTGTGGTCGATCGGCGACAGGAAGGCGTAGTCGCCCTTCTCGCGGCCGGCCATCTCGAGCGCGATGTTGGTGATGACCTCGTTCGCGTTCATGTTGGTCGAGGTTCCGGCCCCGCCCTGGATGACGCCGACGATGAACTGATCGTGGAACTCGCCGTTGATGACCTTCTGCGCGGCGGCGTCGATGAGGTCGGCCTTCTCGGCGTCGAGTGCGCCGATCTCCTTGTTCGCGCGCGCGCTGGCCTGCTTGACCATCGCGAGCGCCTCGATCAGCTCCGGGTAGACGGAGATCGGTCGCTTCGTGATCGGGAAGTTCTCGGCGGCGCGGAGCGTATGGATCCCCCAATACGCGTCGGCAGGGATCTCCTTGCTTCCCAGGGAGTCGGTTTCGGTACGGGTGGCAGGCGCAACGGCGGCCATGGACACATCCTCGTGGGTGATGGCGAACAGGGAAGGGGGATGCGTCCATCCTACCCGTCCCGGATCACCGGCCCGGCTTGCGCGAGAACGCCTCCAGCCGCTCCTCGGGCGTAAGCAGGGCCATCCGCTCGACCCACTCCGGGCTGAAGGTGTCGACCGGGGTCGCCTCGACCACCGGGACCACCGTGTGCGTGATGGTCTCAGGGCGCACGTGCACGAGCTGGAACGACTGCGCGGCGTCCATGCCGTTCACCTGATCCGCCGGGCTCGCGACGTCCATCGTGTAGCAGGTGGCGCTCGCGACGCTCACCGGGACGCCGGCGAACGTCGCGTGCAGCGAGTAGTGCAGGTGCCCCGCGAGTATTCCGCGGACGTCGGACCCGCGCAGCACCTCGGCGAGCTCGTCCTGGTGACGCAGCTCGAGGATGTCGAAGAAGGGGATGTGGCTGGGCACCGGCGGGTGGTGCATCGCGAGCAGCGTGCCGTGCGGCGCGGGCGTGCGCAGCTGATCGGCGAGCCAGGCGCGCTGCTGCTCGTCGATGTCGCCGTGGTGCCAGCCGGGGACCGTGGAATCCAGCGCGATCACGCGCAGGCCGTTCAGATCCCAGACGCCCGTGATCGGGTCTTCGGCGGGCGGCATGTCGAGCAGGTGCTCCCGCATGGCAGGGCGCTCGTCATGGTTGCCGGCGACCCAGATCACCGGCGCGCCGAGGCGCTCGGACACCGGATCCACGACCGCGCGCAGTCGACGGTACGCGTCCGGCTCGCCGAGGTCCGCGAGGTCCCCCGTGACGACGATCGCGTCCGGCCTGTCCGTCGCGCTCTCGATCGCGGCGAGCGTGCGCGCCAGCGTGGCGTCCACGTCGAAGCGTCCGCCGAGGGCCGCTCCCCCGGCCAGCAGGTGCGGGTCGCTGACGTGGACCAGGGTGTGCGTGGGCGGGGCGTAGCGGCCGAACTGCACAGTCATGGACCTCAGGCTAGCGCCGAGACGAGCGCATGCCCGAGCGGCGCCTCGCGGACCGCCCTGCCCGCTACTTCACGACGATGAGCAGGATGCCGGCCACCACCGCCGCCGCGCAGACCGCGAAGCACGCGTAGGCCGCGATCTGGGCGAGCGTCTTCTGGGCGGCCGTGAGCGGACTCTTGCGGGCGGCCTTCGCGGCGGCCTTCGCCGCGCGCTTGGCCTCCTTCTCGCTGATCACGGTGATCGCGTCGGTGAACTCGGCCGGCGTGACCACTGGAACCCTGCCGGCGCGGACGAGCAGCCGCAGACCGAGCGCGTAGAAGCCGACGACGAGGAGGGTGCCGACGAGCGCGGCGCCGAGCACCTGGAAGAACGCCCCCCAGTTGATGACGACGGTCATCGTCCTGCCCCCTTCTCCTTGGCCTTCGCGCGTTCGCGGGCGCGCTGCGCCCTGGCCTGCCGCGGCGTGAGCGGCGGCTCCTCCGGCACCTCGATGGCGCGGGCGGAGTCTGCGACCTCGCTGAAGGCGTTGTTGGCGGTGACGGCGTTGCGCCGCGAGCGCAGGAACAGGGCGATGATCACGGCGAGGGCGAGGACCGCGTCGATCAGCACGCCCCAGCCTCCGCCGACGACCACGATGAACGCCGCGACGGCCCCGACGAGCCCGGCCGCGGGGAGCGTGAGCACCCAGCCGATCGCGATGCGGCCGGCGGTGCGCCAGCGCACGGCAGACCCGCGCCGGCCGAGCCCGGATCCGATCACGGATCCGGAGGCGACCTGCGTGGTGGACAGTGCGAAGCCGAGCGCGCTGGAGGCCAGGATGGTCGCCGCGGTCGAGGTCTCCGCCGCGAAGCCCTGTGCGGGCTTGACGTCGGTGAGACCCTTGCCGAGCGTGCGGATGATGCGCCAGCCGCCCAGATAGGTGCCCAGCGCGATCGTGAACGCGCACGCGACGATCACGTAGATGTGCGGCCGATGGTCGCCCTGCGCCTGCCAGCCGACCGAGATCAGTGCGAGCGTGATCACGCCCATGGTCTTCTGCGCGTCGTTCGTACCGTGCGCGAGCGCGACGAGCGACGACGTGAAGATCTGTCCCCAGCGGAAGCCGCTTCTGCCGTCGGGCTTGCCGTCGTAGCGACGCGTGGTCAGGTACGCGAGCTTGGTCGCGAGGTAGGCGATCAGCCCGGCCGTGAGGGGCGCGATGAGCGCGGGGAGCACGACCTTGGACAGCACGACGCCGAAGTTGATGCCGCTGAGCCCGACACCGACCAGCGTGGCGCCGATGAGGCCGCCGAACAGCGCGTGGGACGAGCTCGACGGCAGCCCGAGCAGCCAGGTCAGCATGTTCCAGGTGATCGCGCCGATGAGGCCGGCGAAGATGAGCGACGGCATGAGGTGCGCCGTGTTCGAGTCCTCCTGGATGATGCCGCCGGAGACCGTCGCGGCGACCTCCGTGGACAGGAACGCCCCGACGAGGTTCAGTCCTGCCGCGAGCATGACCGCGGTCCGCGGTTTGAGCGCTCCGGTGGCGATCGGGGTCGCCATGGCGTTCGCCGTGTCATGGAACCCGTTGGTGAAGTCGAAGAAGAGTGCCAGCAGGATCACCAGCACGACGATGAGGGCTGCGGTTTCCACCGTTCGCTTTCGTGAAGTGGGGGGAAGTGACGAACGAAGAGTTCACCGGGGATTCAGCATCCGTTAACGGGCCGGTTGCATCCTCCCACCCCGGCCCAGGACGGTCAACTCGACGCCCCGCCACCCGCTCCGCCCTCGCCCTCGCGGCCTCGGCTAGCGTTGATGCGTGACCTCCGTCTCCGAGACCGCTCCCGCCCCATCCCCCGTCCCGCCGCGCGCGGCCCGCCGCTCGCTGATCCGCACCCATCACGGCGACGTGTTCGACGACCCGTACGACTGGCTGCGCGTGAAGGAGGATCCCGAGGTGATCGCGCACCTCGAGGCCGAGAACGCGTACACGGATGCGCGTCTCGCACACCTCGAGCCGCTCCGCGAGACCCTGTTCCAGGAGATCAGGGGACGCGTGCAGGAGTCGGATCTCTCGGTGCCCACCCGCCGCGGAGGCTGGTGGTACTACGGCCGCACGGTCGAGGGCAGCCAGTACGGACTGCAGTGCCGCGCGGCGGTCTCCTCCGCCGACGACTGGACGCCGCCCGTCCTCGACCCCGCCGTCCCTGTGCCCGGTGAGCAGATCCTGCTCGACGGCAATGTCGAGGCCGAGGGGCACGAGTTCTTCGCGATGGGCGCGTTCGACGTCTCGGACGACGCCACCCGCCTCCTCTGGTCGACCGACTTCGAGGGCGACGAGCGGTACACCGTGCACGTCCGCGACCTCGTGACGGGCGAGACGCTGCCCGACGAGATCCCCGGCACGTCCGGCGCGTTCTTCACGCCGGACGGCGCCGCCGTGATCTACACGACCGTCGACGAGTCGTGGCGCCCCGACACGCTCTGGCTGCACCGGATCGGCACGCCGGTGTCCGACGACGTGCAGCTCTTCCACGAGCCCGACGAGCGGTTCTGGCTCGGCGCGGGGATCACCCGCAGCCGCCGCTATCTCGTGATCGGCGTGGGGTCCAGCATCACGAGCGAGGAGCACCTCGTCGACCTCGACGACCTCACCGCGCCGCCGCGCGTGGTCTGGCCGCGGCGCGAGGGCATCGAGTACTCGGTCGAGCACGCCGTGGTGGACGGCCGTGACGAGCTGCTCATCCTGCACAACGACGACGCGCTGGACTTCGCGCTCGTCGCGGTCTCCGCATCCGACCCGCAGGGCGAGCGCCGCACGGTCCTTCCGCACACGCCGGGACGCCGCCTGCTGGACGTGGACGCCTTCCGCGACGTCACGGTCGTCGCGTACCGCTTCGAGGGCCTCGAGCGCATCGCGCTGATGGATCCGTCCTCAGGGGCGCTGGACGAGCTCGGCTTCGACGAGCCGCTGTACTCCGCGGGCTTCGGCGGCAACCCCGAGTGGTCCGCGCCGTTCCTGCGTCTGGGCTACGGCTCGTTCGTGACGCCGTCGACGGTCTACGACCTGGAGCTCGCGACCCGCACGCTGCACCTGCGCAAGCGGCAGCCGGTGCTCGGCGGCTACGACCCGGCCGAATACGGACAGCGCCGCGACTGGGCGGTCGCCCCGGACGGCGCCCGCATCCCCGTCTCCCTGGTGTGGAAGCGCTCCTTCGGCGAGCCGGGAGCCGAGCCCCGCGCCGTGCACCTGTACGGCTACGGATCCTACGAGCACTCGATCGACCCGGGCTTCTCGGTCATGCGCCTGTCGGCGCTGGATCGCGGCGTGGTCTTCGCCGTCGCGCACGTGCGCGGCGGCGGCGAGATGGGCCGGCAGTGGTACGAGGACGGCAAGCTCGGGCAGAAGGCGAACTCGTTCACCGACTTCGTCGCGTGCGCGCGCCATCTCGTCGACGCCGGCATCACCGGCCCGGACCGGATGGTCGCGGAGGGCGGCAGCGCGGGCGGTCTGCTGATGGGCGCCGTCGCGAACCTCGCCCCCGAGCTGTTCCGGGGCATCCTCGCCTCCGTACCGTTCGTGGACGCGCTCACGACGATCCTGGATCCGTCCCTGCCCCTCACCGTGATCGAGTGGGACGAGTGGGGCGACCCGCTGCACGATCCCGAGGTGTACGCGTACATGAAGTCGTACACGCCGTACGAGAACGTGCGCGACGGCGTCGCCTATCCGTCGATCCTCGCGGTCACCTCGCTCAACGACACGCGCGTGCTGTACGTGGAGCCCGCCAAGTGGGTGTCCCGCCTGCGCGACGCGGGTGCAGACGACGTCCTGCTCAAGTGCGAGATGGTGGCAGGTCACGGCGGCGTGAGCGGCCGCTACAACTCCTGGCGAGAGCGCGCCTTCGAGCTGGCCTGGATCCTGGACCGCCTGGGCGTCGCCGGCGCCTGAGCCCGTCTTTCCAAGGCCGAGCCCTTCTAGGACGAATGCGACTCTGCAGGACAGGATCCCGGATCCTGTCCTGCAGAGTCGCGCACGTCCTGTCGAGTCGACCGGCGGCTCACCCGAACAGGGCGGCGGCCTCCTCGTAGCGCTGCAGCGGGACGGTGTTGAGCTCGCCGAGCGCCTCGGCGAACGGGACGCGCACGATGTCGGTGCCGCGCAGGGCGACCATCTGACCCCAGGCGCCGTCCACGACGGCGTCGGCGGTGTGCAGGCCGAGACGGGTCGCGAGCACGCGGTCGAACGCCGAGGGCGAACCGCCGCGCTGGATGTGGCCGAGCACCGTGGAGCGGGTCTCGATGCCGGTGCGCTTCTCGATCTCCGGGGCGAGGATCTCGCTGATGCCGCCGAGACGCGGACGGTTGAACGCGTCGAGGCCCTTGTCGCTGAACGCCTGATCCATGCCCTTGAGCTTGAAGCCCTCGGAGACCACGACCAGCGGCGCACGACCACGGTCGCTCGCGCGGGTGACCAGGTCGCAGATCTCCTCGATCGACATCGGCACCTCGGGGATGCAGATCACGTGCGCGCCCGCGGCCATGCCGGCGTGCAGGGCGATCCAGCCGACGTGGCGCCCCATGACCTCGGCGATCATGCAGCGCTGGTGGGAGTCGCCGGTGGTGCGCAGCCGGTCCATGGCGTCGGTCGCGATGTTCACGGCCGTGTCGAAGCCGAACGAGTAGTCGGTCGCCCGCAGGTCGTTGTCGATCGTCTTCGGCACGCCGAGGACCTGGATGCCGTCGTTCGAGAGGCGGTCCGCCGCGGCGAGCGTCCCCTCTCCGCCGATCGCGATGATGCCGTCGATGCCGTGCTTGGCGAGGGTCTTCGCGACGTTCTCCGCGCCGCCGCGCGGGCCCTCGTACGGGTTGGTGCGGCTCGTGCCGAGGATCGTGCCGCCGACCTTGCTCAGACCCTTCACCTCGTGCCGGGTGAGCGGGAAGAAGTCGCCGTCGACGACCCCGCGCCAGCCGTCGCGGATGCCGACGAACTCGAGCTCGTAGGTCGTGGTGCCCTTGAGCACGATGCCGCGGATGACCGCGTTCAGGCCGGGGCAGTCGCCGCCGCTGGTCAGGATGCCGATCTTCATGGGTCGTCCTCGGGAGGGGAAGGGGGATGGAAGCGCGGCACCGTTGCCTCGTTCGACCCTAGTGCCGATCGACTCCCCCGCGCCATTCCGGGACGATGAAAAGCGGAGTTCTTACACGCCTCCCCACGGAGTTCTCGCCTTCTTGACGAAGAACGGCACCCCCGCCCCCGAAACCGGGAGAAGAAGCGCCGTTCTTGACAGGCCTGTGACGGGCGGTGGTCAGTCGCCGCCGAGCGCCTCGCGCAGGAGGTGCATGAGTGCCGCCTGCTGCACGGACTCGCTCGCGCCCTCCTCCACGGCCTCGCCGTCGAGTGCGCGCGCCGCAAGGCCCTGCTTCTGGTCGATGAGTTCGGCGATCTTCGCGTCGAGCGTGTGCGCGGCGATGATCCGCCACGCGGTGACCGGCTCGTCCTGGCCGATGCGGTGCACGCGGTCGATCGCCTGGGTCTGCTCCGCCGCGGTCCAGCTGAGTTCGGCGAGGACCACGTTCGAGGCCGTCTGCAGGTTGACGCCGACGCCGGCCGCGGTGAGCGAGCACACGGCGATCCCGACCTCGGGGTCGCCGTTGAACGCGTCGACCGCCTGCTGCCGCGCGATCGCGGTCTGGTCGCCGCGGAGCGACACGGAGCGGATCCCGGCCGCGGCGAAGTGCGCCTCGGCCTGATCCATCACGTCGACGTGCTTGGCGAAGAACACGACCTTGCCGACCGAGCGCTGCAGCTGCGCGGCGTAGTCCGCGGCGAGCAGGGCCTTGGCCTGGCCGATCTTGCGCACCATGGTGAAGACGTTGTCTCCCCCGGTGCCCGCCGCCTTCGACTCCTCGAGCTCGCTGTGCGCGACGAGCCGGACGATGTCCTCGTCGATCTCGCCGTGGGCGAGGCCCCGGTCTCCACGCGCCTCGATGATCCGGCGGTACTTGGCCGCCATCCGCGCGCCCAGCTCGGCCTCGGCCTGCCGGATCCCGCGACCGAACTCGTCGTCGAGCTGCACCGGCAGATCCGCGATGAGCTTGTCCGGCAGGTCGGCGGCCACGTCCTTCTTCTTGCGCCGCACGATGCCCATCGAGATGACGGCGTCCCTGGCCTCGCCGTAGAACGCCTTGTCCGCAGGGGTCAGGCCGGTCGCGTCGAGCTTGTCCGCGAGCTCCGCCGAGGGCCGCTCGCCGTTGGTCCAGCCCAGGAAGCGCCAGATCGCGTCGAAGTCCTCGACGTCGTTGATCAGCGGCGTTCCGGTGAGGGCCATCAGCAGCGGGTGCGAGCCCGCCGCCTGCTCCCTGATGCGGGACGCCAGCGCGAGCACGTTCTGCGAGCGCTGCGACGACAGGTTCTTGATGAAGTGCGCCTCGTCCACGACCATGCCGCGCAGGCCGATCTCGCCGAGCCAGGACAGGTGCCTGTCGAGGATCTCGTAGTTGACGATGAAGACGTCCGCGAAGGCGTCCACGTCCTGGCCGTCGCCCTGGATCACCGCGGCGCGGCGCTGCGGGGTCCACCGCTCCACCTCGCGCGCCCAGTTCATCTTGACGACGTTGGGAACGACCACGAGCAGCGGGTACGCACGGGCGACGGACGCGGCGAGCACCGACTGCGCGGTCTTGCCGAGGCCGGGCTCGTCGGCGAGCAGGAACGAGCGATGCCCTGCCCTGACCGACTCGAGGAAGCGCGACTGGTGCACCATCACCTCGAGGCCCTTGGGCGAGAGGTGGTCGTACTCGGGCAGGGGCGGAAGCTCCATCGAGGCGACCGTGCCGCCGGCGCCCGACTCGAACGCCTTGTACAGCGGGCCCATCAGCTCCCAGCCGTCCAGCCTGCGCCGCGGGGTGGCCGCCGCGCGGGGCGTGAGGTCAGGGGCGAGGAAGGGGTTCGCCAGCATCCGCGACTCGACCGAGGGCGGCGTGACCTGGCGCTCGGCGAGCGCTGCGGGCACCACCGGCGCCTGCTGCACGCGGATGACGTCGGCGATGACCAGCTCTTCCGGAGCCAGTTCGGCGCCGGACTCCAGCAGCCAGTCGCGGCGCATCCGCTTCGCGACGGGGCTCGTGGCCTGGTCCGCCTCGAGCAGCTGGATCAGCGACGTGTCGCGCGCGGCGGTCTTCGCGAGGATCGTCGCCACGCCGTCCAGGCGCTTGAGCTGCTCCGCCCGTGCGGCGTCGCCGAGCTCGGCGTCGCCCTTGGCCCTGGCGCGCTCCTCGCGCACCAGGAACGCGATCACCTGGAACTTGACGCGATTGGTCGGGCCGAGCTTCCCGTGCTGGGCCTTGGAAG
>NZ_NCKN01000392.1 GCF_002257455.1 Microbacterium sp. 13-71-7
AGGAGGGCCTCGCGGAGCTCGAGCACGCCGATGCCGCCGATGACGGCGGCGCCGATCGCGAGGGAGCTGATGGCGGCGATGCCGGAGAACAGCAGGGGAGCGATGGCGCCTCCGGCGTCGGTGAGGGTTCGCCAGGAGCCGAGGAACGCCGCGGGCTCCGATTGCGGGGCCACGTCGGCGCCGAGCGTGAGCAGGATGCCGCTGGAGAGGCCGTTGCCGACGCCGAGTACGGCGGCGATCATCCCGAACCACAGCACGTTGGTCGATGCGTCGTGCGTGAGCGAGAGCACGAGGAAGCCCGCGCCCATCAGCACCATCGCCGGCAGCGCGGCCCAGAGGCGGCCGAACCGGTCCATGACCTGGCCGCTCGCGTAGAACAGAGCGAAGTCGATCGCACCGGACACGCCGACGACGAGCGCGATCGAGGAGGCGTCCAGACCGATCGAGACGCCCCACAGCGGCAGCACCACCTGGCGGGCCGAGCGCACCGCCGACAGGCTCGCCGCGGCGAGACCCAGGCGGCCCAGCACGCCGCGGTTGCGCCACATCGTGCGGAAGACGCCTGCGCGCTCGATCGTGGGGATCGACCCGCTCACCGCCTCGCCGGTGTCCTCCACCGCATCCGGCGCGCGGTCGGCGGCCGCGGCCTGCGCCTCCGGATCCGGGCCGAACAGCACGAGCAGGATCAGTGCGACCAGCAGGACCGCGAAGAACCACAGCGTCGCGTTCTCGGTGTGGAACAGCGCGAGCAGTGCGGCGGCGAGGAAGGGGCCCACGAACATGCCCGCGCGGAAGGATCCGCCGAGCAGCGACAGCGCCCTGGCGCGGAACTCGAGCGGCACCCGGGTGGTCATGAAGGCGTGCCGGGCCAGACCGAAGGCCGCCGCGGACATGCCGACCACGAACACCGCGATCGTGAACACGACGAGGCTCGGGGCCAAGGCCCCCGCGATCACGCCGATCAGCGAGAGCACACCCGCGATCACCATCGTGAACCGCTCGCCGATCTTCGCGACCAGCCAGCCCGCGGGGATGTTGCCGCACAGCTGACCGACCACGAGGGCCGAGGCGATCAGGCCGGCCGAGGCGAGCGTCGCGCCGCGGTTCGCGGCGATCACGGGGATGAGCGGCAGGACGGCGCCCTCGCCGAGCGAGAAGAGCAGCGTGGGCAGGTACACCATCGGGCCGAACTTCCAGAGCACTGAGATCGACCGTTCCGCCACGTCTCCACGGTAGACCCGTGCGCCGCCGGAGCCGGAGACCGACGTGCGCGTCGAGGCGGGTCCGGCCGGCGAGAGAGCACACTCGAGCAGCGGAGCGGCTCAGAACGGCGCGGGCGCGGAACTGCGGAACCCGGTCGGCGTGATGACCTGAACCGTGCGCTCCTCGGGGCGGGTGCGATACCTCGCGCGCGTGCGATGTCGCAGGCGGTGATCCCGGGGGCAGAGAGGCCGCAGCCGGCGGATGTCGGTGGTCCCGCCGTCAGCCCAGGGATGGTCGTGGTCGATGTCGGCATCGAGCGCAAGGCGGGTGCAGCCGTCACGGGAGCACGTGCCGTGCTGCAGGATCAGCCAGTCGCGCTGCGCCCGCGTGGGGCGGTAGGTGCGACGATCCATGTCCACGATGACGCCCTTGACCGGATCCGTGATGACGCGGTGAAAGGAGCCGGCGTCGAGGAAGATCTGCGAGGCGGTGAGCGGATCGATCGGACCGACGCCGACGATCTCCGCCTGCTCTGCCGGGGCGGCCTCTCCCGTGAGCAACTGCACGGGCACCGTGACGAACACCTTCGTGGTCACCGCCGTCGCGGTGCCGTCGCCTTTCAGCCAGGCCGCGGCGAGATCCGTGCGGAGCTGATCCCGCGTG
>NZ_NCKN01000393.1 GCF_002257455.1 Microbacterium sp. 13-71-7
AGGGTCGCCGTCGCGAGGCGGAGGGTATTGCGGGAGAACGTCATCATTCTTCCTCTCGGGTGTGTCAGGGGGTGATCCGGGTGAGGGGGACTGAGGGGGCGCGGCCGGAGCGTCCGGCGCGGGCGCGGAGGACGGCGGCGAGCTTCATGGATCCGGCGGCGAACGCGAGCACGGCCATGGCCGCGACGAGGATGATCATGAAGAGCGCGGCGCCCTGCGACATGTTGCCCTGCAGGAACTGCTGGAACGCGGTCAGCGAGACCGGCTGCAGTCCGGGAGGGGCGAGCAGCATCGGCACCGAGAGGTTGCCGGCGATGAACAGCGCGGAGAGGAACCAGCCGGACAGGAAGCTGGGCACGACGAGGCGGAGCACTATCGTGACCAGCACGCGCCAGGATCCGGCGCCGGACGTGCGCCCCGCCTCCTCGAGCTCCGGGGACAGCTGCGCGAGCGCGCCCTCGGCGATCCGGCTGGAGACCGGGATCGTGGCCACGATGAGCACGAGCGTCATGAGGAACGCGGTCCCGTAGAGGCTGCGGAAGGCCGGAACGTAGAGCACCGCGAACATGTACGCGAGCGCCAGGACGATGCCGGGCAGCGCCCAGGGGATCCACACCGAGAAGGACGTGTACGAGCGGATGAAGCCGGTGCGGCGCGCCGTGACGTAGGTCGTGAGCAGGGCGACCGCGATCGAGCCGAAGCCGCCGATCACCGCGAGCCAGGCCGTGAGTCCCAGGCTTGAGCTGAACTCGGGGTCCGTGAGCATCTGCACGTAGTTGTCGAAGGTGAGCCCGGTGCTCATGACCCCGAAGATCGGTTGCAGGCTGCCGAGGATCATCGCGAACAGCGGCAGGATCAGGTTCAGCAGCAGGAACACGACGATGAGGGCGGAGAGCACCCAGCGCACTGGGCCGAGCTCCTGCGGCTCGCGGCGCGAGGTCTTGCCGGTGAGGGTCGTGAAGCTCCGCCCGCGGAGGATCCAGCGCTGCGCGAGGAAGAGCAGCAGCACGAGCACGATGAGCACGAGCGAGAGCGCGAAGGCCTTCGTGTACTCGGCGGGCGCCTGATCGCGCACGTAGTGGAAGATCTGCGTCGAGAACACGAAGATGTTGGCCTGGCGCCCGATCAGCTGGGGGCTGTCGAAGGACTGGAACACGAGCACGGCGATGAGGATCGCGGCCCCCGTGATCGCGGGCCCGACCGAGGGGATCGTGATCGTGAAGAAGGTGCGCACCGCCCCGGCGCCGCTGATCGCGGCCGCCTCGTCGAGCGACTGGTCCCGGTTCTTGAAGGCGCCGAGCATCAGCAGGTACGCGAAAGGCATGTACCCGAGCGACATGAGCAGGAACAGGCCGCCCCAGCTCTGGATGTTCATGAGCGGCCCGTGCATGCCGAGCAGGCGTCCGAACTGGTTCAGCAGGCCGTTCTGCGGGTTGCCCAGCATGATCCAGCCGAGCGTGTGGAACAGCGGCGGCACGAACAGGTTCACCGCCATGAGGGGCGTCAGCAGGCGGCGGCCTGGGACGTTGGTGTTCGCGGCGATCCAGGCGAAGAGACCGCCGCCGGCGACCGAGATCGTGCCGCACACCACCACGAGCAGCAGAGAGTTGCCCATGGTCTTCCAGGTCTCGGGATCCTGGAACGCCGCGAGCAGCCCGCCGAGCGTGAAGGGCAGGTCGTCCGAGGGGAGGCCGTCGCGGAACGCGCCGATCGCGATCATCGAGACCGGGTAGACGAACACGAGCGTCAGGGCGGCGAGGAACACCGTCCAGCCGAACCCGCCGGTCATCGAGCGCCGGATCGATGCTCGCCGGTCGCGTTCGAAGTCG
The DNA here is from genome assembly GCF_002257455.1 of Microbacterium sp. 13-71-7. GTDB lineage: Bacteria > Actinomycetota > Actinomycetes > Actinomycetales > Microbacteriaceae > Microbacterium. The sequence goes on from NZ_NCKN01000393.1 coordinate 1,830, forward strand.
CTTGCCGTCACTGCCCTCTTCTTCCGT
>NZ_NCKN01000394.1 GCF_002257455.1 Microbacterium sp. 13-71-7
CACCCGAGCGACGGCCTGCTGATGTTCGCAGGCCTCTACTCGTGGTGGGCGGACCACTCGAAGTCGGAGGACGACCCCGGCTTCTGGAACCTGACATCAACCATCGTCACCACGGCGGCTGTCCCCCACCTCGCGCACATTCACGACCGGCGGCCAGCAACTCTGCCCCCGGAGCTCTGGGCGGACTGGATGAACCCCGACATCCTCGGCGATGACACGTTCATCGAGTACGCCATGAACGCCTCAGCTGCTGTCGCCGAGGAACTCAACGAGTACCCAACGCTGCCGCTGAAAGATGACGGCCTCCCCGCCGTCCCGATTCCGGCTGAATAGTCCTCGGCGGCCCGAGGCTAGAAGGCCTGCTTGTCGTACCCCGAAGGCAGCGAGCGCAACGGGGTCCTCCCACGCAAGCCCGGCAGCAACCGCTTCCGCCAGCGTGCTCAGCCCACGGCCGAAGTAGCAGAAGCCATGCTCGTAGGTGGAGGCGCAGGTCCCCGCTGCGATGTCGCTCGGCTCACACATTGAGTCGTGCTGGTGGACGACAAGCCGCCAGTTGAAGACCGTCGCGAGCACCTCAACGATGAACGCGTCGGTGCTACGCACACGGTAGCCGTACCAGGTCGGTACGATGCCTTGCTGCTCGGCGAAGTCGCCGTCTGCTGCGAAGCTCATGAGGTCCTCCTCTCCAGCCCACTGGGTGTCCGCTCACTTCACCTTGCCATGCCAGGCATGACCCATCGCTAGGGCGGCACGCTCGTCGGAGTATCGGGTCAGCGGCACATCAACCCCTCGCGCCCAAAGCAGACGGACAAGCTCGACGCTCGTAGGCTCCGGGTAGACCCGCTTGTTGGGCACGATGTCTCTGGCTGGCAGAGAGGTTCCTGCGACATACGACGTGCGGGTGCCGTCGTAGCTGTAGACGAATCGGTGTAGGAGGCCGTCGGTCAGGTACACGTGGAAGCTGTCCCTGTCGCAGGTGTAGCCGTACAGGAGCGTTCCTTCCCGAAGCCCCTCAAGCTCGTCAACCGAGATGCTGACCGGCGCGGACGGCGGGACGGGTCGGGCGAGCTCTTCGTACTCGTTGAGGTTCACGTCCGAGCTATGCGCGGTTCGCGCCCGTGCGGCGCGACAGGGGTGCCAGCCCGGCGTCACCTAAGCGCGTGCGAACGACTCTTCATGGACGAGGTCGGCGCACCCCAGCGCGAACTTCTGGGCATAGTCGATGTGGCCGGACGCTGACCGCTCCACCCGCAGGACGTCGTCCTCGGTCACCGGACCGCGACCGAGCCGGGCACGAAGCCGGTTCACGGCATCATGCATGACGTCACGCTCGTAGAGCACCCATCCGAGTTCCCCCGTTGCGGCATCGAAATGCTCACGCTCGCTGCGGTGCTCCGCTGCAGCTGAAAACACTGACCTGAGTTCCTCGAAGTCACGTCGGTACCTCTGCTGCCATTCGATGCTGTTGCTCATGCCGCATCCCTGAGGTCGTCGCGCCACTCGTCCTCTTCGAGGTCGAACCAATCGAACCCGCCATCACCGTCCGACTCCCACCGGGAGATGCCGGCAGCGTCCGAATAGTCGGGCTTCACGTCGTTCTCGAACTCGAAGATGGAGAAGTCGATGACCGCGTTCAGCACCATCTTCGCCGCGTCAAGGTCGTCGAACTCACGCGTGAAGGCCTTCATCGGGACCTGCGGGACGTACCAGATGCGGAAGCGCTTGTTGGTCATGGGACGCTCAGTCGTCGGCGTGTACTCGCTCATCGCTCTTCCTCACCCCTGTTCGTAAGGGTGGGCGTGTTCTCCGCGACCGGCCATGCGTCGGCGACTGTGCCGGCCACCTTC
>NZ_NCKN01000051.1 GCF_002257455.1 Microbacterium sp. 13-71-7
CGTTCGGAGGACACGATGGGGAACCCGCTGAAGAAGACCATGGTCTACCTCGGCCTCGCCGATGAGGAAGAGGTCTACGAGGAGCAGGCTCCGGCCGCGCAGAGCGCCCGCCAGGAGCAGATCCGCCACGAGCCGATCCGTCGTGACGAGGTGCGTCGCGAGCGCGAGGAGGCGAAGCCGGCTCCTGTGACGCCGCTGCGTCGTCCGACCGCCGTGCGTCAGCCGTCCGTCGGCGCCGTGAACGAGATCCTCACGGTGCACCCGAAGCAGTACCGCGATGCTCAGGTCATCGCGGAGAGCTTCCGCGACGGGATCCCGGTGATCATCAACCTCTCGCAGATGAGCGACGCCGATGCGCGCCGGCTGATCGACTTCGCGAGCGGGCTCTCGCTGGGCCTGTACGGGCGCATCGAGCGCGTGACGAGCAAGGTCTTCCTGCTGTCGCCGGAGAGCATCGCGGTGTCGGGACAGGGCGGGATCGCCGGGGGCGACGAGCCCGCGCTCGCGCACTCCTGACGCGTGGTGGTGCCGCCCGCGGTCTCCATGATCGCAGCGATTCTCAACATCCTGCTGCTGCTGTACCTGCTCACGCTGTTCGCACGGTTGATCCTGGAGTACATCCCCATCTTCAACCGTTCGTGGCGCCCCCGCGGTGCGGGCCTGATCGTCGCCGAGATCGTCTACACGCTCACGGATCCGCCGATCCGGCTGTTCCGACGCCTCATTCCTCCGCTGAGGATCGGACCGGTCGCACTCGACCTGGGGTTCACGCTCACGATGATCATCGTGCTCATCCTGATGTCGATCACGCGATCGTTCATCTAGGGCGCTTCGCCGCGCCCGCTCGTGCGCGCCTTCGCGGCGCCGCGATCGGAAGGCTATGCTTTTCTGAAGGTGCACGCCGAGGGGCAGGCGCCATTTCCACCCGGCCACCGAGAACTCATCGAAAGAGGAGCCACCCATGGCACTGACCCCGGATGACGTCGTCACCAAGCAGTTCCAGCACGTCCGTTTCAAGGACGGCTTCGACCCCGACGAGGTAGACGACTTCCTCGACGAGGTCGTGCTCGAGTGGCGTAAGGCCCTCGACGAGAACGCCGAGCTGAAGGCCAAGCTGGCCGCCTACGAGTCCGGCGAGAAGGCCGCTCCCGCGGCCGAGGCTCCGGCCGCCGCGGCGCCCGTCGCCGCCCCGGTCGCCGAGACCGGTGCTCCGGCCGCCGCGACCGCCGGCATCATCGAGCTCGCGCAGCGTCTGCACGACGAGCACGTCGCCGAGGGCAAGTCCCAGCGCGACCAGCTCATCGCCGACGCGAAGGCCCAGGCCTCGAAGATCCTGGCCGACGCCGAGCAGAAGCAGCGCGAGGAGACCTCGCGTCTCGAGCGCGAGCGCAACGTGCTCGAGGGCAAGATCACCGAGCTGCACGACTTCGAGCGCTCGTACCGCACGCAGCTGCGCAGCTACATCGAGGGTCAGCTCCGCGACCTCGACGAGAAGGGCGGCCCCAGCGGGGACGCCTCCTCCGCGCAGTAAGGGGCCCCGTTGACCCGGCGTCAACCGCTTCACGGTTCGGCGGCCGGCGCGATCATTGTGATTCTCGCAGTGCTCGTGCTGGCCGCCGACCAGTTTGTGAAGTACCTCACCATCACCCACCTGCCCCAGGAGCAGGTCGTTCCCGTGCTCGGGGGCTTCCTGCAGCTCTTCTACATCCGCAACTCCGGGGCGGCGTTCTCCATCGGCGCCGGCTACACGTGGGTCTTCACGATCGCGTTGGCCGTCGTCGCGTGCGTGATCGTGTGGAAGGCGTTCTCGGTGCGCGCGCGGCTGTGGGCCGTGGTGCTCGGCGGGCTGCTGGGCGGCGTGCTCGGAAACCTCACGGACCGGATCTTCCGCGAACCGGGATTCGGTGTCGGACATGTCGTCGACATGATCTCGATGCCGTGGATGCTGCCGGCCATCTTCAACGTCGCGGACATGTTCATCGTCTGCGGCATGATCTCGATCGCCCTGCTGATCATCGTGGGGCTCCGCCTCGACGGCACCCGCGAACGAGACCACAAGGACGAGCCGACGACCGAGTCGGTCGAGGACGGCGAGTCCGGATCGGCCGCCGCCGAGGGTGCCCCCGCCGCCGACGGTGCGGCGTCCGAGGCGGACGCGCAGCGCGCTGCGCGCCGCGAGCGCGCCGCTTCGGAGGACTGACAGTGGAATCCCGCTCGCTCCCCGTCCCTGACGGGCTGGACGGCGTCCGGGTGGATGCCGCCCTCGCCAAGATGCTCGGCTTCTCGCGCACGTTCGCGGCCGAGGTCGCGGAGGCCGGGGGAGTGTCCCTCGAGGGCACCGTGCTGGGGAAGGCTGACAAACTGCGCGCCGGCGGCTGGCTGGACGTGGAGTGGGCGCCGAAGCAGGAGCCGCGGATCGAACCCATCGCCGTGCCCGATCTCGGCATCGTCTACGACGACGACGACATCGTGGTGGTCGACAAGCCCACCGGCGTCGCCGCGCACCCGTCCCTGGGCTGGGAGGGGCCGACGGTCGTCGGCGCCCTGGCCGCGGCGGGCTTCCGGATCGCCACGAGCGGCGCCCCAGAGCGTCAGGGCGTCGTGCACCGCCTCGACGTGGGGACGAGCGGTCTCATGGTGGTGGCGAAGTCCGAGGCGGCGTACTCCGAGCTCAAGCGCGCCTTCAAGGAGCGCACGGTCGAGAAGATCTATCACGCGGTCGTGCAGGGGCACCCGGATCCGCTGGCCGGCACGATCGACGCGCCGATCGGGCGGCACCCGAACCACTCCTGGAAGTTCGCGGTCATCCCGGACGGCAAGCCCTCGGTCACCCACTACGAGACGCTCGAGGCCTTCCCCGGCGCATCGCTGCTGGAGATCCACCTGGAGACCGGTCGGACGCATCAGATCCGCGTGCACATGGCCGCGCACCGGCACCCGTGCGTCGGGGATCCCCTGTACGGCGCCGACCCGACGCTGTCGGCGCGTCTCGGGCTGACGAGGCAGTGGCTGCACGCGCATCGGCTCGGCTTCGCCCATCCGGTCACCGGCGTGTGGGTGCAGACCGAGTCGCCGTACCCCGCCGACTTCCAGCACGCGCTCGACGTGCTCCGCGGCGAGGACTGAGCCCCGGACCCCGGAGCTCCGCGCGCTCAGAGGGGCAGCTCGCCCGTCGCGGAGACCACGCCGTCGAGCGTGGCCTCCAGGAACCGCACCACGACCTCCGGATCCTCGTCGCGGTCGATGACGAGGCTGATCAGGGTCTCCTCGGTGAAGGACACCCAGGACCGCAGGGCGACCCGTAGTCCCGGCGTGTTCGGCGTACCGAGCTCGGTGAACGCGTCGAGCAGCCGCTCGGCGTTGAGGTCTCGCGACTCGTCGACCACCCGGCGGACGGCGGGGTCGCCGCTCGCGATGCCGCGCACGAGCGAGTGGAACGTGCCCTGGTGCTGGCGCACGAACTCTGTGATGCGCAGGAGCGTGTCGCGGATCCGTGCACGCGGCTCCAGGTCGTCGCGGGGCTCCGAGGCCAGCAGCAGGCTGTCCCTCGCCATCGTGACGACGGCGAGATGCATGCCCTGGCGGGTGTCGAAGTAGTGGAACAGCAGCGGGCGGGACACACCGGCGCGCTGGGCGAGCACGTCCATCGTGAGCTCGTCCAGGGAATGCTCGGCGAGGAAGTTCACCCCGGTCGCGACGAGCTGGGCACGACGCTCCTCCGGTGTGAGTCGGACGCGTCGCAGGTCGGGCATGCCCCGAGCCTAGTGTGCGGGGAGCGCGGGCCGTGTCTGGTATTGACTCTGAGTCAACGGGCAATATACTCGACCAGGTGAGCGCCGCCATCGCAGCCGGCGCACTGGAGGAGGATCGATGAAGTTCCCGAAGTCCGACCGTGTCCGCAAGCTCGGGTCGTCCCACGCCGGCCGCATCGCCCTGGTGGCGATCCCCGCGGGCGTCGTCGCCGCAGCCCTGATGGGCGGAGTCGCCCAGGGCGCCGTGCCCGTCTCGTTCGCCGTGTCGGGGAGCCAGTTCCAGATCGGCGCCTCCCAGCTGGAGGGCAGCGGCTTCTCGCAGTACGCCGGTGTCGCGAAGGACACGGAGGGCAAGGAGCACACGGTCGCGATCGCGAACATCAAGAGCGCGACGCTCTCCGACCTCTGCCAGTCCGTGATCACCGACACGCCGCTCGGCAAGGTCGGCGTGCTCATCAAGGCGGGCGGCAACGGCAACCCGGCGTCCGCCAGCGACCTGCAGATCGGCATGACCGGCCTCAAGGGCGACGCGTCGTTCGGCGCCATCCGCATCGGCGTCGACGCCTCGACCGTCAACACCGAGGCCAAGGGCTCCGCGGGCGACTTCGCCCAGGACGCCGACACCGTCACGATCAAGAACCTGCAGCAGACGGCCTGGAGCACCCAGGCCTCGGTGTTCACCCTCACGGGCATGACACTGGAGCTGACGGACGGTTCGCAGGGATGCTTCTGAACGACGAGGCTGCGATGACCGACGACGCGAGCACCCGCGGATCCGCACGGCGCGTTCCGCGTGACGCCGATGCGCCGGCGCTGCGCCCGGTCCGCCCCGCGACCGAGCCCGCGTCATCCGACGCGCTCGAGACCCCTGAGGACACGGGCGCCGTCGCGTCCGACGCGGCGCCTGCGCGCGGATTCCGGCACTGGCGGCGGCAGCGGCCGTTCGTCGGAGGTCTGCTCGTCGCGCTCGGCGGCATCGAGATGTTCTTCTCCGGGCAGCTCGACATCGGACATCTGCACGTCCAGCTCGGGATCGAGGGGCTGCAGGCGACGATCATCCCGATCGCGCTGCTCGTGCTCGGGATCCTCGCGGTCACGATGCCCGCGCATCACGTGTTCTACGGGATCATCGCGCTGGTGGTGGCGATCTACTCGCTGATCGGCGTGAACCTCGGCGGATTCATCATCGGGATGCTCCTCGCCGGGACCGGGGCGGTGCTCGTCGTCGCCTGGATGGGACCGCGCGACCCCGTGGCCGCGGGCGGATCCGAGGAGGCGGCGTCGTGAAGCCGCACCGCCGTCCCGGCGCCGCCCTGCTGGCGGCGCTCGCCCTCGTCGCGCCGATGACGCTGGGAGCCGCCGTCGCGCCGACGTCCCAGCCGACCGGGCTGTGCATCCCGCTGCTGTGGTGCCCCTCTCCGAGCCCGACGCCGACGACGCCCCCGCCGAAGTCGGGGACGCCGATTCCCTCGTTGCCCGGACTGCCCGCGGTGCCCGGTGCGCCTTCCGCGCCGGGCGCGACGACGCCGAACGCTCCGGGAGTTCCCGCGCCCACTCCCGCGCCGACCCCGGTCGCCGCGACGAGGGACGAGAGCGCGCCCGTCTTCACGAAGACCCCGGCCTCGATGGGATCGCAGGGGCTCTCCTTCACCGGCCTCAGCGGGATCTCGATCGTCGATGTCCCGACCATCGACGGCAGCACGATCCGCGCCCTGAAGATCTCGGCCGACTCGATCACGATCTCGGGGTTCTCGCTCACCGTCCGTCCGCCGGACAAGGCGGGACTCGTCACGAACGCCGACACGATGACCCTCACCGGGCACGTGAGCGTGTACCTGGGATCGGTCACCGCAACCACGCAGGACGGCCGCGCGCTGACCCTGGGCACCGACACGCCCCCGCCCCTGGACGACGTCAAGCCGGGCCTGCTGCGGGTCACGATGGGCCTCGTGGGGACGATCGCCGACTCGATCAGTTACACGAACACGGACCAGCGCATCGTCGAGCCCTGAACCTGTGCGGCGCCGCGCGGATGTCGGCGCTGCCGGGCAGACTGGGCGCATGAGCATCGAGGTGCGCCCTGCGACCGTGTTCGAGGATGTCGCGGCGCTGGTGGGGCCCAAGAACCCTTCGTCGAGTTCCTGCTTCTGTCTGAGCTATCGCATCGGCGGTGCGGAGAGCCGTGCGCTGCAGGGGCAGGCTCGGGCGGACCGGATGCGCGCGCTCTGCCATCAGGACCCGGAGCCGGGCGTCATCGCGTACCTGGGTGACGAGCCGGTCGGCTGGGCGGCCGTGCATCCGCGGCGTGATACGAGCTTCGCGAGCAACCGGCTGATCCCGCACGTCGACGATCTCGACGTCTGGTCTCTGTGGTGCTTCCGCGTGCGGCCGGGCCACCGTAAACAGGGTTTGATGCACGCGCTGATCGAGGGCGCCGTCGCCCACGCGCGAGAGCGCGGCGCGCCGGCGATCGAGGGGTATCCCCTCGACAACGAGGGCGCGAAGGTGAACCTCACGATGGCGTACGCGGGCACCCGCTCCCTGTTCGAGTCGGCGGGCTTCGTGAAGGCCGCCGACACCGGATCCGTCCTCGACGGCTTCCCGCGCGTGCTGATGCGCCTGGATCTGCGGTAGACGCCGGGTTTCCGTCGATCAGGCCCGAAGCGGCCTGCCGCCGCGGAAGTGCGCGGGATCGTCCTCTGCCACGGCGAGGGCGATCTTGCGCACGTGGGCGTCGTCGACGTCGCCCATCGCGGCGAGATCGTAGAAGCCGACCTCCGTGAGCTCGCCGTCGGCCGGGTGCGGCTCGCCCGAGACCCAGGTGCAGCGGAACACCAGATCGAGGTAGTCGACCTCGTCTCCGTTCGCGTACGTCACGCGGGGGAGCTGCTGCACGAGCGCGAGCCGCTCCACCTTCACCGCCACGCCGGCCTCCTCGAGGCACTCCCGCACTGCGGCGTCGGCGGGCTCCTCGCCGGGCTCCACAATCCCCGACACCGCCTGCCAGGCGCCGTTGTCGGCGCGCTTTCCGAGCAGCACCTTCTCGTCGCGGAACACGATCGCGGTGACGCCGACGAGGTTCAGCGGAGAGTGGCCGATGTGCTCGCGCAACGCCAGGACGAAGTCGGGGGTGGTCATGGGATTCAGGCTATCGGCGGGCGCGCGGGGCCTCGATGTCCCACCCCGAAACGTAGACTCGGAGCATGGCATCAGACTCCTTCGTCCACCTGCACGTGCACAGCGAGTACTCGATGCTGGACGGGGCCGCGCGCATCGGGCCGCTCGTGCAGGAGGCCGTCGCTCAGGGCATGCCGGCCGTCGCCGTGACCGACCACGGCAACACGTTCGCGGCGTTCGAGTTCTACAAGGCGGCGCAGGCGGCCGGGGTCAAGCCGATCATCGGCATCGAGGCCTACGTCACCCCCGGCACGCATCGCAGCGACAAGTCGCGCGTGCAGTGGGGCTCGCCCGAGCAGCGCCGCGACGACGTCTCCGGATCCGGTGCCTACACGCACATGACCCTGCTCTCCGAGACCACGGAGGGCATGCACAACCTGTTCCGGCTCTCCTCGACCTCGAGCCTCGAGGGCTACTACTTCAAGCCGCGCATGGACCGCGAGATCCTGCAGAAGTACTCCAAGGGCCTGATCGCCACGACGGGCTGCCCCTCGGGCGAGATCCAGACCCGGCTGCGCCTGGGGCAGTACGACGCGGCGCGCGCGGCGGCCGCCGAGTTCCAGGACATCTTCGGCAAGGAGAACTACTTCGCCGAGATCATGGACCACGGGCTCGAGATCGAGCGGCGCGTCACCGGCGACCTGCTGAAGATCGCGAAGGACCTGGGGATCCCCCTGGTCGGCACGAACGACCTGCACTACACGCACCAGCACGACTCGACCAGCCACGCGGCGCTGCTCTGCGTGCAGTCCGGCTCGACCCTCGACGATCCGAATCGATTCAAGTTCGACGGCGACGGCTACTACGTCAAGTCCGCGGCGGAGATGCGGCAGGTGTTCCGCGAGCACCCCGAGGCGTGCGACAACACGCTGCTCATCGCCGAGCGCTGCGACGTCTCGTTCAACACCGGCGCCAACTTCATGCCTCGCTTCCCCGTCCCGGACGGCGAGACCGAGGAGAGCTGGTTCATCAAGGAGGTCGAGAACGGGCTGCGCTACCGCTACCCGGGCGGCATCCCGGACGCGGTGCGCAAGCAGGCGAACTACGAGGTCGAGGTCATCTCGTCCATGGGGTTCCCCGGCTACTTCCTCGTCGTCGCCGACTTCATCAACTGGGCCAAGGACAACGGCGTGCGCGTCGGTCCCGGCCGTGGATCCGGAGCCGGATCCATGGCGGCTTACGCGATGAGGATCACCGACCTCGATCCGCTCGAGCACGGACTCATCTTCGAGCGGTTCCTGAACCCGGACCGCGTCTCGATGCCCGACTTCGACGTCGACTTCGACGACCGTCGCCGTGGCGAGGTGATCCAGTACGTCACCGAGAAGTACGGCGACGAGCGCGTCGCGCAGATCGTCACCTACGGCACGATCAAGGCCAAGCAGGCGCTGAAGGATGCGGGCCGCGTGCTGGGCTTCCCGTTCAGCATGGGGGAGAAGCTCACCAAGGCGATGCCCCCCGCCGTGATGGGCAAGGACATGCCGCTCGACGGCATGTTCAACCCGGAGCACCCGCGGTACAAGGAGGCCAGCGAGTTCCGCGTCGTGATCGAGTCCGATCCCGAGGCGAAGACCGTGTTCGACACGGCCCTCGGTCTGGAGAACCTGAAGCGCCAGTGGGGCGTGCACGCCGCCGGCGTCATCATGTCCTCGCATCCGCTGATCGACATCATCCCGATCATGAAGCGCGAGCAGGACGGCCAGATCGTCACGCAGTTCGATTACCCGTCCTGCGAGTCGCTCGGCCTCATCAAGATGGACTTCCTGGGGCTGCGCAACCTCACGATCATCTCGGACGCGCTCGCCAACATCCGGATGAACCGGGGCGAGGAGCTCGTGCTCGAAGACCTCGCGCTGGACGACCGCCCCTCCTACGACCTGCTCACCCGAGGCGACTCGCTCGGCGTGTTCCAGCTCGACGGCGGCCCGATGCGCGCGCTCATGCGCCTGATGAAGCCGGACAACTTCGGCGACATCTCGGCCCTCATCGCGCTGTACCGCCCCGGCCCGATGGGCGCCAACTCGCACACGAACTACGCCCTCCGCAAGAACGGCCTGCAGGAGATCACGCCGATCCACCCGGAGTTCGCCGAGTCGCTCAAGGACATCCTGGAGGAGAGCTACGGCCTCATCATCTACCAGGAGCAGGTGATGGCGATCGCCCAGCGCGTGGCCGGGTTCTCGCTCGGACAGGCCGACATCCTCCGGCGCGCGATGGGCAAGAAGAAGAAGAGCGAGCTGGACAAGCAGTTCGAGGGCTTCCAGGCCGGAATGCACGCGAACGGGTATTCGGACGGCGCGGTCAACGCGCTCTGGGAGATCCTGCTGCCCTTCTCCGACTACGCGTTCAACAAAGCGCACTCCGCCGCCTACGGCGTGATCTCGTACTGGACCGCCTACCTCAAGGCGCACTATCCCGCCGAGTACATGGCGGCACTGCTCACCAGCGTCGGCGACTCCAAGGACAAGATGGCGCTGTACCTGAACGAGTGCCGCCGCATGGGCATCAAGGTGCTGCCGCCCGACGTGCGGGAGTCGATCAACTTCTTCGCGGCCGTCGGCGAGGACATCCGCTTCGGGCTCGGCGCGGTGCGCAACGTCGGTTCCAACGTCGTCGAGGGCATCGTGCAGGGTCGCCAGGAGGAGAACTTCACCTCCTTCCACGACTTCCTGAAGAAGGTGCCGCTGCACGTCGCGAACAAGCGCACGGTCGAGTCGCTCATCAAGGCGGGCGCGTTCGACTCGATGGGCGACACCCGGCGCGCCCTCGTGGAGATCCACGAGGACGCGGTCGAGGCGTCCGTCGGCCAGAAGCGCAACGAGGCGCAGGGCGCCATCGGGTTCGATTTCGACAGCCTGTACGACGAGATCGAAGAGGTCGCGCCTCCCAAGGTGCCGGCTCGTCCCGAGTGGACGAAGAAGGACAAGCTCGCCTTCGAGCGCGAGATGCTCGGGCTGTACGTGTCGGATCACCCGCTCGCAGGTCTCGAGGTCCCGCTCGCGAAGCACGCCTCGATCGCGATCAACAGCCTGCTGGAGTCCGAGGATCTCCAGGACGGCGACCAGGTCACGATCGCCGGACTCGTCACGAGCGTGCAGCACCGCGTCGCCAAGGCCAGCGGAAACCCCTACGGCATGATCACCGTCGAAGACTTCGGCGGCGAGATCACCATCATGTTCATGGGCAAGACGTACCTCGAGTTCCAGAGCATGCTGCAGCAGGACACGATCCTCGCGGTGCGCGGGCGCGTCTCCCGTCGCGACGACGGCATGAATCTGCATGCGCAGTCGGCGTTCACGCCCGACGTCGGCTCCTTCGACGCCGCGGGCCCGCTGTCGCTGCTGGTGCCGGAGCAGCGCGCCACCGAGCGCGTCATCGAGGATCTGGCGGATGTGCTGCGGCGCCACGCCGGCGAGACCGAGGTGATGCTGAAGATGCATCGCGGCGGACGCGCCAAGGTCTTCGAGGTGCCCATGCCGGTGACCGTCACCGCGGACCTGTTCGGCGATCTGAAGTCGCTGCTCGGTCCGCAGTGCCTGGGGTGATCGCCCGCGGCGCATCCGTCTCCTCGTTCGCTCCTCGTCTCGCCCCCGCCCGGCGGGGAGGGCGAGCGAGGCGCACGGACGTCGCTCAGGAGGTCTCCACCGCCGCCGGGTAATATCGGGTCCCGTTCGACGGCCGAAGCCCCCAGCGGCCGCACGACGAAAGGAAACACCGATGACCGGCGACGTCCCCTCCGCTGAGATGGCGCAGGAAGAACAGGTTCCGACTTCGAACGCCACCCCCTCGTCCGACATCGAGGTCGACGACGGGCCCCTGCCCGCTGCGGCGCCGCAGCAGGGCTGGTTCGGCTTCACGCTGCGCGAGCTGATCATGATCGGCGCGTGGGTGATCGCCTTCGCGCTCTCCTTCGTCCCGGGCGGCGGGAGCGTGCTGGACAGCGCCGCGACGGTGTGGACGATGAACGGCGCCTGGGCGCTCGCCATCGGCGTGCCCACCGCGGCCGTGTTCCTCATCGTGCTCCGCAGGCTGTCTCCCGAGGGGATCCGCCGGGTCGGATCGCTCGGCATCGATCAGTTCGCCTCGGTGGCCTTCTCGGTCGCGCTCGTGAGCTGGGTCGTCCTGCTGTGGCAGCAACTGGATCTGGTCGGCGCGACCCGCCGGTCCCCGCTGGTCACCTGGCCGCTGTGGCTCGAGATCCTGCTGATGCTGGTGCTCGTCGTGGCGACCGTCTTCGCCGCGCTCGTCCCCGGGCTCCGTGAGGACTTCGAGGAGCGCACGGAGACCCTCGCGCATCGCCGCGCCAACCCGGTGCGCCCCGTGTTCTCACGCCCGCGTCCGGTGCGGGCGAGGGGCAGCGTCTCCGATCCGCAGAACGAGGACGACGTGGATCCGGGTCTGCTGCACGACAACGAGGTGGGCGCGGCCGGACATCTCTCGGCCACGGGCGTCACGGGCGCGGTGGTCGAGGGCGAGACCGGCTACGTCCCCGAGCAGCACCGCGAATCCTTCCTGGCCTCGGGGGAGACCCCTGTCGTCGCAGCCGCCGAGGGGCAGATCCTGCCCGGCGCACCGGCGCCGGTGACGGCGCCCGCCTCGGAGGACTTCACCGGCGCCGTGTCGAGCCCTGACGCCCCGACGGAGGCGATCCTTGACACCGTCGCCCCGGCAGTCCAGGAGGACGAGCCGCAGACTCCTGACGAGGATGAGGCGGAGGACGGCGAACCCGCCACGCGCGCCGATGCGCGGCGCGCCGCGGCGGTCGCCGAGGCCGAGCCGGACACGGACCCCGCCGCCGGTGCATCGGCCGGCGCGCCGGATTCGAACGCCGCGCCGCGCGATCTCTCCGACACGATGACGGAGGTGCTCGGCGACCTGCTCGAGCCGTCGTCCGCGGACGACGTGGCCACGCACGCGGTCGACGTCGTGCCGCAGGAGGGCGGTGCGGAGGCGAGCGCGGCAGGCTCGGTCGCGACGGGGGAGCAGCTCCAGCCCTTCTGGGCGCTCGCGCCGGACACGCGGGTCGTTCATGACGCGCGAGGAGACTCGATTTTCACGATCGGGCCGGAAGCGTGGATCCTTGTTCTCGAGGACCGTGGCGGCGCCTTCGTGGTGCGCCACGACGACGGTCGCGTGGGATACCTGCACGACACCGAGAACATGACCCGAGGCTGAGGACGCATGCAGACGATCGACCTGAGGGGACGCACCCTCTCCACCGCCGAGATGCTGGCGGCCGTGCCGCGCGCCACCGCTGCGCGCGCGGAAGCGCTGGCGACCGCCACCGCGATCGTGGAGGACGTGCGCGTGCGCGGCGAGGAGGCCCTGCGAGAGCAGGCCGGCCGTTTCGACCAGGTGAGCGGCCACGCGATCAGGGTTCCGCGCGCGCACATCGACGAGGCGCTCTCCGGTGTCGACCCGCAGGTCCGCGCGGCGCTCGAGGCCGCCATCGAGAGGGTGCGCCAGGGCTCCGCGGCGCAGGTTCCGGCGCCGCGTGTGACCGAGATCGGCCCGGGCGCGCGCATCGTGCAGCGCTGGCAGCCGGTCGGGCGCGTCGGCGTCTACATCCCCGGTGGCAAGGCGCCGCTCGCGTCGAGCGTCGTCATGAACGTGGTCCCCGCACAGGTCGCGGGCGTCGGCAGCATCGCGCTGGCGTCTCCTCCGCAGTCAAGCGAGGACGGCCGCATCCACCCCACGATCCTCGCCGCCGCGGCCCTGCTCGGCGTGGACGAGGTCTACGCGATCGGCGGCGCGGGAGCGATCGGCGCTCTCGCCTACGGCGTCGAGGCGATCGGCCTCGAGCCGGTCGACGTCATCTCAGGGCCCGGCAACAACTACGTCGCCTCCGCGAAGCGCGCCGTCGCCGGCGTCGTGGGGACGGACTCCGAGGCAGGGGCGACGGAGATCCTCATCGTCGCGGACGCCGACGCGGATCCTCGCCTCATCGCCGTGGATCTGATCAGCCAGGCCGAGCACGACGAGCAGGCGTCCGCCGTCCTCGTCACCGACTCCGTCGAGCTCGCGGATCGTGTGGCCGTCGAGGTCGCGAAGGCCGCCGGTGCGACGCGGCACAGCGTCCGCGTGCAGACCGCCCTGGACGGGCCGCAGTCGGCGATCGTGCTGGTCGACGATCGCGCCGCGGCGGTGGCCTTCAGCAACGCATACGCGCCGGAGCACCTCGAACTGCACCTCGTGGACGCGGAGGAGGCGGCCGCCGTCTTCACGAGCGCGGGCGCCGTGTTCGTCGGAGACCAGACGCCGGTGAGCCTGGGCGACTACATGGCCGGCAGCAATCACGTGCTGCCGACCGGGGGACAGGCGCGCTACGCCTCGGGACTCGGGTCGTACACCTTCCTCCGTCCGCAGCAGGTGATCTCCTACGATCGGGACGCGCTGGCGCGCGCTCGTGACGGGGTCGTCGCGCTCGCCGACGCCGAGGTGCTGCCGGCGCACGGGGAGGCGGTCGAGGCGCGGTTCACAGCCGTGCCGGAGCCCGCCGCCGCTGCCGGGGCGTAGGCTTTCTCGAATGCACTGCCCGTTCTGCCGTCATCCGGACTCCCGCGTCATCGACTCCCGCACGAGCGACGACGGACTGTCGATCCGCCGGCGCCGCCAGTGCCCCGAATGCGGGGGACGGTTCACGACCACGGAGACCGCGAGCCTGAACGTCATCAAGCGCTCCGGCGTGATGGAGCCGTTCAGCCGCGAGAAGGTGATCTCCGGCGTTCGAAAGGCCTGCCAGGGGCGGCCGGTCACGGAGGCGGATCTCGCGATCCTGGCGCAGCGCGTCGAGGAGGCGGTGCGTCAGACCGGCGTCTCGCAGCTGGACACGAACGAGATCGGCCTGGCGATCCTGGGCCCCCTGCGGGATCTGGACGAGGTCGCCTACTTGCGTTTCGCGAGCGTCTACCAGGCGTTCGATTCGCTCGAGGACTTCGAGGCGTCGATCGCCGAGCTGCGCGCCGACCACCACCGGGCCGCCCCGCAGGCCGCGCTCTGACCCGCCGGTCGGATCCCCCCTCGTCCGACCGGTAGCCTGGCAGGGATGTATCCTCTGCTCTTCCGCGTCGTCCTCGCGCGCTTCGATCCCGAGTTCGCCCACCACGCCGGCATGGTCGTGGTCCGCATCCTCGGCGTGCCTCCGTTCTCCTGGGCGGCGCGTGCGCTGACCCGTCCCGCATCGGGCGATGAGGTGCAGGCGCTGGGGCTCACGTTCCCCACGCCCTTCGGCATCGCCGCGGGCTTCGACAAGAACGCGGTCGGCGTGCGCGGACTGTCCGCGCTCGGCTTCGGGCACGTCGAGGTCGGCACGATCACGGCCATCCCGCAGCCGGGCAACCCCAAGCCCCGCCTGTTCCGGCTCATCCCGGACCGCGCGGTCGTGAACCGGATGGGCTTCAACAACGCCGGGGCCGAGGCCGCCGAGAAGCGGTTGTGGAAGCTGCGACGTCGCCGTCCCTCCGCCGTGATCGGCGTGAACATCGGCAAGAGCCGTGTGGTCGCCGTCGAGGACGCGACCGCCGACTACGTCGCCTCGGCCGTGCGCCTCGCTCCGCTCGCGGACTACCTCGCGATCAACGTCTCCTCGCCGAACACACCGGGGGTGCGCGGCCTGCAGGCCGTGGAGACCCTCGCACCGCTGCTGCGCGCGGTGAAGGCCGCCGCCGGCGCGACACCCCTTCTGGTGAAGATCGCGCCGGACCTTCCGGACGACGAGGTCACCGCGATCGCGGAGCTCGCGGTCGCCGAAGGCCTGGACGGCCTCATCGCGACCAACACGACGATCTCGCGGGAAGGACTGACCACGGATCCCGCGAAGGTCGCGGCGGCGGGGGAGGGCGGCCTCTCCGGCGCCCCGCTCAAGGAGCGCTCGCTCGAGGTCCTGCGCCTCGTCCGCGCCGCCGTGCCCGCAGACTTCTGCGTCATCTCGGTGGGAGGGGTCGAGACCGGAGCGGAGGTGCGGGAGCGGCTCGAGGCCGGCGCCACCCTCGTGCAGGGCTACACCGCGTTCCTCTACCGCGGACCGTTCTGGGCCCGCCAGATCCGCGCCGGGCTGCGCGCGCGCTGATCCGCTCACGACGAAGAAGGTCCCGGGCGCTCGCTGCGCACCGGGACCTTCTCGTCTGTCAGGGGGTCCGGATCAGTCCGGGTACTGCCCGCGCTTAACCTGGGGCTTCGGCAGGCGCATGAAGCGCATCTGCAGCGAACGCATGGCGGCGTACCAGGCGAGACCGCGCTCGCGCTTGTCCTTGCCGAACTTGTCGGCGATGCGGCGGTTCACGCGGATCCCGAGGAAGACCATGTCGATGATCGCGATCGCGATGAAGCCCCACAGGCCGATGAACGCCCAGTAGGCGACCAGCGTGTTCGGGATCAGCGAGACGACGATCACGACGACCATGAGCGCCATGATCCACTCGCTGACGTGCCAGCCGGCGTCGACGTAGTCGCGCACCCAGCGGCGCTGAGGGCCGCGGTCACGGACGGGGAGGTACTTCTCCTCGCCGTTCGCCATGCCGATGCGCTGGCGCTCCTGGCGGACGCGCAGGTCGGCGCGCGCCTGCGCCTTGGCCTCCTTGGTGTCCGGCACGAGCGGCCGACGACGGGCCGCCTCCTGCTCCGCGCGCGTCGGCGTGCGGCGTCCCTTGCCGCTCGCGTCGGCCGAGGAGTCCTCTGGTGCGGGGGTGGGAGTGCTGGGCACGAAGGCTCCTGAGGTCGAGAGAACGGGAAACGGGTGTTCTCTAAGATTACCTGCATGACTTCTCCCTCCTCCTCGGTCACCGCCCCCGGTGACGTCGAAGCCGCCGTCACCGCCGCCGTGAGCACCGGGATCCCTGCCGCACTCAGCGATCTCGGCGCACTCGTGCGCATCCCGGGGATCGCGTGGCCGGCCTTCGATCAGACCCAGCTCGTGCGCAGCGCCGCCGCGGTCGCCGAGCTCGCTGAGGGCACGGGCGTGTTCGACAGCGTGCGCGTGCTGCGTTCGGCCATCCCCGGCACCGACGAGGTCGGGCAGCCCGCGATCCTGGCGCGCAGGGCTGCGCGCAACGGCAAGCCCACGATCCTGCTCTACGCGCACCACGACGTGCAGCCCCCGGGGGGCGACGAGCTGTGGGAGACCCCGCCGTTCGAGCCGACCGTGCGCGACGGGCGCCTGTACGGGCGCGGAGCCGCCGATGACAAGGCCGGGATCATGGCGCACATCGCGTCCATCCGCGCGGTCGCGGAGGCGCTGGGCGACGACCTGGACCTCGGCATCGCCATGTTCGTCGAAGGGGAGGAGGAGTACGGATCCCGCTCCTTCGCCCAGTTCCTTACCGACAACGAAGATGCCCTGCGCGCCGACGCGATCGTCGTCGCCGACTCGGGCAACTGGGACTCCGACACGCCAGGGCTCACGGTCTCGCTGCGCGGCGCTGTGCGCTTCACCCTCACCGTGCGCACGCTCGACCACGCCTCGCACTCCGGAATGTTCGGGGGAGCGGTGCCCGACGCCATGCTCGCGACCATCCGCCTGCTGAACACGCTGTGGGACGAGAACGGATCCGTCGCGGTCGAGGGACTGACCGTGCGCGACGCCGCCACGCCGGAGTACACCGAGGAGACGCTGCGCGACGAGACAGGGCTGCTGCCCGGCGTCTCGCCCATCGGCGACGGTACGATCCTCAGCCGCATCTGGAACAAGCCCTCGGTCACGGTCATCGGCGTCGACGCGACGTCCGTCGCCGCCGCATCCAACACGCTCTCGCCCGAGACGACCGTCGTGCTGAGCTGCCGCATCGCGCCGGGGCAGAGCGCGGACGAGGCGTACGCGGCGCTGCAGGCGCACCTGAGGGCGCACGCGCCGTTCGGCGCCGAGCTCGCCTTCTCCGACGTCGACCTGGGCAATCCCTTCCTGGTCGACACCAGCGGCTGGGCCGTTGGTCTCGTGCGCGGTGCGATGGCCGACGGCTACGGCACGGCGCCGGTCGACCTCGGCGTCGGCGGATCCATCCCGTTCATCGCGGACCTGGTGGAGCGATTCCCCGGCGCCGAGATCCTCGTGACCGGCGTGGAGGACCCGCACTCGCGGGCCCACAGCCCCAACGAGTCGCTGCACCTCGACACCTTCCGCCGCGCCGTGGCGACCGAGGCGCTGCTGCTCACGCGGATGAACGAGATCACCCTCTGAGGACGCCGAACGCATCGAGACGCGGTCGTGACCGGCCGCGATCGATGCCCCGCGCGTGCGCGGCGGTAGACTCGACTGACGGAAACCGTGCCTGGGCACGGCCGATCCAAGGAGCGACATGAGCGACATCACCCTCACCCCCGAGACCACCGCCGCGCACGGCGTGAAGCTCACCGACGCCGCCGCGGCGAAGGTGAAGAGCCTGCTGGAGCAGGAGGGCCGCGACGACCTGCGGCTGCGCGTCGCCGTGCAGCCCGGAGGCTGCTCGGGTCTGATCTACCAGCTGTACTTCGACGAGCGCTATCTCGAAGGCGACGAGACCGTCGATTTCGACGGCGTCGAGGTGATCATCGACAACATGAGCGTGCCGTACCTCGACGGTGCGGCGATCGACTTCAAGGACACGATTTCGGAGCAGGGATTCACGATCGACAACCCCAATGCGCAGGGCTCCTGCGCGTGCGGCGACAGCTTCCACTGACCCGCAGAATTCCCCTCTCCCATCCCTGCGCCATCCACGCCGAACCTGCGTGGATGGCGTGAATCGGGTGTGAGGTTGCCCTAGACTGGGGTAGCCCACGTCCGTGATCTGAAAGGTGCATCGTGCCCTCGAAACGCCGCCTTCGTTGGGCCGCACTCCCCCTGGGAGTTGCGGCAGCCGTGGCCCTCGCGGGATGCTCTCCCACCGAGCTCCACGGATTCCTCCCAGGCTTCATCGAGGACGGTACGCCGGCCACCAACCAGACCGATCGCGTCGCCGCGCTCTGGGTCAATTCGTGGATCGTGCTGCTGATCGTCGGCCTCATCACGTGGGGTCTGATGGGCTGGGCTGCGATCGCCTACCGCCGCCGCAAGGGTCAGACGGGGCTGCCGGTGCAGCTGCGCTACAACATGCCGCTCGAGATCTTCTACACGATCGTGCCGCTGATCCTGATCTTCGGCATGTTCGCCTTCACGGCTCGTGATCAGACGATCATCGAGACGCAGTACGACAAGCCGGACGTCGCGATCACCGCGATCGGCAAGCAGTGGGCCTGGGACTTCCAGTACGACGGCAAGGAGAAGGACAACTCCGACGCCGTGTGGACCATGGGCGTCCAGGCGCAGCCCGACAAGGCTGGCAACATCGACCAGGCGGCGCTGCCCACGCTGTACCTGCCGGTCAACAAGACCGTGAAGATCACGCTGCAGTCGCGCGACGTGATCCACTCCTTCTGGATCATCGACTTCCTCTACAAGAAGGACATGTACATCGGCAAGGACAACTCGTGGTCCTTCACGCCGACCCGCGAGGGCACCTACCAGGGCAAGTGCGCCGAGCTCTGCGGCGAGTACCACTCGATGATGCTCTTCAACGTGAAGGTCGTCAGCGACGCTGACTACCAGTCGTACCTCGCCAAGCTCAAGGACGAGGGCAACACGGGTGACATCACCGATGCCTACAACCGCCTGACCAACTACCCCGGCACCGGCAAGCCCACGACCGACTCGGAAGCGAAGTAAGCAGAATGACGAGCACTCTTCCCGACACGTCTGAGGTCGGCGCGCGTCCGACGACGATCCCGCCGCGTCAGGCGGCTCTGCTCAGCTCGACCCGCGTCGAGCAGAAGGGCAACATCGTCGTCAAGTGGATCACCTCCACGGACCACAAGACCATCGGATACATGTATCTGATCGCCTCGGTGCTGTTCTTCCTCCTCGGCGGCGTGATGGCTCTCATCATCCGCGCCGAGCTCTTCTCGCCGGGCATGCAGATCATCCCGACGAAGGAGCAGTACAACCAGCTGTTCACGATGCACGGCACGATCATGCTGCTGATGTTCGCGACCCCGCTGTTCGCGGGCTTCGCGAACGCGATCCTCCCGCTGCAGATCGGCGCACCCGACGTCGCGTTCCCGCGTCTGAACGCCTTCGCGTTCTGGCTGTTCCTGTTCGGCTCCACGATCGCGGTCGCCGGCTTCCTCACCCCGCAGGGCGCGGCCTCGTTCGGCTGGTTCGCCTATCAGCCGCTCGCGAGCGCGTCGTTCACCCCCGGCGCCGGTGGCAACCTGTGGATGCTCGGCCTCGGAATGTCCGGTTTCGGAACGATCCTCGGTGCGGTCAACTTCATCACCACGATCATCACGATGCGCGCCCCCGGCATGACCATGTGGCGCATGCCGATCTTCTCGTGGAACACCCTCATCACCAGCCTGCTGATCCTGATGGCGTTCCCGGTGCTGGCCGCGGCCATTCTGGCCGCCGCCGCCGACCGCGTGCTCGGCGCGCACATCTATGACCCGGCCAACGGCGGCGTGCTCCTCTGGCAGCACCTGTTCTGGTTCTTCGGCCACCCCGAGGTCTACATCATCGCGCTGCCGTTCTTCGGCATCGTCTCCGAGATCTTCCCGGTGTTCAGCCGCAAGCCGATCTTCGGATACAAGACCCTGGTCTACGCGACGATCGCGATCGCCGCCCTGTCCGTCGCCGTGTGGGCGCACCACATGTACGTCACCGGCGGTGTGCTGCTTCCGTTCTTCGCGCTCATGACGATGCTCATCGCGGTGCCGACCGGTGTGAAGATCTTCAACTGGATCGGCACGCTCTGGCGAGGGTCCGTGACCTTCGAGACGCCGATGGTGTTCGCGCTGGGCTTCCTGGTCTCGTTCGTCTTCGGCGGCCTGACCGGTGTCATCCTGGCCTCCCCGCCGCTGGACTTCTTCCTCTCCGACTCGTACTTCGTCGTCGCGCACGAACAGCGCATGGTTGCCGTTGAAGGCATCCAGGAACAGGCGTTCGTAGGCGATGCGGCGGTGCAGGCCGGTGGGTACCGACAGTTCCAGTTCCAGCGGCTGCAGTTCCAGCGCACC
>NZ_NCKN01000395.1 GCF_002257455.1 Microbacterium sp. 13-71-7
CGCCGTCTCGGAGATCGTGTAGACCTGCCCGCTGCGTCCCAGCAAGGGGCCGACGATGTTGCTCTGGATGCCGGACGCCGTACCGGTCGTCGTCGCCGTGTTGGCGGTGCTGTCGACGTTGCCGACCGTGAGGGTGAACTGATCGCCCGCCGTGTAACGCCCCTGCGGCAGGTTCTTCTGCAGGACCATCGTGTTCGGGTAGATGCAGCTGGCCATGTCGACCCAGCCGGTGGTCCCCGCCGCGGAGGAGACCTGCGCGCCCGTGGCCGGATCGACCTGCATGATGGTCGACGCGCCGGTCGTGGTGGAGCGAGCACCGATCACCAGGTTGCCGTTGGGGCCGAACGCGACGGAGTTGTACTGACCCGAGTTCCCCGGGAGGGAGCTCGTGATCGTGGTCGCCGTGAGCGGGACGTCTCCGGCGGTCGTCGGCAGCGGACCGTTCACCCGGGAGACGATCCCGGAGGCGGTGTCGCTCGCGTTGGAGACGATGTAGAGGTTGCCGGCCGCGTCGAACGCGATGTCGCCGTTCGCGGAGGAGCCCATCCCGCTGATCGACCCCATGTAGCCGATCGGAGTGTTCGTGAGCGTGTTGAACCCGTAGTAGTACCAGATGCCCGTGGGGGTGTCCGGCACCCAGACGTAGTAGTAGATCCCGGTCAGCGGGTCGATAGCGCCCGCGATGACGTTGAGGAGCGATCCGCTGACGTTCGTCCCGAACGTGGACGTCTGCCCCGTCGACGCGTCATAACGGAGGATCGTGCCCGCAGTCCGATCCAGCGCCCAGATGTACTTCCCCGCCTGACCGAGCGCGAGGGCGTTCACGATGTCGCCCGAGGGCACGGTGAACGAGCCGTTCGCCGTCTGCGCGCCCGTCGTGGGATTCGTCAGATAGATGCCTCCGGGGGTGGTCACGGAGTACACGGAGGTCGAGCCGCAGGTGAAAGCCGACGGAGGCGACACCGTGGCGTTCGTGATCGTGCAGACGATCTTCGCCCCGCCGGTGGAGTTGTTCGGCATCGTGAAACTGCCGCTCGCCCCCGCCCCGGACGCGACCACGGCATTGCCGTTCGCCTGATCGACGCAGGACCACGTGCTGGTGTAGTTGCTCAGGCTCCCTGACGACGCGGTCTCGGAGATGGTGTAGACCTGCCCGCTCTGACCGAGCAGCGGACCCACGACGTTGCCCTGAATACCGGACGCCGTGCCCGTGGTCGTCGCCGTGTTGGCCGAGCTGGTGACGTTCCCGATCGTGAGCTTGAACTGATCGCCCGTCGCGAACCGCCCCGAAGGGAGGTTCTTCTGAAGAGTCATCGTGTTCGGGTAGGAGCAGCTGGCCATGTCGATCTGCGCGATCGTTCCCTGAGCCTGCGAGATCACCGCGCCGGTCGCCGGGTTGACCAGCTCGACATAGCCCGCGGCGCCCGCGGGGTCGCTGGTGCCGATCACGATGTTGCCGTTGGGACCGAAGGCCACCGAGTTGTACTGGCCTCCGTTGGCCGGCAGGTTGCTGGTGATCGTGGTGGCGTTCAGCGTGACATTGCCGGCTGTCGTGGGCAACGGGCCGTTCACACGCGAGAGGGTTCCCGGCGAGGTCAGATCGGCGTTGGAGACGATGTACATGTTGCCGGCCGGATCGAACGCGATGTCTCCGTTCACGGCGGAGCCCATCCCATTGATCTGCCCGATATAGCCGAGTCCTGTGTTGGTGTTCGTGTCGAACCCGTAGATGTACCAGATGCCGGTCGCCGGGTTCGGCGCCCAGATGTAGTAGAAGATGCCGGTCGCGGGGTTGATCGCGCCGGCGATGGTCGGCAGGCCGAGCGAGGTG
>NZ_NCKN01000052.1 GCF_002257455.1 Microbacterium sp. 13-71-7
GCCTCCGTCGCCTCGGACGAAGAAGGCTCGACCGCGCTGCGAGCCACGACGGCAGTCCCGGCCGGAGGCCAGGGCTCTCCCCCACCGACGCGCGGCAGACCGCGGCGCAGGGCGGATCCGGTCGCAGCCGGAGCGCCCGCGGATGCGTGGGCGCTCGACGCGGCCGCCGTTGCGGGGGTTGCCGCAGCGGCCTCCGGCGAGGCCTCTATCTCCGAGGCACTCGCGGTGCTCGGCGCCACGGCCGCGGATCCTTCGACGGCCCGGGCGGCCGGGTTCGTCACGAGGGCGGGCGCGGCGCCCGCCGGAGGCCAGGGCTCACCACCCGCGACGCGCGGCAGGCCACGACGCAGAGCGGATCCGGCTGCTGCCGCGCCGGCGACCTCGCGCGCCGGATCCGCCGACGCCGAGATGCTTTTCGCATCCCCGCCGACCAGCGGAGCGGCGTTCTCCATCCCCGACGCCGAACTCGGCGACGATGAGCTGGATTCCGCTGCCGCGGGAGCGCTCGGAGCGGCGTTCTCCCTCTCGACGACCACGGGGGTGACGGCGCCCGAAGCCGCCTCCGCGCCCGCCACGATCACCCCGGCGGGCGGCCAGGCCTCGCCTCCGCGGGTGCGGGGCAGTCCCCTGCGCACGGTCGTCATCGCTACTTCTTCCGCGCCCGCAGCGCCTCGATCACCTGCGGCACGACCGTGAACAGGTCGCCCACGATGCCGAAGTCCGCGACGTCGAAGATGGGCGACTCGGGATCCTTGTTGATCGCGACGATCGTCTTGGCGGTCTGCATGCCGGCGCGGTGCTGGATCGCCCCCGAGATGCCGAGCGCGACATAGAGCTGCGGCGAGACCGAGACGCCGGTCTGGCCCACCTGGTGCGCGTAGGGGATGTATCCCGCGTCGACGGCGGCGCGGGAGGCGCCGATCGCGCCGCCGAGCTCGTCGGCGAGATCCTCGACGAGGGAGAAGTTCTCCTTGGATCCGAGTCCGCGCCCTCCCGAGACGACGACCTTCGCGCCGCGCAGCTCCGGCCGCGACGACGCCGCCTCGACGGCCTCGACGGGCTCCCCGGCCGCCGCAGCGGCACCGGACGCCTCCACGGCGAGCGCCTCGACGCGGGCATCGGCCACGGCCTCGGCGCGAGCGTCGATCGCGCCCTGACGCACCGTGATCACGGGAGCGCCGAAGGTCGGCGCGGAGTCGGTGAGGAACGCCCCGCCGTAGACGGAGTGGTGCGCCACCACGCCCTCGTCGTCGCGGGACACGCCGATCGCGTCGACCGACAGCGCCAGGTGCTCGCGCACGGCGAGGCGGGCGGCGGCATCGCGGCCGGCGATCGAGTTCGAGACGAGCACCGCGTCGGGGCCGACCGCACGGTACGCGGCCTGCAGCGCGTCGACCACGGGGACCGTGACGACTCCGCCGTCGATGTCCGCGGTGAGCACGACCTGCGCACCCGCGGCGCTGGCGGCGTCGACCGCCGCCTGCGCGGTCCCGGCGAGAGCGGCCACGAGCGCGACCGGTGCGCCCAGCTGCGCCGCGGCGCCGAGCAGGCCCGCGGTCGACGGCGCGGCGGCACCGGCCGGAGTCACGTCGACGAGGACGAGGATCGCCTTCTCGGGATACGCCATGGTCACACCAGCCTGTTCTGCGCGAGGAACTCGACGAGCTGCGCGGCCGCGTCGCCCTCGTCCGTGATCTTCACACCCGCCGCGCGCGGCGGCTTCTCGGCCACCGCGGTCAGGATCGTCTGCGGCGCCTCCGCCGGATCGGCGCTGATGCCGAGGTCAGCGAGGGAGAGCACCTCGAGCGGCTTCTTCTTCGCCGCCATGATGCCCTTGAAGTTCGGGAAGCGCGCGTCGGGCAGCGCTTCGGTGATCGAGATCACGGCCGGCAGCGGCGCGCTCACCTGCTGGGATCCGAAGTCCGTCGCGCGGGTGCCGGCCACGGCGTCGGCGCCGATGGTCACGGCACTGAGGGCCGTCGCCTGCGCGTAGCCGAGGTGCTCGGCGAGCATCGCGGGGATCACGCCTCCGGATCCGTCCGTGGAGAGGTTGCCGGTGATCACCAGATCGGGCTCACCCCGTCGGATCGCCGCGGCGAGCACCGCCGAGGTCAGACCAAGGTCGGCGCCGCGCAGGGCGTCGTCGACGACGTGCACCGCGGATCCGGCGCCGATCGCGAGCGCCCGGCGGATCGACGCGGTCGCCGACTCGGGAGCCATCGACAGCGCCACGACCTCGGTCCCGGGGTTGGCGTCGGCATGGCTCAGTGCGACCTCGAGCGCGCGCTCGGTGATCTCGTCGAGCACGACGTCTCCGGCGCCGCGATCGGCCAGACCCGTCTCCAGGTCGAGCTTGCGGTCCCCGTAGGTGTCGGGCACCTCTTTCACCAGGACGAAGATCTTCATCGAGCCTCCTCACGCGACCTCGATCGGCCGGTCCGGCCGCGGGCGGAATCGCCCCGGTTACCGGGCGATAACGTGGTGCCAGCGTACCTCAGGGCCGCGCCAGGATCCGACCGCTTCGGACTCCGTCCGACACACCCTGGCGCAACCCTCCAACCCGGACGCCGCCCAGCCCGCAGAGCCTTGGCGGAGCGCTACGAACACGCCTGTTCCCCACG
Source organism: Microbacterium sp. 13-71-7 (assembly GCF_002257455.1). Lineage (GTDB taxonomy): Bacteria > Actinomycetota > Actinomycetes > Actinomycetales > Microbacteriaceae > Microbacterium. The sequence goes on from NZ_NCKN01000052.1 coordinate 2,622, forward strand.
GATCCGGATCCGATTCCCGCCCCGGTAACGTAGGGGAATGGCCCGTCCGCACCCCCTGCCCGTCGATCCTCTCGCCGAGGCGAAGCGGCAGTGGCTCGCGCACGGCTGGGACCACGCCGCGGACGGCATGTCGCTGGTCACCTCGGTCATGCGTGCGCAGCAGCTCCTGCTCGCGCGGGTGGACGCCACGCTGCGCCCGTTCGCGCTGTCGTTCGCGCGCTACGAGGTGCTGCGCCTGCTCGCGTTCAGCCGCACGGGCACGCTGCCGCTGTCGAGCGTGGTCGCCCGCCTCCAGGTGCATGCGACCAGCGTCTCCAGCACCGCGGACCGGCTGGTCCGCGACGGGCTCATCGCCCGGCACCGTGACCCGCACGACGGCCGTGCGGCGCTGCTGGAGCTGACCGAGACCGGACGCGAGCTCGTCGAACGCGCCACCACGGCGCTCAACGACGAGGTGTTCGCTGCCCCCGGCATCTCCTCCGAGGACTCGGCGGATCTCGTCGCGATCGTGGCGCGCATGCGCAAGGCGGCCGGCGACTTCGCGGATCCGCGTCCGCAGCCGGATCCGCTCTGATGGGTTCTTTCGTCCTGGAGCGGACGATCGCCGCTCCGGTCGAGCGCGTGTTCGCCCTCTCCCTGGACGTCGGCGTGCACGTCGACTCCATGACGGCGCACGACGAGCGGATCGCCGACGGCGTGCGCTCCGGCCGGATGGCGGAGGGCGACACGGTGACGTGGGATGCGCGACACTTCGGGATCCGCTTCCGGATGACCTCGCTCGTGTTCGACGTGGACGAGCCGCGCGCGTTCTCGGACCGGCAGCTCCGCGGCCCGTTCGCCGAGTTCCGGCACCGGCACACGTTCGAGCCGGATCCGGCCCCTGGGACTCCCGAAGAGCCCGGCGAGCACGCGACGCTCATGCGCGACGAGATCGTGTTCCGCTCGCCGTTCGGGCCGGTCGGGCGGATCGTCGACGCACTCGTGATGAGGCGGCACCTGATCCGGCTCATCCAGCAGCGCAATGACACGATCGCCGCGCTGGCGGAGCAGTCGTAGGCTGGCCGGCATGAGCGAACTCCGCATCCGCACCGTCCTCGAGCCCATGGGCCCGGCGGGCGCCATCGTGCTCACCGACGGGCAGGTCGCCGAGATCAGCACCGCGAAGGCCTTCCCCGTCGCGGTGACGATCGGGGAGAACACCGCACGTCTGCGCCTCGCGCGCATGGGCGGCAAGAACCTCATCGGCTTCAGCAAGGCGAACCGCGCTGCGATGGGCATCGAACTCGGCGAGGAGTTCGATGCGGTGATCGCGCCGGACATCGCCGAGCGCACGGTCGACGTGCCGGATGCACTGACGTCCGCCCTCGCCGGCGCCGGTCTCACCGCCGCCTACGAGGCGCTCAGCTTCACCCGCCGCAAGGAGATCGCGGCGTCCGTCGCAGATGCCAAGCAGGAGGCGACCCGCGACCGTCGCATCGCCAAGGCCCTGGACGAGCTGCGCGGCTGACCGCGGCTCGCACCGAACCCCGCTCGAACCGACGAGGCAGGATCCGGGTCCGTCGGTCATGGCTCTCCTCATTAAGTTGTGCACAACTTACTTGTGTGCAATGCTTCTCGCATGACTGCAACAGACGAGATGGTGTGCTTCGCGCTCTATGCCGCGACCCGCGCCACGACCCAGGCCTATCGCGCCCTGCTCGAGCCCTGGGGTCTCACCTACCCGCAGTACCTGGTGCTCGTGACGCTGTGGCTGGACGGCGAGCAGACGGTCTCGTCGCTCGGCGACCGCCTGCAGCTCGACTCCGGCACACTGTCCCCCCTTCTCCGCCGCATGGAGAGCAGTGATCTGATCGTGCGCGAACGGCGCTCCTCCGACGAGCGCGTCGTCTCGATCGGCCTGACCCCTCACGGCCGCCGACTGCGCGAGGAGCTCCGCGAGATCCCTCGTCAGATCGCCGAGGGATTCGCCCTCCCCGACCGCACGAGCGCGGAGGACCTCATCCGCAGACTGCACACGATCTCGTCTTCCATGCACGCGGTCGCCGCCGCCGGCGCACCGCAGCCCTCACCCGTTCGACCATCCGCACCTCGATCAGAAGGAGATCGCTCATGAACGTCCTCTACACCGCAGAAGCCATCGCGACGGGAGCCGGCCGCAACGGACGGGTCGTCACGACCGACCGTCGCGTCGATCTGGACCTCGCGATCCCCCGCGAGATGGGCGGCTCGGGCGAGGGCGCGAACCCCGAGCAGCTCTTCGCCGCCGGATACAGCGCGTGCTTCCACTCCGCGCTCCAGTCCGTGGCCCGTGCGCAGAAGGTTTCGATCTCCGACTCCTCGGTCGCCGGCCGCGTGCAGATCGGCCCGAACGGCCAGGGCGGCTACCAGCTCGCGGTGCGCCTCGACGTCGTCCTCCCCGGGCTCGAGCGGTCCCAGGCGCAGGCTCTCGCAGACGCCGCGCACCAGGTCTGCCCGTACTCCAACGCGACCCGCGGGAACATCGAGGTGACGGTCGTCGTCTCGGAGGACTGACACCGCGACGCGGATCGCGACCGTCGCCCGCCGGTGCGGGCCGCCGCCGGGGTAAACCAGAGGGCTCAGTCGCCGTCGTACACGTAGGCGTCGAAGCGGTCGGGGATGTTCATGCGCTGCCAGGCGAGCTCCTCGTCCCGGCGGGAGCGGTCGCCGGGGAACGCCCGTGCCGTGTGCCGCGGCACCTGCCTGCTGTGCCCGGCGAGGTGCGCGACGGCGACCGCCTGCCCGCACACCCGGGCGGCGGCGACGGCACTCGGATCCTGCGCCTGGCGCGCGGCCTCGTGGCACGCGAACGCCTTCTCCCGCACGGCGTCGATGTCGAGCTCGCCGCGCAGGAACGCCTCGGCGGCCGCGAGGGCCTGGTGCGGGCGGTCGTCGTCGGGCCGCTCGGCCTGGAAGAGCGGCAGGAGCCGCTCGGCGCAGGCGATGGTCCAGCCGACCAGTTCGCGCCGGTCGTCCTCCGAGAGGCGGAGATCGTCGATGTCGGGCAGCGCGCCGTCGGCGAAGAGCGGCACGACGTTCGACGCCGGATCCTCGCGGTCCGAGGCGCCCTGACGAGACGGATCCGCGAAGGATCCGAGGGAGCGGATATCGGCCACGGCGATCACCGGTTCACGAACTGCGGCGGGCGCTTCTCGCGGAAGGCGGCCATGCCCTCCTTCTGGTCGACGGTGTCGAACAGGGAGGCGAAGGCCTCGCGCTCGATGTCGAGTCCGACGGCGAGCGTGGTCTCCATGGCCGCATCGAGGGCCGCCTTCGCGGCGATGATCGACGGCAGCGACTTGGCCGCGATCGTCTCGGCGAGCGTCGAGGCCTCGGCGAGCAGGTCGGCGGTCGGCACGATGCGCGACACCAGGCCCGCACGCTCGGCCTCCTCGGCGCCGATGATCCGCCCCGACAGCACGAGTTCGGCGGCCTTGTAGTACCCGACCGCGCGGATGAGCCGCTGCGTGCCCCCCATGCCGGGGATGACGCCGAGGTTCACCTCGGGCTGACCGAACTTCGCGTTGTCCGCGGCGAGGATGATGTCGCACATCATCGCGAGCTCGCATCCGCCGCCCAGGGCGAAGCCGGACACGGCGGCGATGACCGGGGTGCGCACGGCGGCGAAGTCGCGCCACACGCCGAAGTGGTCGGTCGCGGTGATCTCCGCGGCGGACATCGCCTCCATCTCCTTGATGTCGGCACCCGCGGCGAAGGCCTTCTCCGAACCGGTGACGACGATCGCCCCGACTCCCGGATCCGCATCGAACGCGGTGGCGGCGGTCGTGACCTCCTCGGCGACCTGCGAGTTCAGCGCGTTGAGCGCCTGGGGCCTGTTCAGGGTGATCCAGCCGACTCGTCCGCGCTGCTCCGTGAGGATCGTCTCGTACTCGTTCGTGGTCATGGTCATCCTTTCGCCGCACCTTCGTGGCGCTTCCAGTATCTCCGATGTCGGTGAACGGACGGTGTCCCCCTCGCCCAGGTTCGGCGGGCGGGGGGGCCGCGAGACTCCAACTGGGCGACGAGACTGCGCCTAAATCGTGCAGTCTCGTCGCCCAGTTGGAGTCTCGCGGTCAGGGAACGGGGGCGGGGGCGAGAGCGGGTGCGAGTCAGGACGCGTCGCGGATGTCGGTGATGATCCCGGAGAAGTCGCGGGCGGCGCCGGGGCCGGCGGCGAACGTCGCGTAGATCTGCTGGGCGAGCCGGCCCATCTGCGCGTCGGTGCCGGTGCCTTCGATCGCCTGCAGCGCGAGCCCCAGATCCTTCGCCATGAGCGCCCCCGCGAACCCGGGCTGGTAGTCGCGGTTGGCGGGGCTCGTCGGCACGGGGCCCGGCACGGGGCAGTTCGTCGTGATCGACCAGCACTGGCCGGACGCCTGCGACACGACGTCGAACAGCGCCTGGTGCTCGAGGCCCAGCCGCTCGCCGAGCACGAACGCCTCCGCTACGGCGATCTGCGAGATGCCGAGGATCATGTTGTTGCAGACCTTCGCGGCCTGACCGAGACCAGGGCCGCCGCAGTGCACGATGCGCTTCCCCATCGTCTCGAGCAGCGGGAGCGCGGCCGCGAAGTCCTCGTCGGATCCGCCCACCATGAAGGCGAGCGTGCCGTTCTCGGCCCCGACGACGCCGCCGGATACCGGCGCGTCGATGTTGCGGTGCCCCGCCTCGATCGCCAGCTCATGCGCGGCGCGCGCCTCGTCGACGGCGATCGTGGAGCTCTCGATGAAGAGCGTCCCTGGGTCGGCCGCGGCCAGCAGCCCGTCCTGATACGCGGCGATCACGTGCTTGCCCGCGGGGAACATCGTGATGACGACCTCCGCCCCGGCCACGGCGTCCACCCCGAACTGCGCGACGGGCAGCCCCGCAGCCGAGGCGGCGTCGACCGCGGCCGGCACCACGTCGAAGCCGATCACCTCGTGCCCCGCGGCGAGCAGGTTCTTCGCCATCGGCAGACCCATGTGGCCGAGCCCGAGGAACGCGATCCGCGTCATGACGCCACCGCCCCCTGACGCATCGACGCGGATCCGGAGGGGCGCAGCATCTCGCGCCCGACGATGAGTCTCATGATCTCGTTCGTCCCTTCCAGGATCTGATGCACCCGCAGATCACGGACGACCCTCTCGATCCCGTAGTCCTGAAGGTACCCGTACCCGCCGTGCAGCTGAAGGGCCCTGTTGGCGACGTCGAAGCCGGCGTCCGTCGCGAACCGCTTGGCCATCGCGCAGCGCATCGTCGCGTCGGGCGCCTTCTCGTCGACGGCCTGCGCGCCGTCGCGCACCATGAGCCGCGCGGCCTGCAGATCCGTGCGCATGTCGGCGACGGCGAACAGGATCGACTGCTTCTCGGCGAGCGGCTCGCCGAACGCCTCCCGCTCGTGCACGTACTGCACGGCACGGTCCAGCGCCCACTGCGCGCCGCCGATCGAGCAGGCGGCGATGTTTAGGCGGCCGCCGTTCAGGGCGCTCATCGCGATCGCGAAGCCCTGCCCCTCGGATCCCAGCATGTTCGTCGCGGGGACCCGCACGCCGTCCAGGATCACCTGGCGGGTGGGCTGCGCGTGCCAGCCCATCTTCTTCTCCGGCGCACCGAAGCTGAGCCCCTCCGCGTCGCCGGGGACGAGGAAGGCGGTGATGCCGCGCGATCCCGGAGCCCCGGTGCGGGCCATCACGATGTAGACCGCGGCCTCGCCGGCGCCGGAGATGAACTGCTTCACCCCGGTCAGCACGTACTCGTCGCCGTCGCGGGTCGCGCTCGTCGCGAGCGCGGCCGCGTCGGATCCCGCTCCGGGCTCGGTGAGGCAGTAGCTCCCGAGCCCCTCCATCGCGATGAGCTCGGGCATCCAGCGCGCGAGCTGCGCGTCGGTGCCGTAGCCGTCGATCATCCAGACCACCATGTTGTGGATCGAGATGTAGGCGGCGATCGTGGGATCGCCCTTCGCGAGCTCCTCGAAGATCGCGACGGTGTCGACGCGCTCGAGCCCGGTGCCCCCGGACTCCTCGCGCACGTAGATCCCGCCGAGTCCGAGCTCGCCGGCGCGCATCAGGGTGTCGCGCGGGAACAGGTGCTTCTCATCGCGCTCGGCGGCGAACGGCGCGAGCTCGGTTTCGGCGAACTCGCGCACGGCGCCGAGGATGGCGGCGCGCTCTTCGCTGGTCATCGTGGTCGGGGTGGCGACGGTTGTCATGGTGTGCTCCTCGTGGGTCAGACCGCTCGTCGAACGAGCGGAGCGAGACGAAACGCGGCGACCTCGCGGACGAACCGCGTTTCGTCTCGGTCGCTTCGCGTCCTCGCTCAACGACCAGGAAAGGGTCAGTGCATCGTGGGGATGACGAAGCTGGCGCCCTCGCGGACGCCCGCGGCCGGCCACCGCGAGGTGACCGTCTTGGTCTTCGTGTAGAAGCGGAAGGCGTCGGCGCCGTGCTGGTTGAGGTCGCCGAACCCGCTGCGCTTCCAGCCCCCGAAGGTGAAGTAGGCGATCGGCACGGGGATCGGCACGTTCACGCCGACCATGCCGACGTTCACGCGGGCGACGAAGTCGCGGGCCGCATCGCCGTCGCGCGTGAAGATGCCCACGCCGTTGCCGAACTCGTGCTCCGACGCCATCCGCAGCGCCTCCTCGTAGTCGGCGGCACGGGCGATCACGAGCACCGGCCCGAAGATCTCCTCGCGGTAGATCGACATGTCGGTCGTGACCCGGTCGAACAGGGTCGGTCCGAGATAGAAGCCCTCTTCGTGACCGGCGACGGAGAAGCCCCGCCCGTCGGCCAGGAGCTCCGCCCCCGCGTCGACGCCCTGCTGGATGTAGTCGGTCACGCGCTCGACCGCGGCGCGGTTCACGAGCGGGCCGTAGTCCATGCCCGGCTCGAGCGAGGGCCCGACCTTGAGCGCGGCCACGCGCTCGGCGAGCTTCGCGGCGAGCGCGTCGGCGGTCTCCTCGCCGACCGGCACGGCGACCGAGATCGCCATGCAGCGCTCCCCCGCCGAGCCGTAGCCGGCGCCGATGAGGGCGTCCGCGGCCTGGTCCAGATCGGCGTCGGGCATCACGACGAGGTGGTTCTTCGCTCCGCCGAAGCACTGCGCGCGCTTGCCGTGCGCATTCGCGGTCGTGTAGATGTACTCCGCGATCGGCGTGGATCCGACGAAGCCGATCGCGCGCACCCGCTCGTCGGTGAGCAGCACGTCGACGGCCTCCTTGTCGCCGTGCACGACGTTGAGGATCCCTGCGGGCAGGCCGGCCTCCAGGAACAGCTCGGCGATCCGCACGGGCACCGAGGGGTCGCGCTCGCTGGGCTTGAGGATGAAGGCGTTCCCGGCGGCGATCGCCGGCCCCATCTGCCACAGCGGGATCATCGCGGGGAAGTTGAACGGCGTGATCCCCGCCACCACGCCGAGCGGCTGACGCAGGGAGTAGACGTCGATGCCGGCTCCGACGCCCGTGGAGTACTCCCCCTTGAGCAGGTGCGGGGCGCCGACGCAGAACTCGATCACCTCGACGCCGCGCTGGATGTCGCCCCTGGCGTCGTCCAGCGTCTTGCCGTGCTCGCGCGAGAGCAGGGCGGCGAGGTCGTCCATCTCATCGCGGATCAGCTCGAGGAAGCGCATGAGCACCCGCGCCCGCTTCTGCGGGTTCGTCGCCGCCCACTGCGGCTGGGCGGCCTCGGCGTTCGCGATCGCGGCACGCACCTCGTCCCCGCTCGCGAGCGGGACCCGTGCCTGGACGGCACCGGTCGAGGGCTCGAACACCTCCCCCCAACGTCCCGAGGTGCCGGGGATCGGAGATCCTCCGATGAAGTGGGTGATGTCGCGGACCATCGTGTGCTCCTGGTTCTGCGTCGTCGTCGACGCTGGACCCAGAATACATGGTCGTCCATCTAATTAGCAGGGGTTCCATGTAATTCATCGACACCTGTCAGGCCGTTCACCTTCCGGCCACCTTCGGCACGTACAACAGACTCTGCGCGGGCTGCGGACGCTGACCGGATCGGGTGCTCGTCTTCCCCGCGCGACGGGATGCGCCCGGCTTTCTCGCACGGGCGCCCACGCGGTCACGAACCGCGGGACCCCCGCCGAATCGGGTCGGCGGGGGTCCTCTCTTCTCTGCGGACGAGGCGGGAACTACTGCCAGGTGACCGACGGCGACGCCGCGCCGAAGTCGACGCTCGGCGTGTTCAGGTAGCCGCCGAAGGTGACCGTGTACGTCTGCCCGTCGCTGCCCTGCAGCGTCATGTCGACGCTGATCGAGTCGTAGCTGGACACGACCGTGGGCGAGGATCCGCCGGACTCCGGCTTCAGGTTGTCGAGCGAGGCGCTGCCGTCGGCGGTGAGCGTGCGGGTGACAGTCCCCTCCACGGGGCTGGCGCCGGAGAGGTCGATCGCCGTGATGTCCATCCCGCACGGCGTCGACAGCGTCTTCATCGCGACACAGGCCTCGACCGCGGAGCGCACGAGCGAGCGGAACTCGGTGACGCCGGCGTCGTTGAGCGCGGTCTTCACGTCGTACAGCGCCGCGGCGTCCTCCGGGGAGCCGATCGTGAAGGTCGCGTCGCCGTCGATCGAGAAGTACTTCGAGTCCAGCGCGATCTTGTAGGCGCCGGGGAAGACGTAGGCGTTGCTGATGTTCTCCGTGCGCACGCCGTTGAACGTGGCGTGGAGGCCGTGCAGGGCGTCCAGGGAGATCGGGTTCACGCCGTTCGCGATCTTCCAGGCGTCCTTGATCCGGTAGACCTCGTAGGACACCGCCGACAGCGTCTTGTCCCCGATCCGGTAGGAGGCGATGACGGTGGCGGTGGTCTTGCCCTCCCCGCCCTTCACGACAGCGATGTGACTGATCGGGGCGAGGGTGTTCGACTCCTTCAGCACGGCGTCGGTGAGCAGCACGGTGTTCGGCACGCCCTCGAGGTAGCCGAGCGCGGTCTTCGCATCGCCCTTCGACAGCGCGGTCAGATAGGCCTTGACCGTATCGGCGGCCGTCACGGAGGACCGGGTGATCGCCGGCACCACGAGCAGCGCCACGACGAGGATCGCGGCGATCAGCACCGCCGCGCCACCGCCGATCAGGCCCCAGAGCAGGCCCTTCGAGGACTTCTTCGGCGGCTGCGGGCCGGCGGCCTGGCCCGGGTACGGCTGCCCCGGTTGCGCGCCATAGGGCTGCCCGGGCTGCGCACCATACGACTGCCCCGGCTGGGCGCCGTACGGCTGCCCCGGCTGCGCACCATACGGCTGGCCGGGCTGGCCGGGCTGGGCGCCATAAGGCTGCCCGGGCTGGGCGCCGTACGGCTGGCCCGGCTGCGCGGGATACGGCTGGCCCGGCTGCGCACCATACGGCTGGCCCGGTTGCCCGGGATACGGCTGGCCCGGCTGCGCACCGTACGGCGGCGTCGGAGAGGGCTGTCCGGGAGGCGGGAAGGCCTGCTCCGGCGCCGGAGAGGGCTGCTGCGGAGCGGACGGGGTGGCGGGCGCGGACGGCGCGGCGTCTCCGCCCGGCGGCATCGGCGCGGGTGCCACTGCCGGCGGCGTCGGGTCCTTCGACCCGGATCCGAAATCGAGCTCATGCCCGCCCTGCGGCGGTTCCCCCTCGGTAGCCATGGAGTCAGACTATCGAGCAGGGCGGGTCAGTTCGATGGGCAGAACTCCCCGTTCTCCAGGACTCCGCTCCGCTCGCCCGGATCAGGGCGAGACGGGCGGCACGGCGTGGATGCGCCAGCTCGCGGCATGCTCGCCGCCTGGGTCCAGCACAACGAGGCCGGCCCCGGAGTTGAAGGCGTCGGGCGCGCACGTCATGGGTTCGACCGCGAGCCCTCGTCGATGCGTGGCGGGAGCCTCCGGAGTGTCCGCGGTGTGCACCTGCACCCAGGGGCACGCGGCGTCCCACACCATCGCGACACCGGCGCCGTCGGGGCCCCGCAGCTCCACCGTCGTAGCGTCCCCGGACCGTGACAGCGCCGTGAACGCGTGATCGATGAACACGGATCCGATCCGCCGCGGTGCGCGGAAGTCCCATTCCGGATGGGACTCGACGGGCTCCCGTGCGACCGGGCTGAGCCGGTCCGCGGTCACCGTGAGCACCGCAGAGGCCGGCAGCAGCAGGGTCCACCCGTCGACGGGCGGGGCGGCGGGATCCAGCGCGCGGCGAGCGTCGCCGTCCTTCGCGGCCGGCGCGGATCCTGCGACCAGGTAGGGATGCGGGCCCGTGCCCCACGGCGCCGGCTCGGCACCGAGGTTGCGCCCGGTCACGGTCTGCGTGAGCCCGTCGGCGTCCAGGCGGTACTCCACCTCGACCTCGACGCGGAACGGATAGCCCGCCTGCGGCTCGATGACGGCCGAGAGCACGACGCGATCCGGATCCACGACCCGGTCCGCGAACTCGCTCCAGGCGACGAGGCCGTGCAGCGCGTGACCGCGCTCCGGCTCGGTGAGCGGCAGCCGGTGCTCGACGCCGCCGAACGCGTAGCGTCCATCGACGATGCGGTTCGGCCACGGCGCGAGGGTCGCGCCGCGATAGTTCGGTCGCACCTCGTCCGCCGCGAACGGCACCACGAGGTCGCGTCCCTCGAACCGCAGCGTGCGCAGGGTCGCCCCCACCGAGGCGATGTCCGCCGCATAGCCGTGCGCCGCGATGTGCAGCGGTCGTCCGGAACGGGGACGGTCCGGATCCGCCACCGTCACAGCCCCTGCGCGAGCCGGTAGTACGCCTGGTTCCAGCGCACCTGCTTCTGGAACTCGGGCAGGGTCGTGCCCTCGTCGATCACGAGGAGCTCGACCTCGGCCATCTCCGCGAAGTCGCGGAACGCCTCGATCCCCACCGCGGTCGACATCACCGTGTGGTGCGCGGCGCCCGCGATCAGCCACGCGGCCGCCGAGGTGGTGAAGTCGGGCCGGGGCTTCCAGACGGCGCGCCCCACGGGCAGCTTCGGCAGCGCCGCGCGAGGTGCGACGTTCTCCACGACGTTCGCCGTCATCCGGAACCGGTCGCGCATGTCGCTGAGCGCCACGACGACCGCGGATCCGGGATCCGCGGTGAAGACCAGACGCACCGGGTCGTCCTTGCCGCCGATGCCGAGGGGGTGGATCTCGAGGGTCGGCCTCTGCGTGGTGAGGGACGGCGAGACCTCCAGCATGTGCGCGCCGAGGATGAGCTCGTCGCCGGGGGTCATGTCGTAGGTGTAGTCCTCCATGAGGCTCGCCCCGCCCGGCAGCCCCGCGCCCATGACGTTCGCGATGCGCACGAGCACGGCCGTCTTCCAGTCGCCCTCCGCGCCGAAGCCGTACCCCTCGGCCATGAGACGCTGCACCGCGAGGCCCGGCAGCTGCTTCAGCGCTCCCAGATCCTCGAACGAGGTGGTGAAGGCGCTGAAGCCGCCCTCCTCCAGGAACGAGCGCAGCCCCAGTTCGATGGCCGCGCCGTCGCGCAGTGACGCATGCCGTCCGCCGCCGCGGCGCAGCTCCGGCACCACGTCGTACTGCTCCTCGTACTCCGCGACGAGCGCGTCGATGTCGGCCTCCTCGACCTCGGCGACCGCCGCGGCGAGATCGTTCACGCCCCAGGTGTTCACCTGCACGCCGAAGCGCAGCTCGGCCTCGGTCTTGTCCCCCTCGGTCACCGCGACGAAGCGCATGTTGTCCCCGAAGCGCGCGAGCCTGAGGTCGCGTGATGCCGCGAGCCCCGCCGCCGCACGCTGCCAGGTGCCGAACTCCCTCCGCACGCGCGGATCCGAGACATGGCCCACGATCGTCTTGCGCGGCACGCCGAGCCGGGTCTGGATGTAGCCGAACTCCCGGTCTCCGTGCGCGGCCTGGTTCAGGTTCATGAAGTCGAAGTCGATGTCGGCCCACGGCAGCTCGACGTCGGCCTGGGTGTGCAGGTGCGCGAGCGGCTTCTGCAGCGCGTCGAGCCCCGCGATCCACATCTTCGCGGGGCTGAAGGTGTGCATCCAGGCGACCAGCCCGATCACCCGCTCATCGGCGTTGGCCTCGAGCGCGATGCGCTTGATCGCGGCCGAGTCGGTGAGCACGGGCTTCCAGACGATCCGTACAGGCACCTCGTCCGACCCGTCCAGGATCCGGGCGATCCGCTGCGACTGCTCGGCGACCTGCGCGAGCGTCTCCGGCCCGTAGAGGTGCTGGCTGCCGGTGAGGAACCAGACCTCGTAGCCGTCGAGGGTGGTGGAGAGCGGGGTGCGGGTCATCGGGGTTCTTCCGTTCGGATCCGCGGCTCGGCAGGAGCCGCGCGGTCGGGTCGTGCTTTCCAGAGGGGGTCGTGCGTTTCAGAGGGAGGAGATCGCGGCGGCCTCGACGGCGAGACCGGCGCGGTAGCGGTCGAGATAGGCGGAGAAGCCCGCGACGTCGACCGGATCCGGATCCGCGACCTCCTGCACCGCCGCAGCGAAGACGCGCTGGTCGAGGTACTCCCCGAGAGACAGCCCGTCCGCGTGCGTGAGAAAGGAGGCGAGCACCGCGATGCCCCACGCGCCGCCTTCTGCGGCCGCCTCGCCGACCGCGACCGGCGCACCGAGCGCGCCGGCGAGGAGGCGCTGGGCGACCCCGGCCGTGCGGAACATCCCCCCGTGCGCGAACATGCGGTCGAGCTCCACGCCCTCCGCGGCGAGGGTCTGCATGCCGAGGGCGAGCGTGCCGAACACCCCGAAGAGCTGCGCGCGCATGAAGTTCGCCAGGGTGAAGGCGCTGTCCGGCGTGCGCACGAACAGCGGGCGGCCCGCGGTGAGGCCCGCGATGGGCTCTCCCGCGAGGTGGTTGTAGGCCAGGAGCCCGCCGGCATCGGCCTCGCCCGCGAGCGCCTCGCGGAACAGCGCCTCGAAGGCGGTGTCGTCGCCGATCGGTGCGCCCGCCGCCGCCGCGAAGCGGGTGAACAGTCCCGCCCAGGCGGCGAGCTCGCTCGCTCCGTTGTTGCAGTGCACCATCGCGACGGCATCGCCGGCCGGTGTCGTCACGAGGTCGAGCTCGTGGTGCGCGCCGGCGAGCGGCCGCTCGAGCACGACCATCGCGAAGACACTCGTGCCCGCGCTGACGTTGCCGGTGCGCGGGGCGACCGCGTTCGTCGCGACCATGCCGGTGCCGGCGTCGCCCTCGGGCGGGCAGAGCGGGGTTCCCGGCGCGAGGGATCCGGTCGGATCCAGCAGCAGCGCCCCCTCGGCGGTGAGCGCCCCCGCGTCGGCACCCGCGGACAGCACCGCGGGAAGCAGATCCGTGAGGGGCGCGGGCAGCCGTCCTGCGACGAGGACGTCGTATGCGCCCGCCTTGGCGGCGTCGTAGCCTCCCGTCGCGGAGTCGATCGGGAACATGCCCGAGGCGTCGCCGACACCGAGCACGTGCCGGCCGGTGAGGCGCTCGTGCACATATCCGGCGAGGGTGTTCACGCGCGCGATGCGCGGCACGTGGCCCTCGCCGTCGACGACCGCCTGGTGCAGATGCGCGATCGACCAGCGCAGCGGGATGTTCACCCCGAGCAGCTCCGTGAGCTCGGCGGCCGCGACGGCGGTGTTCGTGTTGCGCCAAGTGCGGAAGGGTACGAGCAGGTCGCCCGCGGCGTCGAAGGCCAGGTAGCCGTGCATCATCGCCGAGACCCCGAGGGCGCCGAACGTCCTCGGCCGCACGCCGTAGCGGTCGTGCACGTCGGCGACCAGCGCGGCGTAGGCCTCCTGGATCCCTGCCCAGACCTCGTCCAGGCCGTAGGTCCACAGCCCGTCCACGAGCCGGTTCTCCCAGGCGGAGGATCCGGATGCCAGCACCGCGGAGGGATCGGATCCGATCAGGCACGCCTTGATCCGCGTGGATCCGAGCTCGATCCCCAGGCTCGTCCGGCCGGAGAGGATGTCGTCGCGCGCACTCATCCGCGCCCCCTTCCTTCGTCGCGCGCCCGTGGTGTGTGCGCCCGTGGTGCGCACGCCCGTGGTGTGCGCGCCCGTGGTGTGCGCGCCCGTGCAGGCTGCTCCCGTCGCGAAATCCGCCGCTTTCCCGTGTGTTTTCCGGCACTTTTTGCGACGGGACCGGCGGTGGAGGCCGAGGCGGGGACGGGAGCCGAGGCGGGGACGAGGGCCGGGGCGGGGACGGGAGCGAGAGGCGCGCTCATCGGCGGGCGTCCGCGCTCTGGCCGTACACGTTCTGGTAGCGGGCGAAGAGGCGGTCGATCGCCTCCTGGGCGAGAGGGATGAGCGGGCCGGCCTCGCGCGCGTGGTGCACGGTGCGCGCCACGTCCTCGACCATGACCGCGGCCTTGACCGCGTCCGCCGCGTTCACGCCGATCGTGAACGGTCCGTGGTTCTGCATGAGCACCGCACGGCTGCGGTGCCCACGCAGGGTCTCGACGATCCCCCGGCCGATCGAGTCGTCGCCGATGATCGCGAACGGGCCGACGGGGATCGGGCCGCCGAACTCGTCCGCCATCGCGGTGATCACGCAGGGGATCTCCTCGCCGCGCGCCGCCCAGGCCACGGCGTAGGTGGAGTGCGTGTGCACGACCCCGCCGACCTCGGGCATGTGCCGGTAGACGTACGCGTGCGCGGCGGTGTCGCTGGAGGGGGCACGGTCGCTGCCGTCGGTCCCGGGGATCACCGCGCCGTCGAGATCGCAGAGGATCATGTTCTCCGGCGCCAGGTCGTCGTAGCTCACGCCGGAGGGCTTGATGACGAAGAGGTCGCCGCTGCCGTCGTCGGAGAGGCGGACCCGGCCCGACACGTTCCCGCCGGTCCAGACCACGAGGCCGTAGCGCACGAGCTCGGCGTGCAGCCGGGTGACGTCGACGCGGACGGCGTCGATCGCCTGCTCGATCTCGGGGGCGAAGCGGGTCATGCGGATCCTCTCGGTGGCGCCCGAGATGCTCCTGGACGACTGTGACCGGTCACGGAGATTGTGACACCCCGGCGCCCCGTCGTCAACCCTGCCCCGGGTTCGCCGTGTCAGCTGGTCCGCCGACCCCTCGACGGTTATCCGCAGCCCGCGTGCGACCCCGACGCTCCGGTCGCACTTTCGGCTCTCAAGCAACCCCTCAGGCGGCCGAAATTGCGACCTGAAGCAACGGATCCGGACGGCGCCGGGGACAGGGCCTCAGAGCGGGGGCGGGACCACCGAGTCGCGGAGGATCAGGACCGGGGGGATCGGGGCCGCTCCGGCTGCCGAGCCCGCTCCCCCCTCCGAGCCCGCTCCACCCTCCGGGCCGGCGGCGACCACCGCGCCTGCGCCCGCCGACGGACTCACCGCGTCCGCGCCAGCCGACGGAGCGACCACCGCGGATCCGCTTTCCGCGATCACCTGCGCGACCGCGCGGCGCGCGAGCTCCTCGAAGTCCTGGCGCACGGTCGTGAGCGGCGGCCAGGCGTACGCCGCCTCCGGCACATCGTCGAAGCCGACGATGCTGATCTGCTGCGGCACGGCGATGCCCGCCGCGCGCAGGCCGCCGATGAGGCCGAGCGCCATCTGGTCGTTGGCCGCGAACACCGCCGTCGCGCCGGACGCGATCACGTCCCGCGCGGCCTCATGCCCTGAGCGCGGGCTCCAGTCGCCGCCGAACACCGCACCCGAGGGCAGACCGCGCGCCGCGAGTTCCTCCGCGAATCCGGCCGCACGCGCCTCCGCCTCGAGCCAGTCCGCCGGACCCGCGAGGTGCGCGATGCGCTCATGCCCTGCATCGGCGAGGGTCGCGACGGCCACCCGCGCGCCGGCACGCTGATCGACGGAGAAGTCCGACCGCTCTGCGGCGTGCAGGGTGATGACAGGGATCCCGATGCGCAGCGCGTCGAGCACCTCGAGCGTGCGGGCATGCGGCGCGAACACGATCAGCCCGTCCACGGACTGCGCGCGCAGGTGCTCGATCGCGGCGGTGACCGAGGCCTCGTCGCCGGAGTCGGCGAAGGCCGCCGTGATCCAGTACCCGGCCCCGCGCGCCGATGCCTCGATGGCGGCCATGCTCCGCGAGGGTCCGTACTGGAGCGCGTCCGAGGCGAGCACCCCGATCGTCCTCGTGCGGTGCGTGCCCAGCGCCCGCGCAGCGTTGTTCATGCGGTAGCCGAGTTCGGCCATCGCGGCGACGACCCTGGCGTGCGTGTCGGGCGCCACATCCGGATGATCGTTGAGCACGCGCGACACGGTCTGCCGCGAGACCCCCGCCCGCGCGGCGACATCGCGCACCCCCACGGCCCGCTGGGGCTTCGACTCACTCACGCCTGCGAGTGTACGGCCCGGTGCCGGCCGCCACCCGCGGCCGCCCGATCCGCTTCCGGTCGCGATCCTGCGGTTCGGGTCGCGATTCCCGCTCCTTCGGGGCCTCCCGAGCAACCGAAAGTGCGACCTGAACCCCGGCCGACTGCCACCCGGCGCCGCCACGGAGCCCCCAGGCGCTACAGGCCGCCACGGAGCCGCCAGACGCTACAGGCCGCCACGGAGCCGCCAGGCGCTACAGGCCGAGCCTCTCGAGATATGCGTTGCGGAAGCGGCCGGCCGGATCCATGCGATCCGCGAGCGCGACGAAGTCGCCCCAGCGCGGCGTGCGCCGGCGGATCTCGGCGGGATCGAGCGTCGCGAGCTTGCCCCAGTGCGGGCGCGCCGAGTCGGGCAGGGCCTGCTCGATCACCGGAAGCAGCGCCTCGACGGCGGGCTGGTCCCGGCGCCAGGTGAAATGCACGCCCACGGCCGGCTCGCCGTAGGACGAGCTCAGCCAGAGCTCGTCTGCCGCAACCGTGCGGATCTCGTTCACGAGGAGCAGCGGCGCGATCCGGTCGGCGAGGGAGCGGATCGCCTCGATCGCGCGCACCGCGTCGCGGCGCGGCACGAGGTACTCGCTCTGCAGCTCCTCCCCCGCCGACGGCGTGAACGCGAGCCGGAAGTGCGGCAGCCGCTCGTGCCACGGGCCGGCCTCGCCGAGCTGGGGCGTGCACGCCTCCGCCGGAGCACCCAGGATCGGGTGCCGCGGCACCGTCGCCGGGCTGGTGCCGAGCCGCGCGAGCAGATCCCGGTCGGGTTCCGGCTCGCCCACGCGGTTCTTGATCCACAGCTGGTCGGCACGGTCGCGATCCGTCCAGCGGCTGAAGATGCTGACGCTCGTGCCGAGTGCGGTGACCCGATCGAACGCGGCGAGCACCGCATCCCATGCGGGTCCCTCGTGCACGGTCTGCGCCACGTCGTAGGCGGGCTCGACGTCCAGCTCGAGCTCCACGATCACGCCGAGCGCTCCGAGCGAGACGACCGCCCCGGGGAAGTCCGGATCGCCGCGTCGCAGGAC
>NZ_NCKN01000396.1 GCF_002257455.1 Microbacterium sp. 13-71-7
AATCACCGCCCTGCACGTCCTCAACCCGCTCTTCATGCAGGGCGCCGGTGTCGTGCAGGACATGGCGTCCGGGTTCGAGTCGTGGGCGTCCAACGGGGGCCTGCAGAAGTTCGCGGACTACGCACAGTCCGTGCTCCCGCAGGTGATCGGCACCGTCGGTGATCTGGCCGCGGCGATCCTGCACATCGCAGAAGCGACCGCACCGATCGGCACTGCCGTCCTCGGCGTGCTCGATGGTCTCGCGAACGCGATCAACGCCATCCCCGTCCCGATGCTGACCGCAATGGCCGGCGCCGTGATCGCCGGATACACGGCGTTCATGCTGTTCAAGGGCGTCACCGGCGTCATCAACAGCGTGAAGGCCGCCGCCGACACCCTCGGCCTGTCCATGAAGGGCATGGCAATCGCCGGCGGGGCCGCGGGTATCGCGCTGACCGCGCTGATCCTGGTGTTCGCTGCCGTCGCACAGGCACAGGCCGAAGCGAACGCCCGTGCGCAGGCGTACGCGGACACGCTCGACAAGACCACCGGGGCGACCACCGACGCATCCCGGAAGATGGCCGTCGACGCGCTGAACGCAAAGCAGGGCTTCCTCATGTGGCAGACGTCCGCGTACGACGCGGCCGCCGCGATCGGGATCAGCGCGAAGACGATGACGGACGCCTACATGGGTGTCCCGTCCGCGGTGAAGCAGGTCACTGCAGCGATGCAGGACGGGTACGACCAGGGCAAGCTCAACGGCGTGCAGCTGGACGTGCTGCAGAACACCCTCAAGCAGGGCGGCGACATGGCGTCGTCGGCGGCGGACTCGTTCCGCAACAATGCCAACGCCATGACCGAAGCCGGCACCGCTGCGGGTGGCACTGCTCTCACCGCTCAGGGCGCTGCGGACGCGTTCCAGAAAGAAGCGTCGGCCGCTGATGACGCGATGTCGAAGCTGAACGGTCTGATCGACGCCACGAACCGGCTGAACGGTATCGGCCAGTCCGCGGAGGAGACGAACGCCCGCTGGCAGAAGTCTCTCGCCGGGATCGGTGATGAGGCGCAGAAGCAGCGAGACGCGTTCGAGCAGGCCAACGGCACACTCGACGGGTTCTCCCTGTCGCTGGACGCTGCGACCGCGGCGGGATCCGCGAACCGTTCGATGCTGTCCGGCGCTGCAGCGGATGCACAGGCTGCGACGAAGGCACAGTTCGACCTCGACGTGCAGACCATGTCGACGAAGGACGCGACCGACAAGTACGCGTCGACGCTCGCCGCGCAGAAGCAGGCGTTCATCGACTCGGCGAACAGTGCCGGGTACAACGCTGACATGGTGCAGGCGCTGGCCGACAAGGTCTTCGCGATGCCGTCCGAGAAGGAACTGCGGATCCTCGCGAACACCAGCGCGGCGCAGAACGTCATCGACTCGTTCGTCAACCGCAACGACGGACGCACGGTGACGATCTACACGTCCGTGCAGGGCCAGTACGCGCAGGTTGCCGGGCAGCTCGGCAAGTCCACAGCGTACGCCTATGGTGGCACGATCCCGGGCGCAGCGAATGGTGTCACTGCTGGCACCGTGACTGGCAACGGTTCCGCCATGTCGGACACCGCGGGGCTGTTCCGTCTCGCGAACGGTGAAGAGGTCATCTCGAACATCGTGGGGCAGGCGCGCCGGAACCGGCCGCTGCTGCAGGCCATCAACCGCAACGAACCGGTAGCGAATGTCGCCCGGATCGCCACGGGCATGGCCGGCGCGCAGACCAGCTCTCAACCTGCTCCCATCGTGTACAACGTGACCTTCGAGGT
>NZ_NCKN01000397.1 GCF_002257455.1 Microbacterium sp. 13-71-7
ACCGGTCTCGTCACCGACCAGAAGGTCGCCCTGCCGGTCGCCAGCGCCTCCGACGGCGGCTGGGGCGAGGACCAGTACTCCAACGGCAACGCCGCGATGGCGGTCGACGGCACCTGGAACGCCGTCAGCTACCTGAAGAACCAGGCCGGCTTCACCGCCGGCATGGCGCCGCTGCCGGGTGAGGGCAAGGACTCGCTGAGCCTCATCCTCGGCTCCGGCTACGGCATCTCCAAGACCTGCAAGAACAAGGACGCCGCGCTCAAGGTGCTCGGATCCCTGCTCAGCAAGGACTCGCAGGACTACATCGCCTCCTCCGGCCGCAGCTACCCGGCGCGCATCGAGAGCCAGCCGCTGTACTTCGAGTCGATCGACGCGAAATACCGTGCGCAGGTCGAGGAGGTCTTCAAGGCCGCTTTCGCGAACGTGCAGGGCCAGTACGTCACCGACAACTGGTCGAAGGTCGGCACCTTCATCCAGCCGCAGCTGGTGAGCGTCTACAACGGCCAGACCTCCATGGCCGAGGTGCTCAAGAGCGCCCAGCAGCAGTTCGGCAAGTGATCCTCTCCCGGCCTGGCGGATCCGTCCGCCGGGCCGGGACACCACTCTGGAAGAAGGAGGAACGGTGACCATCGCCGCATCCCGCCGCCGCGCGTCGCAGAGCCGACGCGGTGCTCCGCCCCGACGCGGATCCCTCATGCGTGCGGAGGGCCGTCAGGCGCTCGGCTTCGCGAGCCCCGCCCTGATCGGCCTCGCCGTGTTCACCGTCGTGCCGGTCGTGCTCTCCATCGTGATGAGCTTCTACAACTGGCCCACGTTCGGCGACAAGACGTTCAACGGCGTCGACAACTACATCAAGCTCTTCACGTCGAGCCCCGACTTCTGGCCGGCGATGCGCAACACGGCCGTCTTCACGATCGTCTACGTGCCGCTCAGCATCGTCTGCTCCCTGATCCTGGCGATGTCCCTCGGGCCGCGGATCCGCGGACGCGGTGCGCTGCGCGTGCTGTTCTTCATCCCCGTCGTCACGCCGATGGTCGCGAGCGTCCTGGTCTGGAAGATGATGCTGCAGCCGCAGGGCCTCTTCAACGGGATCGCTCAGGGCTGGTTCGGCATCAAGCTCCCGAACTTCCTCGCCGACCCGTTCTGGGCCATGGCGATGGTCATCATCATGAGCGTCTGGCAGGGCCTCGGCTACAACATGCTGATCTTCTCCGCCGCCCTCGAGCAGCTGCCGGAGTCGGTCATCGAGGCGGCCCGCATCGACGGGGCCTCCGGCTTCCGGATGCAGTGGAGCGTCGTCGTCCCGATGATCTCTCCCTCGATCTTCTTCGCCACGATCATGACCATGATCACGTCCTTGCAGGTGTTCGCGCAGCCGCAGCTGCTCACCGGAGGCGGACCGGGCAACGCGACGCAGCCTCTGGTCCAGTTCATCTACAACCAGGGCTTCAAGTTCCAGGATCTCGGCAACGCCGCTGCCGGCGCGTGGATCCTGTTCGCGCTCATCATCATCGTCACCGCGCTGCAGTTCGGGGCGCAGAAGAAGTGGGTGCACTATGAGCACTGATCTGCAGCAGGCGGCGATCGCCCGGTCCACCGATGCGGTCGAGGTCGCGGCCGAGGATCGCGGCAGGCGCTCCAAGGCGCCGCTGTCCGCGGCCGAGCGGACCCGCCTCATCATCGCGCACGTCTTCGTCTACCTCGCGGCGCTCGTGTTCGTCTCGCCGCTGGTCTACTCGTTCTTCTCGGCACTCAAGCCGAACAACGAGATGTTCTCGATGCCGC
>NZ_NCKN01000053.1 GCF_002257455.1 Microbacterium sp. 13-71-7
CGCGGTGATTCGGCATGATCACCGCGCTCCTCGCCGCGGCGTGGCGCGGACGGCGCTTCGGCCCGCTCGTGGCCGAGACGCTGCCGGTCACCGTGCGCGCCTCGGAGACCATGCTCGGCCGGGCCCGCCTCACGGCCAAGGCCGCCGACGCCGCGCACGCGGCGGACGCGCTGCGCACGGGCACGATCTCCCGCCTCGCCGCACGGCTGGGCCTGCCCGCCAGGGCGGACGCCGCCGCCGTCGCGGACGCCGCCGCCGACCGGATCCGCGTGGACCGGGCAGGCGCCAGGACCCTCCTCACCGGCCCGCTGCCCGGCAGCGACGCCGAACTCGTCCCCTACGCCCGCCGTCTCGCCGAGCTGGAGACCGCCGTCGAGCACGCCGTCCGCATCGAAAGGAGCACCCCGTGACAGACCGTCCCGGCACCGACCCCGCAGGATCCGCCCCGCTCGGATACCCTCCGGCGCCGCCCGCCCCTCCTGCGGCCGTGCAGAGCCCGTCCGCGGCGACGCAGCCGCCCGCGGCTTCCCCCGCCGCGGCCTCCCCCGGAGTCTCCCCTGCGACCTCCGGATCCGATGACGCCGCGCTCCGCCAGGCCATGCAGCGCGTGCGCGCCGAGGTGGACAAGGCCGTGGTCGGCCAGGCCGGCACCGTCACCGGGCTGCTCGTGGCGCTGCTCGCCAGGGGGCACGTGCTGCTGGAGGGCGTGCCCGGCGTCGCGAAGACGCTCGTCGTGCGGTCCTTCTCCCGCGCGCTGGGACTCGACACCAAGCGCGTGCAGTTCACCCCCGATCTGATGCCGGGCGATGTCACCGGATCCCTCGTCTACGACGCGCGCACCGGCGAGTTCGAGTTCCGCCGCGGCCCGGTGTTCACGAACATCCTGCTCGCCGACGAGATCAACCGCACCCCGCCCAAGACCCAGGCGGCGCTGCTCGAGGCGATGGAGGAGCGCCAGGTCTCCTCCGACGGCGCGAGCCTTCCGCTTCCGGATCCGTTCCTCGTCGCGGCGACGCAGAACCCGATCGAGCACGAGGGGACGTACTCGCTGCCGGAGGCCCAGCTGGACCGATTCCTGATGAAGCTCGTGGTCGGCATGCCGGAGCGCGCGGCCGAGGTCTCGGTGCTGCGCCGTCACGCGGACGGCTTCTCCCCCCGCGAGCTCACGGATCTGCACGCCGTGGTCAGCGCCGACGAGATCCTCGCCGCGCAGCAGGCCGCCGGACGCGTGCAGGTCACGGATGACGTGCTCGGCTACGTGGTCGACCTCGCCAGGGCGACCCGGCAGTCCCCCTCCGTGCAGCTGGGGGCGAGCCCCCGCGCCTCGACCGCGCTGCTGGCGGCCGCGAAGGCGTGGGCGTGGCTGAACGGCTCGAGCGCCGTCACCCCGGACCACGTGCAGACCATGCTGATCCCGGTCTGGCGCCACCGCCTGCAGCTGCGTCCCGACGCCGAGATGGAGGGCGTCTCCGCCGACGCCGTGCTGACCAGCGTGGTGCAGCAGACCAGAGTGCCGATCTGAATGTTCCTCACCGGTCGCCTCGTCATCGTCGCCGCCCTCGGCGTCGTGCCGCTCGTGCTGCTCGACGCCCTCGGTGTGCCGCCGTGGTTCGTGCTGCTCGGCTGGCTGGCGCTGTGCGCGCTGCTCGTCGGCGTCGACGTCCTGGCGGCGGCGCCGCTCGGCGCGCTGCGGGTGACCCGCGAGGTGCCGAACCGCGTGCGGCAGCACGAGCAGGTCACCACGACCGTGATCGTGCAGAACCTCGGCGAGCGCCGGCTGCGCGGGCAGCTCCGCGACGCCTGGCAGCCGACGGCCGGGGCGGCGGACCACGGGAGGGCCGCGCTGGACCTGCCCGCGGGCGAGCGCCGGCGCGTGCCGATCGTGCTGCTGCCGCGCCGCAGAGGCGAGCTGTCCAGCGAGTTCGTCGCGATCCGCTCGCGCGGGCCGCTGGGGCTCGCGGGACGCCAGGGACGCCATCGGGTGCGCGGGGCGATCCGGATCCTGCCGCCGTTCACGTCCCGGCGGCACCTGCCCTCGCGCCTGGCGCGGCTGCGCGAGCTCGACGGCAACACCAGCGTCCAGGTGCGAGGGCAGGGCACGGAGTTCGACTCGCTGCGCGAGTACGTGCGCGGCGATGACGTGCGCTCGATCGACTGGCGCGCCACCGCCCGCGCCGGCACCACGATGCTGCGCACCTGGCGTCCGGAGCGCGACCGGCACGTGGTGATCCTGGTCGACACGGGTCGCACCGCCGCGGCGCGCGTGGGCGACGGCACCCGCCTGGACGCGGCCTACGAGTCCGCGCTGCTCCTCTCGGCGCTCGCCCAGCGCGCCGGCGACCACGTGCATCTGCTGCTGTTCGACCGCGCGGTGCGCGGCAGGGTGAGCGGGGTGGACGGGCCGGCGCTACTGCCGGCGCTCTCCGATGCGATGGCCCCCGTGCACGCCCGCCTCGTCGACACGGACTGGGGAGCGGCGTTCGCCGCGATCCGCACCCTCACCACACGGCCCTCGCTCATCGTGGTGCTGACCGCGCAGGACGCGGTGGAGAGCGCGCGGTCGTTCCTCGGCGCCTTCCCTAACGCCTCGCGCGCGACGACGATCCTGGTCGGATCCGCCACGGACCTCTCGATCGACGCCCTGGCACGCGCGCGCGACTCCCGCGAGGACGTCTACCTCGCCGCGGCCGCCGAGCGCACCCTCGCCGATGCCGCACGCGTCGCCGACGCGATCCGGCGCGCGGGCGGCGAGCCCCTCGCCGCGGATCCGGACGACCTCCCGCCCCGCATCGCGGACCGCTACCTCGAGCTCAAGGCCGCCGGCCGCCTCTGACGCCCCCTGCCCTCGGCCCCGCCGCGCCCCGCCACTCCCGCGAGACTGCAACTCGGCGACGAGACTGCGGTGCACGAGCGCAGTCTCGTCGCCGAGTTGCAGTCTCGCGGTCACGGGAGGGGTGCAGGGCAGGGGCACACGAGGGCGGCGGGACACGCCAGCGAGAAACGGGTTTCCTGAATCATTCAGGAAAAGCTACGGTGGAGTCATGGACACGTCGGCGATCCTCCGCGGCGCGGGACTGCGCGTCACCGTGCAGCGGATCGCGGTGCTGCAGGCCCTCGCGCTCGCCCCGCACAGCTCCGCGGACCGGATCCACACCGCCGTCGACGGCGCCGGCATCGCCCTGCCCACCGTGCACGCGATCCTCGGCGACCTCGCGACGGCGGGCATCATCCGCCGGGTGAGCCTGCCCGACGCCGATCGCGCGCTCTTCGAGGTCGAGCCCGGCGACAACCACCACCACATGCAGTGCGTGCGCTGCGGCCGCCTGGAGGTCGTCTCCTGCGCCGTCGGAGCCTCCCCCTGCCTGCATCCGTCCGAGGACCACGGCATGAGGCTGCTCGAGGCCTCCGTCACCTACCGCGCGGTCTGCCGCGCGTGCGACGAGGTGCGCGCGGCCGCCTGACCGAGACTCGTGCCGCATCCGCCCAGGGCCAACGCCTCGGAGCGGTGCTCGGTGCACCATCGACCGACCAAAAGAAGAGGAAAGGATCAGCCTTGTCTGAGAACACCTGCCCGATCGACCACGCCGGCAACACGGCCGCCCCGCGTCCCGCGGGCGGACGCACCGGCAACACCGACTGGTGGCCGGAGCGCCTGAACCTGCGCCAGCTCGCGAAGAACCCCGCCGTGGGCGACCCGCACGGCGAGGACTTCGACTACCGCGCCGCATTCGAGGCGCTCGACCTCGACGCCGTCAAGCGCGACATCGCCGCCCTGCTCACCGAGTCGCAGCCCTGGTGGCCCGCCGACTTCGGCAACTACGGCCCGCTCATGATCCGCATGGCCTGGCACTCCGCGGGCACCTACCGCGTGTTCGACGGCCGAGGCGGCGGCGGCACCGGCCAGCAGCGCTTCGCCCCGCTGAACAGCTGGCCCGACAACGTGGGCCTGGACAAGGCGCGCCGCCTGCTCTGGCCCGTGAAGAAGGCCTATGGCAAGGCGCTGAGCTGGGGCGACCTGATGATCCTCGCCGGCAACGTCGCGCACGAGCAGATGGGCATGCCCACGTTCGGCTTCGCCGGCGGCCGCGCCGACGTGTGGGAGCCGGATGAGGACGTGTACTGGGGCTCCGAGAAGGTCTGGCTCGACTCCAGCGCCCGCATCGGCACCGACGAGCGAGGAGAGCGCTCGCTCGAGAAGCCTCTCGCGGCCACCATGATGGGCCTCATCTACGTCAACCCCGAGGGGCCGGAGGGCAACCCGGATCCGGTGCTCGCCGCGAAGGACATCCGCGAGACGTTCGGCCGGATGGCGATGAACGACGAGGAGACGGTCGCCCTCATCGCCGGAGGCCACACGTTCGGCAAGACCCACGGCGCGGCACCGGAGGCGGGCAACGTCGGCGAGTCGCCCGAGGGTGCGCCGATGGAGCAGATGGGCCTCGGCTGGAAGAGCAGCCACGGCGCAGGACACGGCAACGACACGATCGGATCCGGCCTCGAGGTCACCTGGACCTATCACCCCACCCGCTGGGACAACGAGTTCTTCCACATCCTGTTCGCCTACGACTGGGAGCTCACCACGGGCCCCGGCGGCGGCAAGCACTGGAAGCCGACCGACGGCGCCGGCCTCGACATGGTGCCGGAGGCGCAGGGCGAGGGCCGTCGGGAGCCGCGTATGCTCACGACCGACCTGGCGCTGCGGGAGGACCCGATCTACCGGGAGATCTCGCTGCGCTTCAAGGACGACCAGGCCGCCTTCACCGACGCCTACAGCCGCGCGTGGTTCAAGCTGACCCACCGCGATCTCGGCCCGAAGGCCCGCTACCTCGGCCCCGAGGTGCCCGCGGAGGACCTGATCTGGCAGGACCCGGTGCCGGCGCCGCAGGGCGCGCCGATCGGCGCCGCGGACATCGCAGAGCTGGAGCGGCGCATCGCGGCGACCGGCCTCAGCGTGTCCGACCTGGTGTCGACCGCGTGGGCGGCGGCGGCCTCGTTCCGCGGCAGCGACAAGCGCGGCGGCGCGAACGGCGGCCGCATCAGGCTCGAGCCGCAGCGCAGCTGGGAGGTCAACCGCCCGACGGAGCTCGCACGGGTGATCTCGGCGCTGGAGGGCGTGCAGGATGCGTTCAACGCGGAGGGCGGCGCGCAGGTGTCGTTCGCCGACCTCGTGGTCCTCGCCGGCAACGTCGGCGTGAAGCAGGCCGCGGCCGCCACAGGGCGCGCCGTCGAGATCCCGTTCACGCCGGGGCGCACCGACGCGACGCAGGAGCAGACGGACGTCGACTCGTTCGCATACCTCAACCCGCAGGCCGACGGCTTCCGGAACTACGTGAGCGACGTCGCCGGGGCGATCCCGGCCGAGGTCCTGCTCGTCGACCGTGCGGGACTGCTGACGCTCTCCGCACCCGAGATGACGGTGCTCGTCGGAGGCCTCCGCGTGCTCGGTGCGAACTGGGACGGATCCTCCTACGGCGCGTTCACGCACACGCCGGGCGTCCTCACGAACGACTTCTTCGTGAACCTGCTCGATCTGAACACGACCTGGAAGCCGCTGGATCCCGGATCCCACGCGTTCCAGGCCACGGACGACGCGACGGGCGAGAAGACCTGGGTCGGCACGCGTGCCGACCTCGTGTTCGGCTCGAACTCCGAGCTGCGGGCGCTGGCCGAGGTCTACGCCAGCGATGACGCGAGCGCGAAGTTCGTGGACGACTTCGTGAAGGCGTGGGTCAAGGTCGCCGAGCTCGACCGCTACGACGTGCGCTGAGCGGATCCGCCCGACCGACGGCCCGTCCCGATCCCGGGGCGGGCCGTCGGCGCTGCCGCGCCGGACGCGCCTTCGCCGGTAATGTCGCTGACGGACAGCGGCGCCCGACTTCCCCCGGCGCCAGAGAGCAAGGAGCCCCATGTCCTCCTCCCCCGTCGACGCACCGGCCGCTCAGGCCTCGTCCCTCGGCCCGCGCCTCGTCGCGGAGGGCCTCGGCACGTTCCTGCTCGTGGCGGCCGCGATGGGCACCGCCCTGTTCGCGTCCAGCCACTTCACCGATCCGGGCGCGCAGGGCTCGGTCTACCTCGCGGTGGCGCTCGCCGTCGGCCTGTCCGTGCTCGTCGGCGTGTACGCCTTCGGGCCGATCTCGGGAGGGCATTTCAACCCCGCCGTCACCCTCGGCGCAGCGGCCGCGGGACGGATCCCCTGGCGGGACGCCGGCCCCTACATCGTCGCGCAGTGCGCCGGAGGCGTCGTGGCGTCGACGGTGCTGACGCTGATCGGCACGTTCGGCCCTGAGGGCTGGCTGCCCCGGGCGCAGGACGCGGGCTTCGCCAGCAACGGCTGGGGCGCGCTCTCCCCCGGCGGCTTCGGGGTGTGGGCCGCGATCATCGCCGAGGTCGTGTTCACGGCGCTGTTCCTCTTCGTGATCCTCGGCGTGACGCATCCGACGCGCGGCACCCCGTTCGCGGGCATCGCGATCGGCCTGACGCTGACCCTCGGCGTGCTGGCGACCCTGCCGATCGACAATGCGTCGCTGAATCCCGCTCGTTCGCTGGCCACGGCGATCTACGGAGGGGTCGCGCCGCTCGCGCAGCTGTGGGTCTTCCTGATCTTCCCGATCCTCGGCGCGCTGATCGCCGGTTTCACCTACCGCGCCCTGTTCGACCAGCCGAATCCCGCCGCGTCGGAGTGACGGCCTCGCCCGCCCTGCGGCGGAGGCCGATGCCGCTCACCCGGCCACGAGCGTCGGCGTCCCGGCCTCGAACTCGGTGAGGTCGCCGCTCTCGCCCCGCCGCTGCGCGCGACGGCCCAGGATCAGCATGTAGGCCAGGAAGACCGCGAGCGCGAGCGCGCCGATCCCGATCTTCACCGGCCACGGCAGCCCCCAGCCGGTCACGAAGCCCTCGACCAGACCGGAGAGCCCGAGCGCGAACACGAGCCCGATCGCGACCGTGCCGAGCGAGCGTCCTGCGGCCGCGAGCGCCTCCCCGCGGGTGCGCTCCCCCGGCACGAGCCAGGCCCAGAAGATGTGCAGACCCGCCGCCGCCGCGACGAAGATGCAGGTCAGCTCGAGCATCCCGTGCGGGAGCAGGTAGAGCACGACGACGTCGCCGCGGCCGAACGCGAACATGACGCCGACCGCGAGGCCGACGTTCACGGCGTTCTGCAGGAGGACCATGATCGGCCAGATGCCGGTGACCCCGAGCAGCACGCACTGCGCCGCGATCCAGGCGTTGTTGGTCCACACCAGGCCCGCGAACTCGGCCGCGGGGTTCTCGGTGTAGTAGTCCGTGAAGGAGTGCTCGACGTAGTACTGCAGGTCGGCCTTGGAACCGAGCGCCGCGACGAGAGCCGGATCCGAGGAGATCCAGATCGCGACCCCGACGATCACGGCGAGGCTCGCGAGCGCGATGACGAGGGTGGTCCAGCGCAGCCGGTAGAGCGCGGCGGGCAGCTGCAGCGTGAAGAACCGGGTGACCTGACGGATCACGTTGTCGCCCTGCCCCGTCAACCGCAGCCGGGCCCTGGCCAGGATCGTGGAGAGGTGAGCGCTCTGCGGCGAGGAGCCCACCGAGCTGCGCAGATCGGCCAGATCCGCCGATGCCGCACGGTAACGCGTGATGAGCTCGTCGACACCGGCGCCGTCGAGCGGCTGCCTGCTGAGTTCGTCCAGGCGCGCCCACTCGCGGCTCCTGGCATCGGCGAGTGCGTCGGCGTCCACGTGTTTTACTGTACCCATGTCGGATGTCAGCGCCTCGAACGCCGTGGGCGCCGCGCATTCGATCGCGGCACTCGACGGCGACGACGAGGTGCTCTCCGGCGAGGCCGTGGCGATCGAGGTCCAGCCGGTCGGCCTGTTCTTCCGCACCCTGGGCGCCGTGATCGATGCCCTCCTGAGCTGGGCGGTCTTCCTCGGGTACATCGCGGTGCGCTACTGGATGCTGGGCGCCTTCGGAGATCCCGCCCTCGATCGGATCCTCGCCGTGCTGGCTCTGGTGACGGCGTTCGTGATCGTGCCGTGCACGATCGAGACCCTCACGCACGGGCGCAGCCTGGGCAAGCTCGCGGTGGGCGGAAGGATCGTGCGCATCGACGGCGGCGCCGCCGGATTCAGGCACGCCCTCATCCGCTCCCTGATCGGCGTGTTCGAGACCTACCTCACGTTCGGATCCGTGGCCTTCCTGACCGCGGCGTTCACCGCCCGGTCGCAGCGCCTGGGCGACCTCGTCGCCGGGACGTACAGCCAGAAGGTGCGGACGCCGCGCCTGGTCGCGAGGGTGCTCGTGATGCCGCAGGGCCTCGAGTCGTGGGCGGCGATCGCCGATGTCGCACGCATGCCGGATCGGCTCGCGCGGCGGATCTCGCAGTTCCTGGACAGCACGCCGCAGCTGCTGCCCGCCTCCCGGGCGCGGATCGCTCAGGAGCTGCTGGCCGAGGCGTCCGCCTACATCTCGCCGATGCCGGCCGCTCCCCCGGAGGCCGTGCTCGTCGCGGCGACGGTGCTCCGCCGCGATCGGGAGCGGAGGGCGCTCGCCCTCGCCGACGCGCGCGTGCAGCGCCTCAGCGGCGTGGACGTCGGCGCATAGCCGGGACGGCCGCGCTCAGGCCTGCAGGGTCTCGTGCCGGACGACGATCCAGCCCGCCGGCACCGAGAGGCGCTCGGCGTGGATCGCGCACAGGTCGTGCGCGTGCGGGTCGTTCTCGACGCCGAGGGGGCCGAGCGCCGCCATCTGGTCGCCGTAGTCGTAGGTGAGGGTCGCCACGGCCTCGCGTGCGCAGCCCACCTTGGAGCAGAGTCGTCCGTACATCCCCCTCAGGCTACGGGCCCCGCACGCGGACGGAGGGAGGCCGCGCGCACGACCGCCGGATCCGCCCGCCCGCCGCAGAGGGCGCCCGCGACGCCTAGACTGGCGGCATGCGCCGTGCCCGCCCCTCCCGCCGCGCGGTCGTCCCGCGTCGTGGCGACCGGCACGGCCGGCACGGCCGCCTGGGCCGCAGCTCCGTCGTCAGGCCGCCGCTCCCGCCCCTCGACGGACGACTCGACACGTTCGACCTGCACGTCGGATCCGCGGTCGAGCTGCTGCGCTCGATGTGGCCGGATCTGCGCCCCGTGCGCATCGAGATCGCCGCGATGCCGACCCATGCGGATCCGGACGGGCTGCCGCGCTGGCTCGTGGATACCCAGGCGCAGCGGATCGTGCTGTTCCGCGTGCCCATCGAGCGGCTGCTCGAACCCGGTCACGACGACGCGTCGCACCGTCGCGTCGCGATCGAGGGCGCGGTCTTCCGCGCCGCCGCGCAGTACATCGGTCGCGAGCCGTGGGAGATGGATCCGCGCGGCTTCGACACCGACGAGTGACGCGTCGCCCCCGGTCCCACCCGAGCGCTCGGACGCCTAGCGCTGGTAGACAGTGATCGGGGCCGCTGCGGCGTCCGTCGCCCAGACGGGATACCCCGCGAGCAGACCGATCCCCGAATAGACCACCGCGGCGCGCACGGCCGTGGGCGACGAGAGCGTGTACGTCGTGGAGGCGGCGATCGAGATGGTCGCCGCGCCGTCGGGCCGCAGCGTGACGCGCTGGGTCGCGCCGCCCTGGATGGGGGTGAGCTCGACCGTGGCGGTCTGGGCCGACGCGTTCTGCAGGTGCAGCTGCGGCGCGGGCCCGTCCGCCACGGCGAAGGCCGTGGACCCGGTGAGGACCGGGGCGGGCGTCATCCAGGCGAAGTCGGATCCCTTGGCCGTGCCGGTGGTCTGCCAGGCCGCGGCGACCACGGGCGTGCCGGCCTTGACGTCGATCGAGTAGAGCCCCGGCTTCAGCGCGGAGAAGTTGACGGATCCGACCTGACCGGCGGTGAGCTTGACGGTCTTGGGATCGCCGACCTTGCTGCCGTCGCCGGCGTTGCGGGGCTGCAGGGTCACCGTGGCATCGGCATCCGGCGCCAGCAGGCGCACGGCCGTCGAGGCGTTGTCGTCGTCGTTCGAGCCGACGAGGGCTCGCACGCCGAGCAGCGAGAACTCCTTCTGGGGCTGCGCGATCGCGTCCTGCACGTCGATGCCGACGGGATCCAGGGTGCGGATCAGGCTCGACTGCAGCGCCGCACGCACCGGGGCGCCGCTCGAGGTCACCTTGACGACGGGGCTGCTCTCCCCCGCCGACCCCGCGACGAGCGGCACGGTGGACTGCGTGCGCGCCGGCACCACGAGCTCGGAGGAATGGGTGCCGCCGGTCGAGCCGTACTCGGTGAAGGTCACGGTCGCCGTGACGGCGCCGGGGTTCGCGATCAGCAGGATGTCGCTCGATCCGGTGGTGCCGGCGCCGCCCACGATCCAGGACTCCATGCTGGGCGGACGGCACGCGGACGCGGCGAAGCCGGAGAGGTCGTCGGCGGAGACGGTCACGGACTGCGCCGCCGCGGCGAGCGCCGGCTCCCTGTTCTGCGGGGAGGCGGTGAACCCCGGCGCGACCGTGGTCCCCACCACGTCGGACATGCCGAGCTCGGTGGAGGTCAGGTCCGCGCCCGTGGCCGCTCCGCTGACGACGTTCGGCGTGCCGGCGACGCTGAGCTGGGAGGCCTGGGCGGCGTCGCGCCCGAGCGCCAGGAAGGATCCTGCGCAGCTGAGCAGCGTGTCGCCCGCGACGGGTTTGACCGTCGTGTGGGCCGGCGTGCTCGCGATCGTCGGCCAGGCCGCCGGGATCGCGATCACCGCGCCCGCGACGCAGGCGGCCGAGACGACGATGCCGGCGGTGAGCCTCGCCCCGGTGGCGACGAGACGGGCGGAGGTCCTGCGGCTCATGCGTCTGCCTCCTTCGCGGGCGTGGATGCGGTCTCGGCGGGTGCGGATCCTGGATCCTGCGGATCGGGGGCGTCGCCGGCATCAGGACGGGGTTCATCGCGATCCGGTTCCGGGCCCACGGACTCGGGAGCGGCGGACTCGGGAGCGGCGGACTCGGGAACGATGTCGTCCGCCGCACCCTGAGCGGGTGCGGCGTCCGCGGGCTCGCTCACGGCGGGCTCCGCCGGGTTCTCCTGCGGCGCCTCGGTCTCCTCGGGCGCATCCGGCTCGGCGGGAGCCTCGGCCGGCGCCGCCTCTGGCGCCGTCTCCGCGGGGGCCTCGGCAACGGGCGCCGCCTCGGCAACGCGCGACGCCTCATCGCCGGGCGCGGTCGCGACCGCGGGGACCACGACGGAGGCGGGCGCGGGCTTGCGCTTCTTCGAGGCGCGCGCGGGGCGCTCGCGCTGCGGCTTGACCGGGCGCGGAGCCCGCTCCGGCAGCACGCCGACCGCGCGGGGAACCGCGCGCGCCGCGCGGCGCGAGGCACGGGTCGGGATCGAGAGCAGGAGTGCGGCGAACAGCACGATCAGCTCGACCGTCACCACGAACTGCGCCGTCGTGCGCTGTCCGACGCCGAGCCCCTCGCGTGCGGCGGGTTCGGCGTCCATGCGCCACAGCACGCCGCGTGCCGTCTCGCCGACGCGCACGAAGCCCGCGCGCTGGTCCAGGGCCGTGGCCGACTGCAGCCGCAGCGAGCGCTCCGCCGACGTCTCCTTGTCCGACCCCGCCTGCAGCAGGACGAAGCGCACGCCCAGGGCGCCGAGCGCCTTGGGCGCGTCGAACTGGCGCGCCGAGACGAGGTCGACCGTCAGCTCGGTGTAGTTCTTGCCCGGCACGGTGGTCGCGGTGTTGATGATCGTGGACTGCGCTCCGAGCGTGGCGCTCGCGCCCCAGACGACCGTGCTGGCGAGCGCGCCGTCCGGCTGCGCGCTGAGCACGAGGGTGCCGAGCTCGCGATCGGCGCGGGCCTGCGCGTTCACGTACGCGGGCAGCGTGGTCAGGTCGCCGCGCTGGATGGTCGCGGTCCCCGCCACGAGCGACACGGCGGTCGGCACCGCGCACACCACGACGCCGGCGGCGGCGATGAGCGAGGCCGCGCTGCGCAGGGCCGGACGGGTGATCGCGCAGTCCAGGGTCACGAGAGCTCCGCCCAGCACGCCGATCCAGGCGAGGCTCAGCCCGGTGCCGGGCCAGAGCGGCACGGCCTGCGACTGCGCGAAGGCGACGGTGACGCCGACCGCGGCGAATGCGGTGGCGAGGCCAGAGGCGGCGACGAGCAGGGATCCGATCCCGACGCTCCAGCGACGCGTGATCGTCGACACCACGGCGAGCAGCGCGAGGGGGGCGGCGAGCCAGAGCACCCAGGCGGCGTCCTTCACGCCCAGGAGCGCGGGCCAGCCGGCCTGGTCCATGGTCGGCAGACCGGCGAGCAGCGACAGACGCCCCGCCGCGTCCGCGGCCGCCTGCGGCGCGACCACGATCGCGCCGGGATCCGACAGGAGCGCCCACAGTGTTCCGTGCGCGGCGTGCCAGATCGCGAGCGGCGCGAACACGACCACGGCGGGCACCAGCACCCAGACCATGCGCACGGCGCCGCGCACCGAGCGGCGTGCGAGCAGCCACACGATCGCGACGAGCCAGAGCAGCACGAAGGCGGGGGCGAGCGAGGGCGCGCAGGCCAGCGCGGCGGCGGTCAGCAGCGATGCCGCCCCTGCCGCACCCCAGGAGCGCTGGGCGACGAGAGCCGTGTGGAGCACCCACGGCAGCAGCAGGTGCAGCAGGACCGCGGCGGGGCGTCCCTCGGCGAGGCCGATCAGGAAGGTGGGGGCGAGCGCCCAGACGACGCCGGCGAGGATGCGCAGTCCCGGCTTGTCGGTGATCCGCGTGGCGGCGAACCAGCCGCCGAGGAGGGCGAGCGGCAGCGCCGCGACCCAGAGCAGCAGCAGCGCGTACGAGGGGGATCCCGGCCAGAGCGAACCGAGCACGGCCAGCACGCCGGAGAACGGATCCGCGGGCCCTACCACGTCGACGCCGAAGCCGCGCTGCCCGTAGGCGGCATCGCGCCAGAGCGCCGCGACGGTCTCCCGCAGCGGCAGCAGCGCGCCGCCGCCGAGAGCGGGCCAGGCCAGCAGCGAGGCGAACAGCGCGACGCCGGCGACGAGCGCGGCGAGCACCGCCCAGGCGCCGCCGCCGGAGAAGAACCCGAGGTCCTCGTGCACGCCGGCCTCGGTGCCGTGCCCGTCGTCCAGGCGCTGGCGCAGCTGCGCACGGGTGACCCGGAGCGGGGCGATGCTCGCCCAGCTCGCGCTGCGGTCGGCGTGGATGGCCCTGCGCGAGCGCGCGACGGCGGATCCGGAGACCATGGCGACGCCGGCCGCGCCCCATTCCGGGAGCACGGCGGCGGGGCGCTTGCCGGTCAGGTGCGTGATCGAGCGCCACAGCGCGAGCGGCAGCAGCGAGAGCCAGTGCAGCGGCACCACGGCGGCGGGAGCGTAGCTCAGGCGCCGGTGCAGCTGCGCGCGACGCCGGGCGAAGGCGTCCGCGGCGGTGCCCTCCGCCTCGGCGCCGTCGTCGACGATAATCCGCGCGCCGGCGGCGAGCACCAGGCGTCCCCCGGCGAGGCGTGCGCGGATGCCGAGGTCGAGCCCCTCGTCCCGTCCGCCCAGGCCGGCGTCGGGGCGCAGGCCGCGGCCGGCGCGCAGGAGCAGACCGCGCGCATCGGCACCGAGCGCGTCGTCCATGCCGTCGTGCTGGCCCTGGTCGAGCTCCCCGCGGGCGGGGTCGACCGCGCGACCGAGGCGGGTCATGCTCTGCCCGAACGACACGATGCGGTGCTCGTCGAGGGTGCTGATGAGCTTGGGGGCGGCGATCGACGCCGCCGGGGAGCGCTCGAGCGCCCCCGCGAGCTGTGCGAGTGCCGCAGGAGCCGGAGCGCAGTCCTCGGTGAGGATCCAGAGCGCCGCATCGTCCGCGACGCGCGGGAGCGCGAGGGCGACGGCCGCGGCGAGCGTCGTGGAGGCCTTGGTCTCGATCACCGCTTCCGCGGCCTCGGCGACGCGGGCACTGGCCCGCAGCGCGCTCGACGAACCGCACGCGACGATCGTCAGCGCATCCGGCCGGCGCGTCTGGGCGGCGAGCGCATCGAGAGCGCGCAGCAGGCGCGCGAGGGAGGTCGCACCCGAACGGGCGACGAGGACGGCGTGTACTCGGGCAGACATGACGGGGTCAGCCTAAGCGGGTCATCGCCGGCAGGAGGGGTGGGACGCGGGCGCGTCCCCGTTTTCCCGGCATACGCATTTCTCGGAGCGGCCGACGGCGTTCCCCACAGCGGTCACCGAGCCTGTCGGAGCGGTTCAGCCGGCGCGGCGCTTGAGCTTGCGGCGCTCCCGCTCGGAGAGACCGCCCCAGATTCCGAAGCGCTCGTCGTTGTTCAGCGCGTACTCGAGGCATTCGCCCCGCACGTCGCAGGAGGTGCAGATGCGCTTGGCGTCGCGGGTCGAGCCGCCCTTCTCCGGGAAGAAGGCCTCCGGATCGGTCTGCGCGCACAGCGCGTCGCTCTGCCACGCGAGTGCGTTGTCGTCGCCCTCGGTCGGGCGGCGGACGCCCGGAACCCCCAACTGGACCGGATCTACGAACCAGTCGTCGGGAACGTCTGAACGGTATGCCGTCATGTCGCCCTCTCCCTCGTATCCCCCCGGGTGCCCCGCGGGCCGCGTTGCACTACTAATTACACCCGTGTCATTCGCCCTGGTCAAGTCGCGGATCGTAAACCCTCAAGCAGGCGTTGAACGTTCTTCACTGCACACGGCGTGTCGCGCCGGCGTGTCGAAGACCGGGCCGTGCTCCCGACGTCACAGGGCGCGGGCGGTACTCTGAACCACGATGGCGCAGCACTCCAGACTCTCCACGGCCCCCCCGCCGAGCGCTCCGGCACGCGAGTCCACCGGGCATCTCCTCCTGCGCGCGCACATCGTGCTGCTGCTGTTCTGCGTGTTCGCGCACACCGCGATCTTCAATCTGCTCGGCGTGGACGGGGCCGCGGTCGTGCTGGCCGTCCTGCTCGTCGGCACGCTCGGCCTCGCGATCCCCCGCATCGCGCTGGCCCGGCCTGCACGGTTCCCGTGGCGCCGGTTGCCCTGGACGGCGCTCGGATACACAGCCCTGGCCCTGCTCTCGCTGTCCTGGTCGGGATGGCCGTGGGCGACGCTGCTCACCTGGACCCTGCAGGCGGCGATCACCGTCGTCGCCCTGTTCATCGCCTTCACGCTGAGCTGGCACGAGATCGTGCGGGCGCTCTCGAGCGCGCTGAAGTGGATCCTCGGGCTCTCGCTGCTGCTCGAGCTGTGGGTCGCGCTGGTGCTGCGGCATCCGCTGCTGCCGTTCTTCTCGGATCTGCCCGCGGGCAAGCCCGATCCGCACTGGTACTGGGTGCGCGGCGACCTGTTCGACGGCGGCAGGGTGCAGGGCATCGTGGGCAATTCGAACACCCTCGGCATCCTCTGCGCCTTCGCGCTCGTTGTGTTCGCGCTGCTCTACGCGCAGGGAGCGCGCCGCAGGCCCGCCCTGCTCGTCTGGATCGTGCTCGCCGCGTTCTTCTTCCTGCGGGCGGGATCCGCCACCGCGTACGCCTCGTTCGCGGTCGGCGCGCTCGTGCTGGTCGCCGCGCTGCTCATGCGCCGCACGCGCACGCCGCGAGGGCGTGCGCGGATGTACGCGCTGTTCACCGCGGTCGCCCTCGTCGGCGCGGCAGCGGCGTGGTTCGCCCGCGACGCGCTCTTCGGCGTCCTCGGCAAGTCCTCCGACCTCACAGGGCGGCTCGAGATCTGGCGCAAGGTCTGGGCGCGCGCCGTGCAGCATCCGATCTTCGGCAACGGCTTCTCCTCCCCGTGGGTGCCGTGGGACCCGGCGTTCCACGACTGGATCATCGATCACCGCATCACGGTGTTCATGGCGCACAACATGTGGCTGGACGTGTTCCTGCAGCTCGGCCTCCTCGGCGTGCTGCTCATCGCGATCGCCTTCTTCGCGTTCGCGTGGCGCGCCTGGTTCTTCGCTGTCGACCGCCCGCGCTGGGACCTCGTGCAGGACCGCCCCTACGCCGCGCTGTCGCTGCTGCCGACGGTGTTGGGCGCGATGCTCCTGGTGCTGGGGCTCGCGGAATCGACGCCGATCATGCTGTGGGGCTGGCTCCTGCTGATCCTGCTCTCGTTCAAGATGAAGATCTCGCCGTTCGTGGGATCCGGCCCCGGCGAGGGCGCGCCGCCGCAGTCGCGGCGGCGGACGGCATGACCACTCCCCGGCGGCGCCTGGCGAGGACGCTCGCCTCGGTCGAGATGGCGCGCGCCTACTCGACCTGCGCACTGCTGAGCGTGT
Organism: Microbacterium sp. 13-71-7; assembly: GCF_002257455.1. GTDB lineage: Bacteria > Actinomycetota > Actinomycetes > Actinomycetales > Microbacteriaceae > Microbacterium. Next base: position 16,200 of record NZ_NCKN01000053.1, read on the forward strand.
TCGGATCGTTCGCGATCGCCGCGTTCACCTCGTCCGCGACCCTCAACACGATCATCGCCGTGCTGTGCGTGATCGGCGTCGGCATCCTCTGGGTGCGCCGCGAGGAGCTCAGCCCGCTCCGCCTCGCACCGTCGACGCTCCTCGCGTTCCTCGCCTGGACGCTCGCGAGCGCGGTCTGGTCGACCGCGTCCGCCGCCTCGCTGAAGGCCTGGGCCGCCCTCGCCGGATACGCGGTGATCGCAGTCGTCATCGGGCACATCAGAGACACCCTGCAGACCGTGCGGGCGCTGGGGGATGCGCTGCGCATCCTGCTCGGCGCCTCGCTGGTCGCCGAGATCATGAGCGGAATCCTGCTGGACATGCCGTTCCACTTCCTCGGCATCCAGGGCCGGCTCGCCGCCGGAGGGCCGATCCAGGGCCTCTTCGGCACGCGCAACATGCTCGGCTTCATCGCGGTCATCGCGGTCATCACCTTCGTGGTGGAGTGGCGCTCCCAGTCGCTGTCGGCGGCGATCGCGATCCCGTCCGTGGTGGTGGCGGGATTCCTCGCGCTCTTCTCCGCCTCCCCCACCGTGCTCGTGCTCGCGGCCGCCGTGGGCGCGGCGAGCGTCGCGCTGGTGATCGTGCGTCAGGCCCCGCCCGCCCGCAGACGCCCGCTGCAGTGGGCGATCGGCGGGGTCGTCCTCGCCGTGCTGGTCGCCATCGCGATCTTCCGCAACAGGGTCATCGCCGTGCTCGATGCGGGCAGCGACTTCAACATCCGCGTCGAGCTGTGGAGCAACCTGCTCACGTACGTGCAGCAGCGCCCCGCGCAGGGCTGGGGCTGGTTCGGCCTGTGGAGCGACGCGCTCTACCCGTTCAACTCGATCAACTACTTCACCAACGACCACCACGGCAGCGCGCTGAACGCGTTCTTCGACACCCTGCTCCAGGTCGGCGCGGGCGGACTCCTGCTGTTCTGCCTGCTCGGCGGCGTCGCGCTCGTGCGCTCCTGGCTGGTCGCGAGCGTGCGCCGCTCGGTGGTGTACGCCTGGACGCCCCTCGTGCTCGTCGCCCTCGCCGTGGACTCGGTGTTCGAGAGCTTCACGCTCGTCAGCGCCGGATGGTTCCTGCTCGTGCTGTGCGCCCTGCGCGCGGGGCAGTCCCGGTCCTGGCGGGAGAACATCGACGCCGTGCAGACCAGCTCGACGCCGCTGCCGGACCGCTGACCCCTCGTCCGCCGCGGCGGACTGCGAGGCGCGCGCACGCGTTCGCAGGGTTGCACGGGCTTCCGCGGGTAGGCTGAAGACCTCCCCTTCACCCTCTCTGGAGCGACATCCGTGACCCCTGACCGCCAGAACGGCGCCGCCGGCTTCGACCCGGCCAGCGCGACGATCGTCGTCGTCACCTACAACCGCTCGCACCTGCTGCAGGGCCTGCTCGACAGCATCGTGCAGATGGACCCGAAGCCGGGCCGCGTCGTCATCATCGACAACGCCTCCTCCGACGACACCACGGACGTGGTCGACTCCTACCGGTCGCGGATCGACGCCGAGATCGTGTACCGCCGCCTGGAGACCAACACGGGCGGATCCGGCGGGTTCAGCGAGGGCATGCGCACCGCGTACGAGCTCGGATCCGAGTGGATCTGGATGATGGACGACGACGTCGAGGTGCTCCCGGACGGCCTGGCCCGCATGGGCGCCTGGGCCCCCCGGTTCAAGAGCATCCAGGGCCGCCGCTACGACTACGACGGCAGCGCCTTCTACTGGCAGTACCGGATCGCGGAGCGCATGGGCATCCCGATCCCCTTCGCGCCCGCCGGCTTCGACGCCACCGGCTTCAAGCCGATGAACAGCGGCTGCTTCGAGGGCATGTTCATCCACCGCTCGATCGTCAAGGAGATCGGCCTCCCGGATCCGCGGTTCTTCATCTACTGGGACGACCAGATGTACGGCTGGCTCGCCTCCCGCCGCACCCAGGCCGTCATCGTCGACGAGTTCGTGCTCCGGCGCACCCGCGAGATCAAGCAGTGGGACATGGGCGTGCGGCACATGAACGCGTCGAGCAACGCCTACCGGTACTACATCATGCGCAACCGCGCCTACCTGAAGCAGTACTACCGCGTGCACCACGTGTACAACCCCGTCCTGTTCGGCCTCGGCACGGCGATGACCTTCGCGAAGGAGCTCATCCGCCTGGTGTTCGTCGAGCGGACGGTGCGCGGCACGAGCAACCTGTTCCGCGGGCTGCGCGACGGCGGCCGGATCGGCCGCGACCGCAGCTGGCGTCCGATGCCCGCCCTGGAGGACTGAGGATCGATGAGCGACCAGAAGCCGGAGGCCGTCTGGGTCTTCCCGGATGAGCCGAAGAAGCGCGGCGGACGCATCGCCCTGATCATCGGGCTCGTGGTGGCCGCCCTCGTCGTGGCCGCCGTCGTGGTGCTGTTCCTGATCCCTCGCGGCGACGGCGCCCCGACGCCGACCGCGAGCCCGACGGCATCGAGGACCGCGACACCGACGCCCGGTCCCTCGCCCGCGCCCACGCCGACGTCGACGAGCGTTCCGACCGACCTCCCGACGGCGCCGGTGACCGCGCCGCCCCCTGTCCCGGATCCCTCCGTCGATGCGTTCCGCGGGCAGGTGCAGCCGCGACTGGACAACGCGTCCACCGGCCTCGACCTGGTGCAGAACCACAGCGGCGACACCGCGGTCCAGGTCGTGGACTCGCTGCAGAACGATGCCCAGAACCTGGCGAGCCAGCCGGCTCCCTCCTCGATCGCGACGCAGTGGGGCGAGGCCGTGAACGCCTACTCGGCCCGGCTGCAGTCGCTGCGCTCGGCATACGCCGGCGGATCCGACCCGTCCGGCCCGCTCGTCGACGCCAAGGCCGCGCTCGGCCAGCTGCGCTCGCTCGTCGGGCTCTGATCGGCCCCCGGTCCGAGCGGGGTCCCGACCGCGGTCGGGATTCCGCTCAGGAGTTGTCGGCGTTGTAGCGGTCGAGCACCTCGCCGATCGACGCGTCCAGCACCAGGCCGCCCTTGTTCAGGTACAGGCCGCGCGTGCAGAACCGGCGCAGATCCTTCTCGTTGTGCGAGACGAAGAACAGCGTGCGCCCCTCGGCGAGGAGCTCGTCGATGCGCTGGTAGCACTTGTCCCGGAACGCCTTGTCGCCCACCGCGAGCACCTCGTCCACGAGGAGGATCGGCTCCTCCAGCTGCGACACGACCGAGAACGCCAGGCGCACCTTCATGCCGTTCGAGAGGTGCTTGTACGGGGTGTCCTGGAACTTCTCCAGCTCCGCGAAGTCGATGATGTCGTCGTAGCGCTCGGAGACCTCGGCACGGCCCATCCCGTGCAGGCCCGCGGTCAGCCGCACGTTCTCGCGCACCGTGAGGTCGCCGACGAAGCCACCGGTGAGCTCGATCAGCGGCGCCACGCC
>NZ_NCKN01000054.1 GCF_002257455.1 Microbacterium sp. 13-71-7
CCCTCGGCCTGGCCCGCGAGTGCACGGCTAACTGCCGAGTGCACGGCCTGTTGGCGTGCAGAATCCGTGCACACGGCAGGATCCCGTGCACCCGGCAGGATCCCGTGCACTCGGGCTCGCGCCCGGGCTCGCCTGGGGGGCGGGCGGAGCACTCGCTCAGCGACGCGACGGCGATCCGCCGCGCAGCACCAGCACGGTCGTCACCGCGAGCACGACGATCCCGATCGACTCCACGACGACCGTCTGGGGCACGAGGGTGAAGGTCCACACCTCGGTGATCCCGAACAGCCCCACGGTGAGGGCGAGCAGGAGCGCGCCGAGGGTCGCGATCAGGAACAGCAGGGACAGCACCGTCGCCGCCTGCAGGAGCCTGCCGCGGAGCAGGGCCATCCCGATCGCGAGCACGAGCGCCGCGACGGCGTTGAGCACGAACAGCACGCCGAGGATCCCGCCGACCCCGTCGAACACGAGGAAGAGGTGGATCCCGCCGGTGGCGAGGAGGACGAGCGTGCTGAGGATCCGCATGACCCGCAGCGCCGGGGTGGTGGTCGACGTCATCGTGCTACCTGCTTCCGTCTCGAGCCGAGGCCTTCTGGGGTGACACGAGGCGCGCGTCCGCGCGGTTCATCCGGACCGCCCAGAGGACGTCGCGCCCGAACGACTCGAGCAGCAGCAGGAGCGCGCCCGCCGCGGCGATCACGGCGGCGATCGGGGGCAGCACCTGCGCCGCGATGACGGCCAGCACGATGCCGCAGGCGGCGGCGACGACCTTGCGCCAGTACCGGAACGGCAGGGGGCGCCCGAGGAACGGCAGCACCCATGCGGCGGCGACGAACGCGTACCGCATGAGCCCGAGCGCCAGCACCCAGCCGCCCACGAACCGCACGTCGTACACCGACAGCACGAGCAGCAGGAACGCGTCGACCTCCATGTCGAAGCGGGCGCCGAGCTCGCTCACGCTGCCGGTGCGGCGGGCGACGTACCCGTCGACGCCGTCGAGCGCGAGCGCGACGGCCACGATCGCCACGAGGAGTGCGGGGGAGATCCTGTCCGTGAGAGAGGTCGCGACGAGGCCCGTCGCGATGCCGACGAGCATCGACCGGGTGGCGGTGACGGCGTTGGCGGCGCCGAAGCGCGTACTGCCACGGCGCCGGAGCCCGCGAGAGACCAGGACGGAGGACACGATCAGGTAGCCGAGCGCCGCCGCCCACCCCGCGGGGGAGAGCGGCGCCGAAGCGCCGATCGCGAGGAGCACGAGGACTCCTGCGGCCACCCAGAACCAGGGCGTGAGCTGAACCTTTCGCATCCGGCCTCCGTGTTACTTTCATGGTAGTCATGGGTGACACGACGCAGCGGGCGGTCGAGGTTCACGCGGATCGCGCCGAGGCGGCGACCGCGTGGTGGACCACGGGCCGCGGTCGCGGCGAGTTCCGCAGCGAGCCCGTGCGCTCTCCCGGTCCCGGAGAGGCCTCGGTGCGCACGCTGTGGACCGGGATCAGCCGCGGCACGGAGGCGCTCGTCGCGCGCGGCATGGTCCCTCCCTCCGAGCACGAGCGGATGCGTGCGCCCTTCCAGGACGGCGACTTCCCGTTCCCGGTGAAGTACGGCTACCTCAACGTCGGCGTGGTCGAGGTGGGCCCGGTCGAGCTGCGCGGACGGACGGTGTTCGGGCTGCTCCCGCATCAGTCGCGCTCCGTCGCCCCCGTGGAGGCCCTCCTGCCCGTGCCGGAGGGCGTGCCGGCGCGGCGGGCCGTGCTCGCCGGCGCGGTGGAGACCGCGGTGAACGTGCTCTGGGACGCGGCGCCCGCGATCGGCGATCGCGTGCTCATCGTCGGGGCGGGGATGATCGGCTGCGCCCTGGCCCGGCTCGCATGCGGGATCCCCGGGACCGAGGTCACCGTGGCCGACCTCGACCCGGGGAAGCAGCGGGTCGTGGAGGCGCTCGGGGCTCGGTTCGCCCGCGCCGTCGATCCGCCCGGCGAGGCGGACGTCGTGATCGAGGCCAGCGGTTCCGGCGCCGGGCTGCAGCTCGCCCTGCGGGCCGCGCCGACGGACGGAGAGGTCGTCGTGGCGAGCTGGTACGGCGCCGCCCCCGTGCCCTTGGAGCTCGGCGCGGACTTCCACTCCCGCCGGCTGAGCATCAGATCGAGCCAGGTCGGCGCGGTCGCGGCGAACCGGCGTTCCCGGCGGTCGACGCGGGAGCGCCTTGCCCTCGCGCTCCGGCTTCTGGAGGATCCGGCGTTCGATCTGCTGCTCGGCGCGACCGCCTCGTGGCGACAGCTGCCCGAGGTGACCGCGGGCCTCGCCGACGGCACCGCCGCCGCGCTCTGCCAGACCATCGATTGGAGCAGGGAATGACCTTCGCCGTGACCGTCCGCGACCACCTGATGATCGCCCACAGCCTCCGCGGCGAGGTCTTCGGCCCCGCGCAGCGGCTGCACGGCGCGACCTTCGTCGTCGATGCCTCGTTCCGCGCCGCGGAGCTGGATCCGAACGGCATCGTCGTGGACATCGGACGAGCCTCGGAGGCGCTGCACGAGATCGTCGGCGCCCTGTCGTATCGCAACCTCGACGACGAGCCGGACTTCGAGGGCCTCAACACCACGACCGAGCGCCTGTGCCAGGTCATCGGCGACAGGCTCGTGGAGCGGGTGCGCGACGGCGGTCTCGGCGATGCCCGGCTGACCGGCATCGCCGTGACCCTGCACGAGTCGCACATCGCCTGGGCGTCCTACGAGGTGACGATGTGACCGGCCGACCGCTGGCCTTCCTCGTCCCGGAGGGGATCGACGACCCCGCCCGGGTGAGCGGCGGGAACGTCTACGACCGGCGTGTGCGCGACGGGCTCGGCTCCCGCGGATGGCGCGTCACGACCGTCGAGACGGGGGACGCCTCCGGCGCGACCGAGGCGCTCCGGGCGGTGCCGCGCGGAGCGACGGTCCTCGTGGACGGCCTCGTCGCCCTGTGGGCGCCGGAGGCCGTCGCCGAGGCGGCGGCCCGCGTGCGGACGGTGGTCCTCGCGCACATGGTCGCCGCGGCGTTCCCGGATGCGACCGCGCCGATCGTGGCCGCCGAGCGTCGCGCACTGGCTGCGGCCGACCACGTCGTCGTGACGAGCCGGTGGACCGCGGAGGAGCTCCGCCGGCGCGACCTGGTGGCGGACGGACGGGTGACGGTCGCGCCGCCGGGCGTCGACGTGCCGCCGGAGCGGTCGCTCGCCGATGCGGGGAAGGAACCGCCTCGGCTGGATCTCCTCTGCGTCGGCGTCGTGGCGCCGCACAAGGGGCAGGACGTGCTGCTCGCCGCGCTCGACCGGCTGCCCGGACGGGCCTGGACGTGCCGGATCGTCGGATCCCCCCGGCCGTTCGGCGCGTTCGCCTCCGCTGTGACGCGCACCGCGCAGCGATTCGACGGCAGGGTGCTGCTCACCGGCGTCCTCCGCGGTCCGGAGCTCGCAGCGGAGTATCGTCGCAGCCCGCTGCTCGTGGCGCCGTCACGCGTGGAGAGCTCGGGAATGGCGATCGCCGAGGCCCGCGGTCACGGGGTGCCGGTCCTGGCCGCGCAGGTGGGCGGCATTCCCGACACCGTGTCCGGCGGAGGGGCCGTCCTGGTCCCGCCCGACGATCCGATCGCGCTCGCCGCCGCCCTCGACGCGTGGATGATGGATCCGGCGCTGCGCCGCCGGCTCCGTGCCGAGGCCCGTGCCGCGCGCGCCGGACTTCCGACCTGGGCCGCCACCGTGGCCGCGGTGTCCGAGGCGCTGGAGCCCTCATGAGCTCGCTCTCGACGGCCACCGCCTCGTGGCTCGCGCTGCGGGCCGCCGCGGATGACACGGCGCGCTCGACCGAACTCGCCGGCCTGCTCGCGCGACTGCTCCCGCTCGGGCCGGTCGTGCTGCACGATCTCGGAGCAGGGACCGGTGGCATGACGCGATGGCTCGCCCCGCGGCTGCCCGGTCCGCAGGAGTGGGTGCTGCGCGACGGGGACGCGGCGATCGTCGACCATCTCGACCTCGACGCGGTGACGGACGACGCAGGGCGGCCGGTCCACACCACCGTCGTGGTCGAGGCGCTGGAGACCCTGGAGCTCCGGGCGTTCGACGGGGCGTCCGCGGTGACGGCGTCCGCGCTGCTCGACGTCCTCACCCGTGAGGAGGCGGCCCGAATCGTGTCCGCCTGCGTCGCCGGCGGCGCTCCCGCGCTGTTCAGCCTGTCGGTGACGGGCGTGGTGATCCTCGACCCGCCCGATGCGCTCGACGTCGCGATCGGGGACGCCTTCAACGCGCACCAGAGGCGGGACGCCGAAGGACGCCGGCTCATGGGACCCGATGCGGCCCCTGTGCTGGCGCGGCTGTTCGCCGACGCCGGATGGGGCGTCCGCACGGCGCCCGCGCCCTGGCATCTCGGCACGGCGGACGCGCCCCTGATCGCCGCGTGGCTGGACGGCTGGGTCGGCGCGGCGGTCGCGCAGCGCCCGGAGCTCTCGGACGACGCCGAGGCCTATCTGGTGCGCCGCATCGCGCAGCTCGCCGAGGGCGCGCTGCGCGTCACCGTCTCGCACCAGGATGTGCTCGCATGGCCGCGCTGAGCCCCGCTCCGGGCGGCCTCGTGGGACAGGCGCCGGTCGCTGCGGAGCGGCGGCGCGACCGCCCGAGGATCCGCCTCGCCGTCCGCATCGTCGCCGGGGCGGCGATCCTGGCCGCCACCGCGCTGGTCGTCGGCCTCGGTCCCTTCGTCCGCGGGATCGCGGCCATCTCGCCGCCGTCAGTGCTGGCGGCGCTCGTGCTGGCGGCGATCGCGACCGCGGCCGCCGCCTGGCGCTGGCGGGTCGTCGCGACCGGGTACGGGCTGACGCTGAGCCGACGCGAGGCGTTCGCCGCGTACTACCGGTCGCAGTTCCTCAACGCGGTGCTTCCGGCGGGCGTCCTCGGCGACGTCCATCGCGCCTGGGCTCATGGCCGTGGCCAGGCCCGTGTGGGCGTCGCAGCGCGAGCGGTGGTCGCCGAACGGCTGCTCGGGCAGGTCGTCCAGATCGTGCTGACGCTCGCGGTACTGTTGCCGCTGGGGCTCGGGTCCTCGCTCGTGCCGCTCGCGTGGTCTGCCGGCGCGATCGCGGTCCTGGTCGCCGTCGTGGCGGCGTCGGCGGCGCTCCTGCCGCGTCCGCGGCGGATCCTGCGCCGGGAGTGCGCCCTGCTGCGCCCGGTGCTGGCCCGCCCCGCCGCGCTGTCGGCGATCGTCCTGGCCTCGGCCGTGGTGGTGGCGTCGCACGTCGCGCTGTTCGTCGTGGCGTGCCTCACGGTCGGCCTGCCGCTCGACGGCGGGATCCCGGCCGTCGGGCTCATCGTGCTCGCGGCATCCGCGATCCCGGTCAACGTCGGGGGCTGGGGGCCGCGCGAGGCGGTCGCCGGGGCCGCCTTCGCGCTCGTCGGACTCGGCGCATCGGCCGGAGTGTCCGCCTCGACGGCGTTCGGCGTGCTGGCCCTCCTCGGCGTCGCGCCCGGGGCCGTCGTGCTCTTCCTCGCTCGGAGGAGGAGGCCATGAGCGACCGCCCGTACGTGACGCTCAGCTGCGCGATGTCGATCGACGGATATCTCGACGGGTCCACCCCGCGCCGTCTCGCCATGTCGAACGCGGCCGACTTCGACCGGGTCGACGAGGTCCGCTCCCGCAACGACGCGATCCTGGTCGGCGCGTCGACGGTGCGCCGGGACGATCCTCGGCTGCTCGTGCGGGATGCCGGACGGCGCGCGCGCAGGCTGTCCTCCGGCTGTGCCGCATCGCCGGTGAAGGTGACCGTGACCGCGTCCGGCGAGCTCTCGCCGGACGCCGCGTTCTTCACCGCGGGTGACGTGCCGCGCCTCGTGTACACCCCGTCGGCGGGCGAGCGCAGACTGCGCGCACGCCTCGGCGACCGGGCGACCGTGGTCGGCCTCGGCACGGAGGTCACCATGGCGGCACTGCTCGAGGACCTCGGCGAGCGCCGCGCGGTGCGCAGGCTCATGGTCGAGGGCGGCGGGACCGTGCTGACGCAGTTCCTGCAGGCCGATCTCGTCGACGAGCTGCAGCTCGTGATCGCGCCGTTCTTCGTCGGCGAGCCGGGGGCGCCCAGGGCCGCGGCGGCGGGGCGCTATCCGTGGACGGCCTCACGTCGCGCACGTCTGGCCGAGACCCGGCAGATCGGCGATGTCGTGCTGTTGCGCTACGCGCTGTCGGACCGCTGCGACGTCCGACCGGATCCGGGCTCCGCCGCCGGCGCGCATCACGCGGCAGCCGCCTCCGAACGATCATGAGCACCTCCGCCGGGATCCGGATCCCGCCAGGCACCCGCCTCGCGTCGTCATCGCCGCGGGGGAGGGGCCGTGCCGCGGTCGCCTCCGCGATCGCGGCGCTCGTCCTGCTCCCGCTCGCGCCCGGGCTGCTGGCCGCCGACGGGCTCGCCGCCGGGACGCCGGGTCTCATCGGCATCCCCGTGGAGTCCCTGTTGATCGTGATGCTGCTCGTGATCGTGCCGTGGCGGGTCGTCCGCCGCGTCCTCGCCGCGATCTTCGGCGGGTTCGTGACCGCGGCCGTCGTCCTCGCGGGGATCGACCGCGGCTTCCGGGCGACCGTCGGCACTCCGTTCGCCCTCGTGGACGGGCCGCAGCTCGGATCCGCCTACGGGGTGCTCGTCGATGCCGTGGGCGCCTTCTCCGCCGAGCTGATCCTCCTCGGGCTCCTCTGCGCGGCGCTGGCGTGCGCCACGGCGCTGGCCTGGGCCGCGCTGCGCGTCTCGGGTGTGGTGCGGGAGCGCACGACGGGACGGGCCGTGATCGCAGGACTCGCGGCGACCTGGCTGATCGCGGGCGTCGTGGCGCCGCCGCCGGCCGGTGCGCCTCTCGCCGCAGCGGCATCGGTCGGCTCGGTCGAGGTCGCGGTGTCGAACACCGAGCGCGTGCTCGCGGCGCAGGCGGCGTTCTCGCGCGCCGTCGCGGAGGATCCGTTCGCCGAGGTGCCGCCGGACCGGCTCCTCGCCGGGCTCCGCGGCAAGGACGTCGTCATCGCCTTCGTCGAGAGCTATGGCCGGGTCGCGCTCGAGGGGCCGGAGATCGCCCCCGGCGTGACGGACGTGCTCCGCGCCGGGAACGCCTCCCTCGTCGCCGAGGGATACACCGCGCGCAGCGCCTGGCTCACCTCGCCGACGTACGGCGGGATCAGCTGGCTCGCCCACGGGACGCTCCAGACGGGCGTGTGGACGCCCACGCAGTCCGCGTACGACCAGCTCGTCGCGAGCGAGCGCCTCTCCCTGAGCCGGGCCTTCGGAGACGCCGGGTGGCGGACGGTGTCCGATGTGCCCTCGGACTCGGAGACCTGGAACGTCGGCGCCTCGTTCTATCACTACGACTCCCTGCTCGACGCCCGGGACGTCGGCTATCGCGGCCCGGGTTTCGGGTACGCCAGGATCCCGGACCAGTTCACGCTCAAGCACTTCGCCGACACCGAGCTCGCCGGCCCGCACGACCCCGTCATGGCGGAGATCGATCTGGTGTCCTCGCACACGCCGTGGGCGCCGCTGCCGCGGCTCGTCCCCTGGGCGCAGATCGGCGACGGCTCCATCTACGACGCGCAGCCGGGGCAGAGCGAATCCGCGGGAGCGGTGTGGCAGAGCGCGAAGACGGTCCAGCGCTTCTACGGTCAGTCGGTGCAGTACTCGCTCGGCGCGCTCTTCTCCTTCCTCTCGAACGTCGACGATCCGAATCTCGTGGTCATCGTCCTCGGCGACCACCAGCCCGCGGCGATCGTGAGCGGCGCCGGTGCCTCGCACGACGTGCCGATCAGCGTCATCGCCCGCGATCCGGCGGTCTTCACCGCGATCGACGACTGGGGGTGGACGTCGGGCCTGCGCCCCGGCGACGCCTCCCCGGTCTGGCGCATGGACGCCTTCCGGGACCGCCTGTTCGCCGCGTTCGGCGCGAAGCCCTGAACGGAGCAGGGGGACCCGTAGGCTGGGGGCGTGGCGAAGAGCATCCTCATCACGTCCATCGAAGGCCACTCCGGCAAGTCGCTGATCGCGCTGGGCGTGATCGACGCGCTGAGCAGGGCCACCGCCAGGGTGGGCGTTTTCCGCCCTGTCACCCGTTCGAGCGATGGCACCGACGACGTGCTGGAGATGCTGCTGAGCCGCACAGAGGTCGGCCTCGGCGCGGCCGAGTGCATCGGCGTCGGCTACGACGAGCTCCATGCCGATCCCGACGCGGCGCTCGGGAGGATCCTGCAGCGCTATCGGGCGGTCGAGGCGCAGTGCGACGCCGTCGTGATCCTGGGCAGCGACTACACGGATGTCGCGGCTCCCGCGGAACTCGGCGTCAACGCGCGGATCGCGGCGAACCTCGGGGCGCCCGTGCTGCTGGTGCTCGGTGGCCGTGACACCGCCGGCCATGGCGAGCGTCTCGGCGTCACCGGTGCGCGCACCCCCGCGCAGCTGGGCCAGCTCGCCCGGCTCGGCATCGCAGAGCTGGCGCAGGAGCGGGCGGTGCTGTCGGCGATCGTCGTCAACCGCGCCGACGCCGCGCAGCGGGAGCAGATCAGCGCGGCTGTCACGGCGGTGCTGGGTGAGCGGCCGGCGGGCGCAGCCGATGACGTGCCCGTGTGGGTGGTCCCGGAGGACCGGTCGCTCGTCGCCCCGTCCGTCCGCGGCGTGCGGACAGCGCTGGAGGGCCGGATGATCCGGGGCGACGAGGAACTGCTCGACCGCGAGGTGCTCGACGTCGTGATCGCGGGCATGTCGATGGTCAACGTGCTGCCGCGGCTGATTGAGTCGTCCGTGGTCGTGGTGCCGGCGGATCGCGAAGAGGTGCTGCTGGCCACGCTGCTGGCGCAGGCGGCCGGGACCTTCCCGTCGATCGCCGCGATCGTGCTGAACGGGCCGTTCGCCCTTCCGGAGCCGATCGAGCGCCTGCTCGACGGACTGGGCCCGCGGGTGCCCATCATCGCGACAGGCCACGGCACCTACGACACGACCGTGCGCATCATGAACGCCCCCGGTCGTCTCTCCGTGGACGCCCCGCACCGGGTGGGTCGGGCCCTCGCGCTGTTCGAGCAGAACGTCGACGTGCCGGCGCTCATCGCGCGGCTGGGCGTCGCACGCTCGGATGTCGTGACGCCTCTGATGTTCCAGTACGAGCTGTTCGACCGGGCGCGCACCGAGCGCCGCACGATCGTGCTGCCCGAGGGCGGCGACGACCGCGTGCTCCGCGCGGCGGGGGCGGTCCTCGCGGGCGGGATCGCCGACCTCGTGATCCTCGGCGAGGAGGCCGCGGTGCGGGCGCGAGCCCGGGAGCTCGGGGTCGACCTGGACGCGGCGCGCATCGTGTCGCCCACGGATCCTGACCTCGTGCCGCGTTTCGCGGAGGAGTACGCGCGGCTGCGCGCGCACAAGGGCGTCACCGTCGCCCAGGCGGCGGACACCGTGACCGACGTCTCGTACTTCGGCACGCTCATGGTGCACCTCGGCCTCGCCGACGGCATGGTGTCCGGTGCCGCGCACACCACCGCGCACACGATCCGCCCGGCGTTCGAGATCATCAAGACGAGGCCGGGGGTCTCCGTGGTGTCCTCGGTCTTCCTGATGGCCCTCGCGGACCGCGTGCTCGTGTACGGCGACTGCGCGGTGATCCCGGATCCCACGAGTGAGCAGCTCGCCGACATCGCGATCTCCTCCGCCGCGACGGCGACCGCGTTCGGCATCGATCCGCGCGTGGCGATGCTCTCGTATTCGACGGGGGACTCCGGATCCGGCGCCGAAGTGGAGAAGGTGCGCACGGCGACCGAGCTGGTGCGCGAGCGCGCCCCTGAGCTGCCGGTGGAGGGGCCGATCCAGTACGACGCGGCCGCCGATGCCGCGGTCGCCAGGGCGAAGCTCCCCGGCTCCTCGGTGGCCGGGCGGGCGACCGTGTTCGTGTTCCCGGACCTGAACACCGGCAACAACACCTACAAGGCCGTGCAGCGCTCCGCCGGCGCGGTGGCCATGGGGCCGGTGCTGCAGGGGCTCAACAAGCCGATCAACGACCTCTCCCGCGGCGCTCTCGTCGAGGACATCGTCAACACGATCGCGATCACCGCGATCCAGGCCCAGCAGGGGAGCGCAGCGTGAGCATCGTCCTGGTGATCAACAGCGGGTCGTCCTCGTTCAAGTACCAGCTCATCGATGTCGAGGGCGGCCGGTCCCTCGCCTCGGGACTCGTCGAGCGCATCGGGCAGCCCGAGGGACGCGCGGTGCACGTCGACGCCGAGGGGAACGAGACCGAGCGGACGCTGCCGATCCCCGATCACACGGCCGGCTTCCAGGTGATGCTGGACGCGTTCGCGGCGCACGGGCCGTCGCTCGCGGAGTTCCCGCCCGCGGCCCTCGGGCACAGGGTGGTGCACGGCGGCGCCCGCTTCTTCGAGCCGACGCTGATCACCCCGCTCGTCGAGATCAACATCGACGAGCTATCGGCGCTCGCGCCGCTGCACAACCCAGGGGCACTCCAGGGCATCCGCGCCGCGAAGACCGCCTTCCCCGACGTGCCCCACGTCGCCGTGTTCGACACCGCGTTCCATCAGACCCTCGCCCCCGCGGCGTACACCTACGCGATCGACCGGGAACTGGCCGAGGCGCACCGGATCCGCCGGTACGGCTTCCACGGCACCTCGCACAAGTACGTGTCGGAGGCGGCCGCGGCGTTCATCGGCGGCGAGCGGGAGGATCTGCGGCAGATCGTGTTCCACCTCGGCAACGGGGCCTCGGTGACCGCGGTGCGCGGAGGGCGCTCGGTGGAGACCTCGATGGGTATGACGCCCTTGGAAGGTCTCGTGATGGGCACGCGTTCGGGCGACATCGATCCCGCCGTGCTGTTCACCCTGGCGCGTCGGGCCGACCTGACCATCCACGATCTCGACGAGCTGCTGAACACGCGCAGCGGCCTCAAGGGGCTCGCGGGTGTCTCGGACATGCGCGACGTCCTCACCCGTGCCGCCGCGGGGGACGAGGCTGCGACGCTCGCCTTCGACGTGTACATCCACCGCCTGCGTGCGTACGCGGGCGCCTACCTCGCGCAGCTCGGCGGTGTCGACGTGATCTCGTTCACCGCCGGCGTGGGGGAGAACAACGCGCTCGTGCGGCGCGAGGCGATGGCGACGCTGGGTTTCGCGGGCATCGAGATCGATCCTGCACGGAACGAGGCGCCGGGATCGGGGATCCGCGTCATCTCGACGGATGCGTCCCGGGTGACGGTCCTGGTGGTGCCGACGAACGAGGAGCTCGAGATCGCCCGGCAGACGGTGCAGATCCTGCCCTGAACCCCTGCGCCTCCGGCGTCAGGCGAACAGCGCGTCGAGCTCGCCCAGGCTCACGCGAGGGCCCGGGGCCGCGTCCTTCCTGGTCGGCTCGGCGATCCGCGCGTCGACCACCGTCATGCACGAGAGCGCCTCGCTGGTGAGGAACCGGCTGGGCTTGGCCTGCACATGACGGGCGGTGAACGCGGTCGGATGCGTGGGGAGCGTCGCCGGGGCGTAGACGCTCAGCGTGTCGCGTGCACGGGTGAGACCGACGTAGAACAGGCGTCGCTCCTCCTCCAGACCGGCATGCGAGGTGAGGGCCATGTCGGAGGGCATCGCGCCGTCCGTGGCGCGAAGGAGGTGCACGTGCGACCATTCCAGGCCCTTCGCCGAGTGGATCGTCGACAGGGTCACCCAGTCCTCGTCGAGGTGCGGCTGCGCGGCCCAGTCTCCCGCCCGCGTCACCGGGTCGATCGCCTGCTCGCCGACGAAGGTGCGCAGGTCGCTCTGTCGCCCTGCGGCTTCGGCGATCTCCTGGACGTCTGAGGCCCGGCGCTGCCAATCGGGGTAGTGCTGCTCCAGCAGCCCGGACACCGCGTCGTGGCAGGCCTCGACGAGCTCGGACACCGGAGACCCGGCGTCCACGACGCCGAGCAGCGAGAGCGTGGTGGCGAGCCCGACGCGGGCGGTCGGGGGCGCTGCGGCGATCGCCTCGGATCCTCCGGCGATGCCCTGATCCGCGAGGATGCCGGCGAGTCGCCGCGCGCTGACCTTCCCGAGGCCGCGGTGCCGCGTCAGCAGCCGGTACCACGCGATCTCGTCGGCCGGATTGAGCACGACCCGGAACGCCGCCAGGAGGTCCCGCACGTGCGCGGTCTCGAGATAGCCGATGCCGCCGAACTTCACGAAGGGGATGTCGCGGACCTTGAGCTCCACCTCCAGCATCGCGCTGTGCGAACCGGTGCGCATCAGCACGGCCTGCTCCCGGAGCGGCACGCCGTCGGCGTGCACCGCGAGGATCCGGTCGGCGATCACGCGGGCCTCCTCATCGGCGTTCTCGCATCGCACGAGCTCCGGCCGCGGTGCGGCTCCCGTGCGGTCGGCGACGAGGCGGATCGGGAAGTCCTCCGGGCGGGCGGCGTTCGCGAGGTCGAGGATCGGCTGCGTGGAGCGGAAGTTCCGCTCCAGGCGGATGAGCTCGGCCTCGGGATGGCTGTCGAGGACCTCCTGCAACTGCCCGGCGCCGGCGCCGCGGAAGCCGTAGATCGCCTGCGCGTCGTCGCCCACGACGGTCAGGCCGCGGCCGTCGGGAGCCAGCCCTCGCACGATGTCCGCCTGCACGCGGTTCACGTCCTGGTACTCGTCGACCAGGATCCAGTCCCAGCGCGCACGCAGTCTCGCCCCGACGTGGGGATCGCGCACGAGCGCGCGCCAGGCGACGAGGAGGTCATCCAGGTCGAGCAGCCCGCGCGCCCGCTTGCGCTGCGCGTAGGCGCGGAGGAGTCCCATGATCTCGTCGGCATGGCCGAGCGCCCAGGGGAACTGGTCCGAGATCACCTCGCGGCCGGGTTTCTCCAGGCTCACGGCGCGCGACGCGATGTCGGCCATCGCCCTGCTCGTGGGCATCCGCCTGTCGGTGCCGTCCAGGCCGTGCTCGCTGCGCAGGAGATCGAGGAGATCGACGACGTCGTCGGGCGCCAGCACGGTCACGTCGGCCAGCCCCAGATGCTGCGCATACTCGGCGACGACGCGGTGGGCCACGGCGTGGAACGTGCCACCGGCGATGCGCTGGGCGAGCGCCGTGTCACCGACCATCGCCGCCGCGCGCGCGGTCATAGCGGCCGCGGCGCGGCGCGTGAACGTGAGGAGCAGGATGCGTTCCGGTGGCACGCCCGTGTCGATCAGCCGTGCCACCCGGCTGGTGAGCACGCGGGTCTTCCCCGTCCCGGCGCCGGTGGCGACGACCAGCGGCCCCTCGCCGTGCTCGACGGCGCGCCGCTGCATCTCGTCCAGCTCTTCGATCGCTTCTGTGCTGCTCACGGACGAGACGGTAACCGGCCCCTCGGACATCGATGCGCGCGGGGGAGCGGATCCGCCCTGCGCCACGCCCGGCCGACGGGCGCTGTCCGTGGTCGGTCCGTCGATCGGGTATGCTCTTTACCTGTGCCTCAGGCACGGAAAATCCCTTCGGGGCGATTGGCGCAGTTGGTAGCGCGCTTCCTTCACACGGAAGAGGTCGTCGGTTCGAGTCCGGCATCGCCCACCACGGAAAGCCCCTGGTCTCGACCAGGGGCTTTCGTCTTCCCCGGACCGCAGCGCGCAGGTTCCTGTAACCTGTGGGTTGCAGGAGGGTTCTCGCAGCCGCCCTCCGCATCCCCACGGGAGGCACGTCCATGGAGAGCACCGACCGCACACCGCCCGCCGTCGTCGACGAGGCCGCGTTCTCCGTCACGCGGAGCATCGCGATCGCCGCGTCCGCAGCCAAGGTCTGGCGCGCGATCACGGAGCCGGAGCATCTCTCGCTCTGGTTCGGACGCACCGTGCTCGACGGGGCAGGGGTCGGCACGATGACCTTCGACGGTCACGGTGTCGTCCCGATCCGGATCGAGTCGATCGATGCGCCGCGGTCCGTGACCTATCGCTGGAGCAATGACAACGCCCTGGGACGGATGCCGGCCGAGGTCGACGAGGCGAACTCGACCGTGTTCACCTTCACGCTCGAGCCCGAGGGGGACGGAACGCGCCTCACTGTCGTCGAGTCGGGCTTCGATCGCACCTCGGATCCGCTTGCGAACCTCGAGAGCCACCGCGAAGGCTGGAACATCGAGCTCGACAAGCTCGTCGCGCTGTTCGGGGGCCACGAATGACCCCGTCGCTCGTCTCGGTCTTCGCCGCGCTGGGGGATGAGACGCGGTGGAGCATCCTCGCCGCGCTCGGGGACGGGGATGCTTCGGCGTCGGCCCTCGCCGAGCGGTTCCCGGTGTCCCGGCAGGCCATCGCGAAGCATCTGACGGTGCTCGCGGAGGTCGGCCTGGTCGAACCCGTCCGCGTGGGACGCGAGGTGCGCTACCGCGTCGTCGGTGCAGAGCTCAACGCGACCGCGCGACGTCTCGACGAGATCGGCCGGCAGTGGGAGAGCCGGCTGGTCGCCATCAAGGAGATCGCCGAGGGGCTCTAGGTGCCCCGCCAAACTGCAACCAACCTATTGCAGCAAGGATCCTGGATGTGCAATTCTGAAGTTGCACAACTACAGGGATGGAGGCGGCATCATGCTGCTGGAGAACAAGGTCGCGGTGATCCACGGCGGTGGCGGATCGATCGGCGCTGCGGCGGCGAGGGTCTTCGCGCGGGAAGGGGCGCGGCTATTCCTCGCCGGACGCTCGCTCCCTCGCCTCGAAGCCGCGGCATCCGCGGCGAGGGCGGAGGGGGCGGTGGTCGCCGTCGCGGTCGTCGATGCCATGGACCAGGCTGCCGTCGACCGGCACGCGGAGGATGTCGTGGCGAGTGCTGGGCGCATCGATGTCGCGCTCAACGCGGTCGGCTTCGACCATGTGCAGGGACTGTCCATCGGCGACACGTCGCTGGACGACTATCTGCACCCGGTCGTGGGGTACCTGCAGACGAACTTCGTGACGGCGAAGGCGGTGTCTCGGCAGATGATCGCGCAGGGCGGCGGCGTCATCCTGACGATCTCGACGCCGGGAGCCCGCCTGACGGGGCGCGGGCTGATCGGCAACGCGGCGCAGTCTGCAGGGCTCGAAGGCTTCTCCCGCGCGCTCGCGGGTGAGCTTGGACCGCACGGGGTGAGGGTCGTGTGCGTGCGCCCGCACGCCATCTCCGACGCGATGGAGACGTCCTACACGCGGGAGATGTTCGGCCGTATCGCCGCGACCGGCGATGTCCCGATGGAGGAATGGGTCGGAGGACTCGCCGGCACGACCCTGCTCGGACGCCTCCCGGTGCTCGACGAGGTGGCGGAGTACCTCGCCTTCGCGGCATCGGACCGGGCCGCCTCGATGACCGGGGCGATCGCGAATCTGTCTGCGGGGGCGCTCGTCGACTGAGCCGCGCGATGAGGGGGTTCCGGTGGGACGTGCGGCACTCGCGATCCCTCCGGAATCCCGCTGGACACGCCCGAGAACGGGCCTCGGTTTGGCGAAGCCCCGAACCTCGGCTAATGTATTTCAAGTGCCCGGGACACCGGGGAAAACACAAAACGCGGATGTAGCGCAGTTGGTAGCGCACAACCTTGCCAAGGTTGGGGTCGCGAGTTCGAGTCTCGTCATCCGCTCCAGTGCAGGAGCCCCTTCGGGGGCTTCGGCATGTGGGTTCGAATCCACATGGTGGCGTGGCCGAGAGGCTAGGCACCGGCCTGCAAAGCCGTTTACACGGGTTCGAATCCCGTCGCCACCTCGCTTCTTTTAAACTGAATAGCCTGAACAGGCGCGATTGGCGCAGCGGTAGCGCGCTTCCCTGACACGGAAGAGGTCACTGGTTCGATCCCAGTATCGCGCACAACAAAATGCCCCGGATTTCCGGGGCATTTTTGGTTGCTGGGGGAGTGCGGGAAGCACGACTTCGCGTATCTTTCGCGTATCCGAACGGCATACGGAGCGGGCGGGGCGCGGCAGATTCGTGCTCACGCCAGCGGGGTC
The DNA here is from genome assembly GCF_002257455.1 of Microbacterium sp. 13-71-7. Lineage (GTDB taxonomy): Bacteria > Actinomycetota > Actinomycetes > Actinomycetales > Microbacteriaceae > Microbacterium. The sequence goes on from NZ_NCKN01000054.1 coordinate 15,950, forward strand.
CGGGCTGTTTCGTTGACATGTGGCGACGCAAGAGAAGCCACCGCGCATAGAGCAGCCATGACTGTGACCGCGCACGAACCCCTTCGAGTCCGCTCGGCCGGCGCCAAGGCCATCGCCGCGTCTTCGGAGCGGGGCGAGCTCATCGACGTCGCCGAGGCGGCCGGCATCCTTGGCGTGTCCACGCGGAGCGTCCGCAGATACATCGCCGAGGGGTACCTGCCAGCACGCAGGTTCGGTCCGAAGCTCATCCGTATTCGAAGGTCCGACCTCGAGGTGATGGGCGAGAACGTCATTCGCGCGTCCTGAACACCTCGGGCCTGGGTACATCCCGGGCATGCCGAAGACACAGCCGTCGCCCGCCACACTCCGCGGTCAGCTTGCCCGCGGTCGGGAGGTCTCAGCGGACACTGCCCGCCGCCTGCGCGAGCAGGCGCGGCGCACGGACGGGCGCTTCGGGGAGCAGGCTCGCACCGCCCCAGATGTGACGCTCCCCACGGCCAGCGGGGCTGCTGCCGTATATGGGCGTATCAACTCGCCCAGGACGCTGCCGCGCCGGTACACCCCGGACGAGGTGCGGCGGTTGCTCGCCGTCGTCAAGCATGTCCGCGCCCGGAACGTGGACGTGTGGTTGGGGGATGCCCGCCGGTTCACCATCGACGGCATCATGCACTCGCGCCGCGGTGGACGTGACCGTTTCCTCACCCTGCAGTTCTCCACCGACCCGTCCCACCTCAAGCAGATGCAGGACCTCAGCGACCGTGACGGCATGCAGGGCATCGCCATTCGCGACCCGCAGGAAGGCCGTCCGGGCGCACGGTACGACCCGGAGCGGGTCTTGGAGGTCCACGTCTTCCACCAGGGACGCGCAGCGGTCCAGTTCGTGTCCCCGGCTCGGCTCGTGGAGCTCACCCATCAGTGGTTCGCGTCAGGGCAGGATGAGCCTCTGGTCACGGCTCACACAGAGGACGACACCCCAGCCACCCAGCAGAACTATCGGGCGATGAATCCGTTCTCGAACCGCTATCGGGATGACCGCACACGCCCGTCGGGGATGCGCGACTACGCGACCTGGTGGCGGGAGCCGGCGGAGCAACGGGGCCTGGGGTTCATGGATGGAGACTCATGCGTGGTGACTGAACGCGGCTTCGACCTGCTCGAGTTGAAGAACGGTCACGGTGAACTGGAAGGGCGGATGAAAGCCGGGCAGCGGATGACTCTCGAAGCCTGGGGACGCTTGGAGGGCTGCCGTGCGTTCGCGGTGGACGAGAACGGCACATCCGACCGCACCCAGGTCGTCGAATACTCCGGTGGTCGTGGCATTGCGTACGAGTCGTCCCTCGCGGAGATGCACGACCGTCTGACCGCCGACGCATAGGGGCTCCCATGCCCACAGCATTCAGCATCCCCGAGCATATGACGTTCGCTGTCGCACGCGGCCTGGTCGCCGGCGCCGCACGCCCCGGCGAGGTGCTGGTCGTGAACGCGACCGGTGCGGATGACATCGACCCGGCTGTGGTCGGTGAACTCGCCCGGGCCCTCGCCGCGTGCGGTGCCGAGAGCATCATCATCGTCAACGCTGCACCCGCCGTCGAAGAAGGGCTCCGTCGAGGGCGCGAGCGTGCCGAGGCGTCTGTCCCGATGAGCTTCCGTTCCGTCGCCGCTGACCGGCTGCTGCGCAATTGACGTCGCCGGCACCGTTCGTCACCCGCGCATGAGCGCCCCATGAACGTAGAACTCTTCCGCACCGTCGGTGGGTCTCACCTGTACGGTCTCGCGCACGCAGGCAGCGACGTGGACATGACCGTGGTCACGAACAGTCGTGCCCAGCGGGCCCAGCACTTGTACGTGGGTGAGGAAGACCACATGCATCTGGGGTTCGATTACCTGCTGCGGCAGGCCCAGGCGGGCTCGCATCAGTCGTGCGAGGCCGCGTTCTCGCGCTCGAAGGTCTTCACCCGGCAGGGTGAGCCCTACCGCGCCATGCTCAGCGGCCTGCGGGTGACCTCGCCGGAGGCGTTCGCGAAGTATGAGCGCACCATCACCCTCTTCTCGTTCGGGGATTTCAAGCGCCGCCGTCACGCGGTGCGCCTCGCGTTCAACCTCCGCGACCTGCGGCGTTCCGGCCGGTTCGACCCGGAGCTCACGCCGATTCAGCAGGCACTCGTGAACGCATATGCGAAGGTGCTCCGCGATGCGGACCTCGTCGCACAGCTGCTGCCAGGGCGGGGTACACGGTCGGAGGACACGGCTCGGCTTAGACGCGAGGGGCGTCGTTTCGGGCGTTCGTGCGAGGATGCCTGAATGAGCAGCGAACAGGATGAGCCGCGCAGGCGGCCGTGCGCATCCTGCCCGTACCGGCGTGATGTCCCCAGTGGCGTCTGGCACCCGGACGAGTACGCGAAGCTGGCGCTGTACGACGGGGAAACGCACGAGCAGCCGGTCGCGGTGTTCCACTGCCACCAGGGCAGCGGTGACGTCTGCGCGGGCTGGCTCGGGCACCGTGACCCGCTGGACCTTCTCGCTGTGCGTATCGGTTTCAGCGAAGGTCGTCTGAGCGCAGCATGTCTCGAGTACTCGACGACCGTCCCATTGTTCGAGTCCGGGACCGCAGCTGCCGAGCATGGCACGCGTGAGGTCGAACACCCCTCGCCGGAGGCGGTCGAGGTCATCCGGAAGGTCATCCGCGTCCGGTCCGGCTCCGCTGAAGGCCCCGTGTCACTCACGTAGCGGCACGGCTGCGCATAGCGGGTGGGTGACCGCGCCCATTCCTCTTGCTGAGCTTGCACGGACGATGAGGCTCCCTGCGGTCGCCGCTGCCGCCGAGCTGAATGTGCACCCGGAGTCTGTCCGCCGGGCGCGCCGCCGGGTGCGTGTAGCACCTGACTTCGTCCGAGCCCGTGACCTGCTGCAGGACGGCGCCAGCTACCCGGAGGCAGCGCGGACCATCGGGGTGTCCGCGGCCCGGTTGCGCCGGCGTCTTCCCGGGTTTCAGGCCACTCACGAGCACCGGGCCATCATGGCGGCCATCCACGCAGATGCGCGCCTACGGAGCTTGCACGCGGAAATCTCTGCTTGACACTGTTGTATCTGGCACGTGTATATTTGCCACTCCGCTTTACCTCCATGTCAAAGGGACATCATGCGCACGCTCATCGCACAACTCGGGAACACCCCGAGCGTGAAGCGTGCCCACGCGCCCTTCGGCGGGCAGCCCTGGTTCGCCTACCCGGCGAATGACGGCTCAGGAGGCAAGGTGTAAGCGAGTGAACTCGCTGTACGCAGAGCCTCCGAAGCCAGCCGGCATCGGGGGCTTTTTGTATGTCGCGGCACCGGCAGTAGCCCCGCGCATAGACACAACAGAACATGAAGGGGCGTCGCCTAGCGGCCTAGGGCACCGGTCTCCAAAACCGGCATCGCAGGTTCAAATCCTGCCGCCTCTGCGGAACGCCCTCGACCTGTGTGAGCAGGAC
>NZ_NCKN01000055.1 GCF_002257455.1 Microbacterium sp. 13-71-7
CGCGACCACCGGCGAGGGACGGCCCACTCTGCGGGTGGGATCGGGCTCGTGCTCCTGGACGAGGCCCGCCTCGACCAGGCGTCCGACGAGGTCCGAGACCGTGGAGCGGTTCAGCCCGGTCTCCGCGGTGATCACCGCGCGCGAGCGAGGACCGGAGTGATGCACGAGGCGCAGCACTTCGGCGAGGTTGGTGCGCCGCACCCCCTCGACGGTCGTGGCGCGTTCGTTCATCCGGCGTCTCGCTTCCTGCACGGGGTGGGACTCCAGGCTACCGATCGCGCCGTCCCGGCCGCGCCGGCGCGTACTCGAAACGGGTCACGCGCGCCTCTCCGCGGGGATCCGCCCCGCCGCTCGTCGCATGGACACCGATCCAGAGTCCGAGGAACCCGCCCGTGGCGGAGGCGTCCAGCTCCCGCCCGTCCGCGGTGACGAGCGCGACGCCCTCATGCCGGAGCACGTAGTCGTAGCCGCGCCCGCTCAACGCGAACTCCACCTCATCGGCATCCGCCGGCGCACCGTGATCCTGCCGCAGCGCGTCGCCGGCGCGGCGGCGTTCGGACGACAGCAGCAGCCCTTCCGCGGTGCGGCTGACGAAGAGCGTCACGTGATCCCGCTCGGACTGCCGCAGGACGAGGCCCGCGCTCTCGCCCTCCGCGAGACCGCGCACGTCCAGCACGCAGCGCACCTCGACGTCCTGATGCTGCTGCCTCACCCCGAGGAACGCCGGCGCCGACGCCTCCCGCAACGAGGTGGCGCGCACGGGCAGCCGCCACGCGCCGCCCTCGGCGACGGCGACCTCGGCGGGCAGGGCGCGCAGGGCGGTCCACCGCGGATCGGCGGGCGCGATGACGCCCGCGACGCGGTCGTCGGGCTGCCAGGATCCGGGCGGCGCCGCGGACGCCGGCCAGGGGATCCGGACCGTGCGCGGAAGCCGGCCCTCGCCCGGCGCGAACACGGGCCAGCCGTCCTCCCAGGACAGCGGGCACAGGAACGTCTCCCGTCCGAGCGGGTAATGCCGGCCGTCGGCCGCGCGCATCGCGAGCATCACCGCCTGCCAGGACCCGTCGGGGGCCTGGACGAGGTCGGCGTGCCCCGCGCCGATCACCTCGCTCGTGCGGCCGAGGTGCCGATGCGTGAAGACCGGGTTCGCCCGATTGCCGACGTAGGGCCCGGTGATCCGGTCGGCGCGCGCCACGCTCACCGCGTGGTGGAACTCGGTGCCGCCCTCCGCCGCGATCAGGAACCAGCGCCCATCGATCCGGTACAGATGCGGCCCTTCGGCCCAGACGGCGCCGCGCACCGCCCCGCGCCAGATCACGTGCTCCTCGCCGACGAGCGCCTGCCGCGCCGGCGAGTACTCCCGCACCCACACCTCGGTCTGGTCGGGCCACTCCGGCTCCGCGGCCAGGCGGGTGCCGTGCAGCCAGACGCGCCCGTCGTCGTCGAACGCGATCGACGGGTCGATGCCCCCGGCGTCGAGCATGACCGGATCGCTCCACGGCCCCGCCGGATCCGTCGCGGTGACGAGGAAGTTGCCGCCCCGGGACGCATCATCCCGGTCCACGAGCGCGCACACGACCCAGTACAGGCCGAGGCCGTGTCGGATCGTCGGTGCGTAGAGTCCCCCGGAGGATCCGATCCCGTCGAACTCGAGCATCCCCGGCCGGTCGACCACGTGCCCGATCGTCTCCCACCGCACCAGGTCGCGCGAGCGCAGCACCGGAAGGCCGGGAAGGTACTCGAAGGTCGAACTGACCAGGTAGTACCACTCGCCCACCCGGCAGACCGACGGATCCGGATGGCATCCCGGCAGGATCGGATTGTCGACCTCGATCACGCGATCGACACCTCCACCACCCGGGCGTCCGCGGCGGTCACCGCGTGCACGTCCCCGGTGAGCACGACGGGCAGCGCGGGCGTGGCGGCGCCGGGGAGGATGCGGCGCCGGGCAGCGCGCTCGTTCGTGATGGCGCCCCCGGTGATCCCCGCGATCTCCGGCGCCGGGGCGGAGGCCTCGGCGTGAGCCGCGGCCCACACGCGCACCTCCCCCGGTTCGACGACCCGCGTCAGGCCGCGGTCGCTGAACGCGAACCGGGCGGAGGGCACCTCGAACCGCACCGTGCGGCGCTCACCCGGATCGAGTTCCACCCGCGCGTAGCCGAGCAGCTGCGCGACAGGGCGGGTCACGCTCGCGACGACGTCCCGCCCGTACAGCTGCACGACCTCGGCCCCCCGCCGAGCGCCCGTGTTCGCCACGACCACCGAGGCGGCGAACGCCCCGCTCGTCGGCGCCACGTCCGAGACCTCGAACGCGTCGTACGCGAAGGTCGTGTAGGACAGCCCGAAGCCGAACGGCCGCAGCGGCGAAGGATCCGCCGAGGTCACGTCCGAGGGCCCGCCCAGGATCGGATGCAGATAGCTGTAGGGCTGCGCGCCCGAGGACCGCGGCAGGCTGAGCGGCAGGCGTCCGGACGGCGTCGTCGCGCCGGTCAGCACGTCCGCGATCGCCGCGCCGCCCTCCTCCCCCGGGAAGAAGGCCTGCAGCACGGCCGCGGGTCGTGCCGGGCCGACGTCGAGCGCCCAGTCGATCGCGTAGGGGCGACCGGAGAGCACGACCATGACCACGGGGGTCCCCGTCGCCACGACCCGCTCGACGAGGTCGCGCTGCACGCCGAGCAGATCCAGCGACTCCACGTCGTTGCCCTCCCCGACGGTGCCGCGCCCGAAGAGGCCGGCCTGGTCGCCGACCACGACGACCGCGACGTCGGCGGCTGCGGCGGCCCGCTCCGCCTCGGCGAGCCCCGTGCGGTCGTCGCCCTCGACCTCGGCCCCGCGGACGTGCACGATCTGCGCGGCGGGGAGGGCGGCGGCGAGCGCCTCGCGGACGGTCGGGATCTCGATGCCGAGCTCGTGGTCCGGGTGGTGGGCGAGCACGTGGTTCGCGAACGAGTAGCAGCCCTGCAGGGCCTCAGTGCGATCGGCGTTCGGGCCGATGAGGGCGATCCGCCGGGCCGTCCCGGCGAGCGGCAGCGTGCCGTCGTTGGACAGCAGCACGAGCGATGCGGCCGCGAGCCGGCGCGCGAGGTCGCGGTGCTGCGGGGTGTCGAGATCGACGGCGGACGGCGGCTCGTCCTCGAAGGCATCGGCCTCGAGCAGGCCGAGCTGCTCCTTCTGAGCGAGGACCCGGATCACCGCGCGGTCCAGATACGCCTCGTCGAGCGCGCCCGCGCGGATCCGGTCGATCAGCGGCGCCGCAAAGGCGTCGCCCGAGGGCAGCTCGACGTCGATCCCGGCCCGCAGCGCGAGCTCCGCGGCCTCGCCCCTGTCCGCCGCGACGGCATGCATGACCTCGAGGAAGGCGACGGCGAAGTAGTCGGCCACCACGACGCCGTCGAAGCCGAGGCGCTCCCGGAGCACGCCGGTCAGCAGCTCCGGATTCGAGGCGACCGGCACGCCGTCGATCTCGGCGTAGCTGTTCATGACGCTGCGCACGCCGCCGTCGCGGATCGCCATCTCGAACGGCGGCAGGAAGACGTCGGCGACCTCGCGCGGCCCCGCGGAGACGGGCGCGTGGTTGCGGCCCGCGCGGGATCCGGAGTAGCCGAGGAAGTGCTTCAGCGTGGCGTGCACGCCCGCGGACTGCAGCCCCCGCACGTAGGCGGTCCCGATCGTCCCGACCAGATACGGATCCTCGCCGATGCACTCGTCGACCCGTCCCCAGCGGGGATCGCGGACGACGTCGAGCACCGGCGCGAGGCCCTGGTGGACGCCGAGCCGCCGCATCGAATCGCCGATGAGCGCGCCCATCTCGGCGACCAGCTCCTGGTCGAACGAGGCGCCCCAGGCGAGGGGCGTCGGGAACGTCGCCGCCTTCCACGCGGCGAGGCCCGTGAGGCACTCCTCGTGCACGAGCGCGGGGATGCCGAGACGCGTCTCGCGCTTGAGCCTGCGCTGCTCGGCCCACAGCCAGGCGGCGCGCTCGGCCGGCTCCACAGGCCGGGTGCCGTACACACGCGTGTAGTGGCCGATGCCGTTGCGGGTCACGTCCGCCAGGGTGTCGTGGCGGCCCGCGGCGGCCATCTCGTTCTGCAGCGGGGCCACGACCTCGCCGCCCTGGTCGAGCCAGTAGCCGACGAGCTGCGCCGCCTTCTCCTCGAGCGTCATCCGGGCGAGGAGCGCCCCCACGCGTTCGGACGCGATCGGGAACGCCGGGATCTCCTCCGTCGAGGGGAAGGTCTCCAGGGAAGTGTCCGAAGCCATGCTCAGCCCTTCACCGCGCCGGTCAGGCCGCCCACGATGCGGCGTTCGAAGAGGCTGAAGAAGATGAGCGCGGGCAGCATCGACAGCGAGGTGTAGGCGAGCACGCGGGCGGTGTCGACCGAGTACTGCGAGGAGAAGTTCTGCACGCCGAGCGGCAGCGTGAACAGGCTCGGATCGTTGAGGATGAACAGCGGCAGCATGTAGCCGTTCCAGGACCCGACGAAGGCGAGGATGCCGACGGTGACGACGCCGGGCAGGCTGAGCGGGATCACCATCCGCCAGAAGAAGCCGAGGCGTGACGCGCCGTCGATCGCCGCGGCCTCCTCGAGCTCCTTCGGGATCGCCTTCAGGAACGGCACGAGGATGATGATCGTCGTCGGGAGCGCGAACGCGATCTGCGGCACGATGATGCCGGCCAGGCTGTTCACCAGGCCGAGGTTGCGGATCAGCAGGTACAGCGGGGTGATCGCGACGGTGACGGGGAACATCAGCCCGGCGGCGAACAGCGAGTACATGACCGGCTTGGCGGCGAACTCGTACCGGGCGAGCACGTACGCCGCCATCACGCCGAGCAGCACGGCGCCGGCGGTCGTGCCGATCGCCACGACGGTCGAGTTGACCAGGGCGGTCCAGAACTCGGATCCGGCGAGCACGTCGGAGTAGTTGGAGAACTGCCACGGGGCGGGGAAGCCGGACGGATCCTTCGTGATCTGCGAGTTCGTGCGGAACCCGCCGATGATGATGTAGAGCACGGGTGTGATGCAGATCGTCACGAGCACGATCGCGATCAGGTACAGCCCCGGGCTCCCCCAGGGCGCCTTCTCCGAGCGGCGGACGCCCCTGCGGCCGCGCGGCTGCACGACGGCAGTGGTGCGGAGGGTGTCGGTGGTCATCTGCGGGCCTTTCCGCTGTCGCCCGTCAGGGCGCCGTCGGTGTCGCGCCGGAGCACGAACCGCTGATAGATCAGGGCGACGACGAGGGTGATCAGGAAGAGCATCACCGCGACCGCGTTGCCGAAGCCGTAGCTGCCGGCCAGATGCCCGTTCTGGTACATGTACGTCGCCATCGTGGAGGTGCCCGCCGTCGCGGAGATGTACTGCCCCCAGATGATGTTGACGAGGTCGAAGAGCTGCAGGGCGCCGATGATCGACAGGAACGCCCATATTCGGATCGTCGGGCCCAGCAGCGGCACGGTGATGTTCCACTGGATCTTCCAGAATCCGGCGCCGTCGATCGCCGCCGCTTCGAAGAGCTCCTCGGGGATGGACTGCATCCCCGCGAGCATGAGGATGACCGCGAAGCCGATGTACTTCCAGGTGATGATGATCATCAGCGTCCACAGGGCGAGCTTCGGATCCGCGAGCCAGGACTGCTGGAGGAAGCCGAGTCCGAGCTTGCCGAGCAGCGAGTTCAGCGCGCCGGCGTCCTGCATCATCAGGCTCCACCCCGTGCCGACGATGACCTCGGAGATCACGTACGGCACGAAGATCAGCACGCGGATGAGCGATCGCCCGCGGAACTTCTGATTCAGCAGGAGCGCGAACAGGATCGCGATCGGCCCCTGCAGCACGAGGGAGAGCACGACGATCGCGAAGTTGTGCACCACCGCGTCGCGGAAGGTGTGGTCCTGCCACATGTGGATGTAGTTGTCGAGGCCGACGAACTGCGTCGGCCAGCCGAACCCGTTCCACTTGAAGAACCCGTAGACGGATGCCATCCCCACCGGGAGGATGACGAATCCGACGAACATCAGCAGGGCGGGCCCCGAGAGCAGCGCGATCTCACCACGCTTGCGCCAGTCGGCGCGTGCTCGCCGCACCGGAGCCGGGGTGGTCCCGGTCCCGGTGCGGCGATCGCTCTCAGGCACGGCCTCGGCCATCACCTGGGTGCCGGTCATCGCTCTCGCTCAGCCTCTCGCCGCGGCGTCGGTGATCTTCTGGAGGAGGTTCTTGGGGTCGCCCTGACCGGCGAGCATCTCGACCACGCCGGTGTTCAGCGCGTTGCCGACGTTCTGTCCGAGGGCGGTGTCGAGCCAGAGCGCCACGTAGGGGGCGCTTCCGTACGCCTCCATGAGCGGCGTGAGCGACGCGTTGTCGACGGCCCCCTTCGCGTCCTGGTTGGCGGGGATGGTCTGGAACGCCTTCGCGTAGTTCTCCTGCTGCGCCTTCGACGAGACGAAGTTGAGGAACTTCTCGCAGGAGGACGGGGACTTCTCGGAGCAGGAGTATCCGTCGACGCCGCCCATCATCGCGCCCGGCTCGCCCTTGCCCCCCGAGACCTCGGGGAACGGGAACCAGTCGAGGTCCGCCAGCGGCTTCTTGTCGGGTGTCAGGCTCGCGATCACGCCCGGGTCCCAGGCGCCCATGAGCTCCATCGCCGCCTTGTGGTTGGCGACCAGGCCGGCGGACGAGTTGGCGCCCTGCTGGGCCGAGGTGGTGAGGAAGCCCTCGTTGAACGGCTCGACCTGCGCGAACTTCTGCAGGTTGTTCGCCGCGGTCAGCCAGCAGCCGTCAGTGAAGTCCTTCTTGGTGGCGAGGTTCGTGATGAGGTCCTTGCCGCAGGCGCGCACGGCGAAGAAGTAGTACCAGTGCGCGGCCGGCCAGGCGTCCTTCGCACCGAGCGCGATCGGCGCGATGCCTGCGGCCTTGAGCTTGGTGATGGCGGCCTCGAGGTCGTCCATGGTCTTCGGGGTCTCGGTGATGCCCGCCTTCGCGAACAGATCCTTGCTGTAGAAGAGACCGCCGGGCAGCACCGCCATGGGCACGCCGTAGAGCTTGCCGTCGACGGTGAACGCGCTCAGCGCCGCGTCTCCGATCGCCTTCTTGACATCGGGATCGATCTTGTCCGACAGGTCCTTGACCTTGCCTGCGGCCACGACGTCGGCGAGCTTGCTGCCGCCGCGCGCCATGAAGACGTCGGGCATGTCGCCCGAGTTGACGGCGGTCTGCAGCTTGCCGTCCATGTCCTCGTTCTGGATCGACGTGACCTTCACCGTCACGTCGGGGTTGGCCTTCTGGAACGCCGCCGCCGCGTCGGTCCAGAACTGCTTGCCGTCCCCCGTGGTCGAGTTCTGCCACACGGTCAGCGTCTGCTTGCCCCCGGTATCGCCGCTGCCCGAGCCTCCGGAGCAGCCGGTGAGGACGATCGCTCCCACGGCTGCGACTGCCACGGCGGCGGTCAGCACCTTGCGGATCTTCATGCTGTCTTTCTCCTCATCATCGAGTTCCAGCACCGCGCCGACAATTTGTTGTCGACTACAGCGAATGTGCCGTCGGCCTACTCTGGCACCCGGATCGCCCGCATGTCAAACGATATCGATAACGTTTTCGCTCGATAGATTGATGCGATGAGCCCACGCATCACGATCCACGACGTCGCCCGGGCCGCGGGCGTCTCGGTCGCGACCGTCTCGAAGGCGATCAACGGCCGCGACGGGGTCGCGCCGACCACGCTCGCGCACGTCCAGGAGGTCGTCGAGCGGCTCGGCTACGAGAGTTCGCTGGTCGCGACGTCGATGCGACGCCGCCGCACCGACGTGATCGGGGTGCTCGTGGCCGAGTTCGAGCCCTTCGCCGTCCAACTGCTGCAGGGCGTTTCGACGGCCCTGCAGGGGACGCGGTTCGACGTGCTGGCCTACGCGGGGACCGTGTCCGCCGGCGACCACCGCGGCTGGGAGCGCCGGTCCCTGTCGCGCCTGGGTGGAACCCTGATCGACGGAGCGATCCTGGTCACGCCGACCACGACGCCGGCCGAGGGGGCCGTGCCGATCGTGGCGATCGACCCCCATGAGGGATCCTCCGAGGGGCCCGCGAGCGTGAGCGTCCTGAACGTCGACGGGGCGCGCGCGGCGACCGCGCACCTGGTCGCCCTCGGGCACCGGCGCATCGCGCACCTGCGCGGCCGGACGGACCTCGAGTCGGCGCATCAGCGGGAGGACGGCTACCGGCGGGCGCTCGACGAGGCCGGCATCCCGTTCGACCCGGCGCTCGTCGTGGACGGCGGCTATCGCGCCGCCGCCTCGACCGCCGGCGCCCACGCGCTCCTCGATCTCGCAGACCCGCCCACCGCGGTGTTCGCCGCCAACGACCTGTCCGCGATCGAGATGATCCGCGTCGCCGCCGAGCGCGGCCTGCGCGTTCCGGACGACCTCTCCGTCGTGGGCTTCGACGACGTGCCGGAGGCTGCGGCGCACACGCCCCAGCTCACGACCGTGCGACAGCCGCTCGCCGAGATGGGCGCGGCGGCGGTGAACCTGCTGCTGGCGATGCTCGACGGGGCGCCGCGGGAGCACGTGCGGATGCCGGCCGAGTTGATCGTGCGGAACTCGACGGCCGCCGCCCGCCGCTGAGCACGGATCCGCCGGACGTTGCGGACGCTCGACCTCGCTGATATGTTCGCTGCTACAACATTTCACCGACGTCGCTGAAGGCGGATCACCATGTCACTCACCCCCACCCGCGAGGACAAGTTCTCGTTCGGTCTCTGGACCGTCGGCTACAACGGCGCCGACCCGTTCGGCGGCCCGACCCGCCCGGCCCTCGACGTCGTCCACGCCGTGGAGAAGCTGGCGGAGCTCGGCGCCTACGGCCTGACCTTCCACGACGACGACCTGTTCGCGTTCGGATCCGCCGACGCCGAGCGGCAGACCCAGATCGACCGCCTCACGGGCGCCCTGGCCGACACCGGGCTCGTGGTGCCGATGGTGACGACGAACCTGTTCAGCGCCCCGGTCTTCAAGGACGGCGGCTTCACCTCGAACGACCGCGCCGTGCGCCGCTACGCGCTGCGCAAGGTCCTGCGCCAGCTCGACCTCGGCGCCGAGCTCGGGGCGAAGACGTTCGTCATGTGGGGCGGCAGGGAGGGCGCGGAGTACGACTCCGCCAAGGACATCCGCTCGGCACTGGAGCGCTACCGCGAGGCCGTGAACCTCCTCGGCGACTACGTGACCGACAAGGGATACGACATCCGCTTCGCGATCGAGCCGAAGCCGAACGAGCCCCGCGGCGACATCCTGCTGCCGACGCTGGGCCACGCGCTCGCGTTCATCGACTCCCTCGAGCGCCCCGAGCTCGTGGGCCTCAACCCCGAGGTCGGCCATGAGCAGATGGCGGGGCTCAACTTCGCCGCCGGCATCGCGCAGGCGCTGTACCACGGCAAGCTCTTCCACATCGACCTGAACGGACAGCGCGGCATCAAGTACGACCAGGATCTGGTGTTCGGCCACGGCGACCTGCACAACGCGTTCGCCCTCGTCGACCTGCTCGAGAACGGCGGGCCGGGCGGCGTGCCCGCCTACGACGGCCCGCGCCACTTCGACTACAAGCCGAGTCGCACCGAGGACGAATCCGGCGTGTGGGATTCGGCGAGCGCGAACATGCGCACGTACCTGCTGCTCAAGGAGCGCGCCGCGGCGTTCCGCGCCGACCCCGAGGTGCAGGAGGCGCTGGCCGCGTCGCGCGTCGACGAGCTCTCCGCACCGACCCTCGCGTCGGGTGAGGGCTACGACGCCCTGCTCGCCGACCGCTCCGCCTACGAGGACTTCGACACGGACGCGTACTTCGGTGGCAAGGGCTTCGGGTTCGTGCGCCTGCAGCAGCTCGCCACCGAGCACCTCCTCGGCGCCCGCTGAGTCCACTCCCCTCGACGCCCCCTCTCGGTGCCGAGGCCCCCTCTCAGATGCGCTGCGCAGAGGGGGCCTCGGTGCCACGGAGGGGCGTCGACACCTCGAACCCCGCGAAAGGAAGCCCCGTGCCGCTCGTGATGGGCGTGGACTCGTCCACCCAGTCCTGCAAGGTCGTGATCGTCGACGCCGGATCCGGATCCGTCGTGCGCACCGGGAGGGCCGCGCATCCGGACGGGACCTCCGTCGACCCCGAGGCGTGGTGGCGCGCGCTGAACGCCGCGATCGCCGACGCCGGCGGGATCGACGACGTCTCGGCCTGGGCGATCGGCGGCCAGCAGCACGGCATGGTCGCGCTGGACGCATCCGGATCCGTGATCCGCGATGCCCTGCTGTGGAACGACACCCGCTCGGCGCAGGCCGCCCAGGATCTGATCGCCGAGTTCGGCGCGGACGAGCTCGCCGCACGCACGGGGCTCGTCCCCGTCGCGTCGTTCACGCTCACGAAGCTGCGCTGGCTGCGGGACGCGGAGCCGGAGAACGCCGCGCGCGTGGCCGCCGTGGCGCTGCCCCACGACTGGCTGACGTGGCGGCTGCGCGGTTACGGGCCGGCGCAGACCTCGCCCCTCGGGCCGGCCATGGACGAGCTCGTCACCGACCGCTCCGACGCGAGCGGAACCGGATACTGGAACCCCGCCGACGGATCGTACGACAGGGAGCTGCTCATCGCCGCGCTCGGGCACGATGCGATCCTGCCGCGCGTGCTGGGCCCGGACGAGTCGGTCGCGGATCCCGCCGGCCGCGCGGTCGGCCCCGGCGCCGGCGACAACGCCGCCGCGGCGCTCGGTCTCGGCGCGGAGCGGGGCGACGTCGTCGTCTCCATCGGCACCTCCGGCACCGTGTGCGCGATCAGCGCCGCACCGATCGCGGATCCCTCCGGCACCGTCGCGGGGTTCGCCGACGCGACCGGGAACTTCCTCCCTCTCGTGGCGACGCTGAACGCGGCGCGCGTGCTCGACGTCACCGCGGCGCTGCTCGGCATCGGGCACGACGAGCTCAGCGACCTCGCGCTGCACGCCTCCGCCGGCGCGGACGGGCTGACCCTGCTCCCCTATTTCGAGGGCGAGCGCACCCCGAACCTTCCCGACGCCACCGCGACGCTGACCGGCATGACGCTCGCCTCCACCACCCGGGCGAACCTCGCCCGCGCCGCCGTGGAGGGCATGCTCCGCGGTCTGGGCGCCGGACTCGACGCCCTCCGCGGTCTCGGCATCCCGCTCGAGCGCGCCCTGCTCATCGGCGGCGGCGCGCAGTCCGAGGCGGTGCGCCGGATCGCGCCGGCGATCCTCGGCGTGCCGGTCGAGGCGCCGGCCCCAGGAGAGTACGTCGCGCTGGGCGCCGCCCGGCAGGCCGCCGCCCTGACGGGGCACCCGGTTCTCCGCTCCCGCCGCGCGGATCGCCCCTAGGCTGACGGGCATGCCGCTGACCGATCTCCCCCTCGCCGATCTGCTCGCCTACCGCCCCGAGGTCGCCGAACCCGCCGACTTCGACGCGTTCTGGCGCGACACGCTGGCCGGATCCCGCGGCCTCGCCGCCGCTGCCGAGCTCTCGCCCGCGCCGACTCCGATCGATCAACTCGTCGTCGAGGACCTCGCGTTCTCCGGATTCGGCGGCGAGCGGATCCGCGGCTGGGTCACCCGGCCTCGCCGGGAGGGACCTCTGCCGGTCGTCATCGAGTACCTCGGCTACGGCGGCGGCCGCGGCATCCCCGGCGAGCGCCTGCAGTGGGCGGCCTCGGGATACGTGCACGTGCTCATGGACACGCGCGGCCAGGGCGCCGGCTGGGGATCCGGCGGCGCCACCCCGGATCCGCACGGATCGGACGGAGCGACGCCCGGGTTCATGACGCGCGGCATCGCGCGCCCCGAGGACTACTACTACCGCCGGGTGTTCACCGACGCGGTGCTGCTCGTGGATGCCGTGCAGGACTTCGCCTTCGCCGATCCGGCGCGGATCGCGGTGACCGGCGGCAGCCAGGGCGGCGGCATCAGCCTCGCCGCGGCGGCACTGCACCCCGGCGTCGCGGCGGTCATGCCCGATGTGCCGTTCCTGAGCCACTTCCGCCGCTCGGTCCTGCTGACCCCCGAGCACCCGTTCCGCGAGATCGAGCGCTACCTCTCGGTGCACCGCGATCGCGTCGAGCAGGTCTTCCAGACGCTGTCCTACTTCGACGGCGTGAACTTCGCCCGACGCATCACACGGCCCGCGCTGTTCTCGGTGGCCCTCATGGACGACATCGTGCTGCCGTCCAGCGTCTTCGCCGCCTACAACCATCTCGCCACGGAGGACGCGTCCATCGAGGTCTACGAGTTCAACGGCCACGAAGGCGGCGGCTTCGCCCAGTGGCTGCGGCAGACTGCCTGGCTCGCCGAGCGGATCTGACGCGCGGGCGCTCGCCCTTCGCCCGTTCAGGTCGCACTTTCTGCCTCGAAAACCCGGTTTCAGCGGCAGAAAGTGCGACCTGAGCGCCACCGCCTTCGGATCCGACCCGTCTCGGGGGTTGACGAGGTCACTTCTGGAATCTATAAAGAAACTTAGCTATTAGATATTCAGGAGTTGCGATGACGCCTTCCCCCGCCCCCGGCACCCCCGGCTGGCTCGCCCTGCGCAACGACCAGGCGGCGCTCGCGCTCCTCCTCGACGAAGGCCCTCTGACGCGCAATCGCATCGGCGAGCTGACCGGGCTCTCCAAGCCGACCGCGGCGCAGATCGTGGCGCGCCTCGAGGAGGCGGGCCTCATCCGCACCGCGGGCGAGCTCTCCGCCGGCCGCGGACCGAACGCGGTGACCTACGACGTCCGGCTCGACCACACCCTGGGCGTCGCGATCGACGTGGACGAGACCGTGCTGCGCGCGACCGTCGTCGACGCGCGCGGTTCGCAGCACCCGGTCGCGACCGTCGCGCTCGACACCGCGCACTCGCGCTCCGCGGAGGGCGACGTCCGCCGCGGGATCGAGGCCGCCTGCGCCGCGGCGGGTGTGGATTCGGCCGCGATCGTCGAGATCGTGATCGGCGTGCAGGCCGCCACGGATCCCGCCGCGGACCGCCTGAACTTCACGGACACCCTCGACGGCTGGCCCATGCAGAACGCCCGCGGCGAGCTCGAGGCGGGCCTCGGCATCGCCGTGACGCTGGAGAACGACGTGAACCTCGCCGCGATCGCGGAGCGGGCGGAAGGCGCCGGCACCGATGCCGCGGGCTTCGCGCTGCTGTGGCTCGGCGAGGGCCTCGGCCTCTCCATCGACCTGGACGGCGCGATCCTGCACGGCGCGACCGGCGGCGCCGGCGAGATCGGCTATCTGCCCGCACCACGCACGGCGATGGCGATCGACCCGGATGCGGAGGACCTCCAGGAGCTGGTCGGCGGATCCGCGGTCGCACGCGCCGCGAGCACGGCCCTTGGCACCCCGCTCGACTACCCGCACGCGCTCGAGGCCCTCGCCTCCGTCCCGGAGCAGGAGCGGATCCTTCCCGCGCTGGCCGCGCGCATCGCCTTCGCGCTGACCCCGGTGATCGCGGTGCTCGATCCGTCGCTCGTGATCCTCGGCGGCCCCACCGGCGTCGCCGGCGGGGCGCCGCTGGCCGACGCCGTCTCCGCGGCCCTGCGCGCCTCTTCGAGCTGGAACCCGATCGTGCACACCACCGGCGCACCCGCCGACGCGGTGCTGCTCGGCGCGCGCCATGTGCTCGTGTCGCGCCTGCGCGGCCGGATCCTGCCCGACTGACCACCCCCGGGGAACGCCCGGGACCACGGCGATGACGGGGCGACTGCCCCCATGAACAGAGAGGTTCACATGAAACGCCACACCACGAGACGGCTCGGAGCCGTCGCCGCGATCGCCGTCGCGGGCGTCGTCCTCGCCGGCTGCTCCGGCGGATCCGACACCGCCATCGCCTCGAAGGCGCCCGATCATCTGTCCGGCACGGTCACGCTGTGGGAGTTCTTCAGCGACCGCGAGGCGGGCGTCGTGCAGTCCGTGATCGACGACTTCCACAAGAAGTACCCCGACGTGAAGGTCGACGTGCGCACGGGCCAGGAGGACGACAAGATCATCAAGGCGATCGCCGCCGGCAACGGCCTCGACGTCGCCATCTCCGGAGCCGTCGACAATGTCGGCGCGTTCTGCTCCTCGGGCGCGCTGCGCGATCTGACCCCCTACATCCAACGCGACGGCGTCGACCTGTCCCAGCTGTCGGACGTCGCCCGCGGCTACACGTCGTTCGACGGCAAGCAGTGCGCGCTGCCGATGCTCGCCGACGTGCAGGGCCTCTACTACAACACGGATCTGCTGCAGGCGGCCGGCTACAGCGCCCCGCCGAAGACGCTCGGCGAGCTCGAGACGATGGCCGTCAAGCTCACGACGTACAACCCGGACGGATCCATCAAGACCCTCGGCTTCAACCCGCTCATGGGCGCCTACGAGAACGCGCCCACCGTCTTCGGCGCCGCAGCCGGCGCGGAGTGGATGAAGGACGGCAAGAGCGCCATCGCGTCCTCCCCCGGCTGGAAGGACCTGATGACCTGGCAGAAGGGCTTCATCGACAAGATCGGCTACGACAAGCTCAAGGCCTTCACCGCGGGCCTCGGCGACGAGTTCTCCGCCGGCCAGGCCTTCCAGACCGGCCAGCTCGCGATGAACCTCGACGGGGAGTGGCGGGTCGCCTTCCTCGCCGATCAGGCGCCCGACGTGAAGTACGGCGTCGCGCCGTTCCCGGTGCTGGACGGTCACGAGGATCTCTACGGCGGCGGGTACTCCTCCGGCACCATCGCGGGCGTCTCCAAGGGATCCAAGAACCCCGAGGCCGCCTGGGCGCTGCTGCGCTACCTGACCTTCGACACCGACGCGGTCGTGAAGCTCGCGAACGGCCTGAAGAACGTGCCGACCACGAAGGACGCGCTCGCGTCGTCGAAGCTCGACCTCCCGGATCAGTTCGGCACGTTCCTCGACATCGCGAAGAGCCCGCACCTGACCTCGATCCCGGCGACCGTGATCGGCAGCGCGAACCAGGTGGCGCTCTCCGGCTACTGGACGAAGTTCCAGTCCGGCGGCGGGGGCGACATCGATGCGGGGCTGAAGAAGGTCGACAAGGACATCGACGACCAGCTCGCGCTGAGCGAAGGCCCGTGATGACGGCGACGCTCGCTCCGGGGCGTGCGGAGACCCCTCCGCGCGCCCCTGGCACCGCCGCCCGCCGCCGGCGCGGCTCCGCGGCCCGTCGCCGGCGGTGGAGCATCGCCCTGATGCTCGCCCCGACGATCCTCGGCCTCGCCGTCTTCTTCGTCTACCCGCTCGTGGCGAACCTGTACTTCTCGTTCACGCGGTACGACCTCGTCTCGGCGCCGCAGTGGAACGGCTTCAGCAACTACGTCTACCTGTTCACGAAGGATCCGCGGATCGTCACGGCCGCCCTGAACACCCTGTGGTTCGTCGTGATCCTCGTGCCGATCAGGATCGTCTGCGCGCTCGCCGTGGCCGGCCTCCTGCTGCGCGCCCGGAGCGCCAGCGGGATCTGGCGCACGATCTTCTACCTGCCCGCGCTCGTCCCGCCCGTGGCGTCCGTCGTCGCGTTCGTGTTCCTCTTCAATCCGGGGACGGGTCCCGTCAACCTCCTGCTGAAGAGCCTCGGGATCCCCGGTCCGCTGTGGTTCAACGACCCGGCGCTCGCGAAGCCCTCGCTCGTGCTGCTCGGGGTGTGGGTCATGGGCGACGTGATGATCATCCTGCTCGCCGCCCTCCTGAACGTGCCGCGCGACCAGTACGAGGCGGCCTCCCTCGACGGGGCGAACGGTCTGCAGAAGGTGCGCTACGTGACGATCCCGTCGATCGCGCCCGTGCTGCTGTTCGCCCTGGTCACCGGCATGATCGCGGCCCTGCAGTACTTCACCGAGGCCGCGGTCGCCTCCGGCGTCGCGTCCGGCCGCTCCGGCGCCGCCTCCGGCGGACTCGCCGCCGACATCGGCTATCCCGAGGACTCGCTGCTCACCTATACGCAGTGGCTCTACGTCCGCGGGTTCGCCAACTTCCAGCTCGGCTACGCCGCCGCCATGGCCGTGGTGCTGTTCGTGGTCGCGAGCGTGTTCGTGGCCCTGCTCCTGCGCAAGTCGCGGGCCTTCTCCCCGGAGGACTTCTCATGACGGCGACCGCCCTCATCACCACGGGATCCGCTCGTCCCCCTCGCCCGGTGCGCGGCGGCCGGCGGATGCTCGTCTGGATCGCGGACCACACCGTGCTCTCGGTGCTCGCGGTGCTGTTCCTCGCCCCGATCCTGTTCGTGCTGCTGACCTCGTTCATGTCGAGCAGGCAGACGCTGACGGCCTCGATCTGGCCGCAGCCATGGGACCTCTCGAACTACGTCCGCGCGTTCACGCAGGTGCCGCTGGGGCTGTGGTTCCTGAACTCCGCCTTCTACGCGGTGCTCGCCACGGCGTTCATGCTGGTCTCCTCGGTGCCGGCGGCCTACGTGCTGGCGAAGATCCGCTTCCGCGGCGCGAACGTCATCTTCCTCGCGATCATCGTCGCGATGCTGCTGCCGCCGCAGGTGACGATCGTCCCGGTCTACGTGATGTTCTCGAAGCTCGGGCTGACCGGCACGCTGTGGCCGCTGATCCTGCCGAACCTGCTCGGAGACGCGTTCTCGATCTTCCTGCTGCGGCAGTTCTTCCTCACCATCCCCACCGCCTATGCCGATGCCGCGCGGATCGACGGCAACGGCGAGTGGGGCGTGCTGTGGCGCGTGATGGTGCCGATGACCAAGCCCGGCATCGCCTCGGCGGCGATCTTCCTGTTCTTCAACTCGTGGAACGACTACTTCGGGCCCCTGCTGTACGCCTCGGAGAACCCCGCGGCATGGACGGTCGCCTACGGCCTCTCCACCTTCCACGGCACCCACGGCACCGACTGGGGCACGACCATGGCCGTGACCATGCTCGTGACGATCCCCGTCGTCATCGTGTTCTTCTTCGCCCAGCGCGTCTTCGTCGAGGGCATCAATCTGACCGGCGTGAAGGGCTGACATGAAACTCACCGTCATCGGAGGGGGATCCACCTACACCCCCGAACTCACGGACGGGTTCTCGCGGCTGCGCGACGTGCTGCCGATCGACGAGCTCTGGCTCGTGGATCCGGACGACCGCCGCAGGGAGCTGGTCGCCGGGATCTCCCGGCGGATGTTCGCGCGCGCGGGCCACCCCGGGCGGATCCGCGCGACCGCGGACCTCGTCGAGGGCGTCGCCGACGCGGACGTGGTGCTGATCCAGCTGCGCATCGGCGGCCAGGCGGCCCGGCTCGGCGACGAGACCTGGCCGCACGAGGCATGCTGCATCGGGCAGGAGACCACGGGCCCCGGTGGGCTCGCCAAGGCGCTGCGCACCGTGCCCGTGGTGCTCGAGGTCGCGGAGGCCGTGCGCCGGCACGCGAAGCCCGGCGCGTGGATCGTCGACTTCACGAACCCGGTCGGGATCGTGACGCGGGCGCTGCTCGAGGAGGGTCACCGCGCGATCGGCCTGTGCAACGTGGCGATCGGCTTCCAGCGACGCTTCGCGCACATGCTCGACGCGGATCCGTCCCGCGTGCGGCTGGAGCACGTCGGCCTCAACCACCTCACCTGGGAGCGCGGAGTGCTGCTGGACGGCGCCGACGCGCTGCCCGCCCTGCTGCGGGACCGCCTTCCCGAGCTCGCGGACGAAGTCGGGATGCCGGCACCGCTGCTCGAGAACCTCACGATGGTGCCGTCGTACTACCTCCGCTACTACTACGCGCACGACCGCGTCTTCGAGGAGCAGCGGCACGAGCAGCCGCGCGCGGAGAAGGTCATGGAGGTGGAGCGGGAGCTGCTGCGGCTCTATGCGGATCCGTCCGTCGACGCGAAACCCGCGATCCTCGCCGAGCGCGGCGGCGCGTTCTACTCCGAGGCCGCGGTGGATCTCATCGCCTCGCTGCAGAGCGATCGCGGCGACGTGCAGGTCGCGAACCTGCGCAACGACGGCACGCTGCCGTTCCTCCCCGACGACCACGTCATCGAGGTGTCGGCCACGATCGGCGCGGCCGGTCCCGTCGCCGTGCCGGTGGCACCGCTGCCGGCCGACGTGCAGGGGCTGATCGGCCACGTCGCGGGCTATGAGCGGCTCGCCCTCGACGCCGCACGGCACACCGGGTCCGCCGCGCACGGGCGGGGGCTCGTCGAGCGCGCTCTGCTCGCGCATCCGCTGGTCGGACAGTGGGACAGGGCGGAGAAGCTCGCGGACCTCCTGCTCGCGAACAACCGGGATCACCTGGCATGGGCGCGATGAGCGGCACGGCGGTCCGCGCAGGGCGCGAGCGCCCTGCGGCGCCCGCCCGGGGGATCGTCGTCGCGGTCGACGGCGGCGGGACGAAGACCGACGCCGTCGCCCTCGACGAGACGGGGGCGGTCGTGGCGCATGTCCGGCTCGGCCCCTCGGATGTGCACCCGGGCCGTGAGGGGGAATCGGTCTCCGTCGTCGACGAGGCCGTGGAGCGGGTGCGCACGGAGGCCGGAGGGGCGCCGCTGCTGAGGGTCGGCGTGTTCCTCTCCGGCCTCGATCACGAGGCCGAGGTCGCCGCCTACCGGGCGCGGATCCTTCCGCTGCCGTGGTTCCGCGGCGACGACGCCGTCGACGCGCACCTGGAGAACGACACGTTCGCCCTGCTCCGCACGGGCACGCTCGCGGCGGACGCCGTCGCCGTCGTCTGCGGCACCGGCCTCAACGCGATCGGCGTGCGCGCCGACGGCGCCACGGCCCGCTTCCTCGCGTGGGGCGCGGTCTCGGGCGACTGGGGCGGGGGCACCGATCTCGGCACCGAGGCGCTGCGCCTGGCCGCGCGGGCGCTGGACGGCCGCGGCCCCGAGACCGTGCTGACCACCGCCATCCCGCCGCGCCTGGGACGCCCCGACCTCGCCGCGCTCATCGAGGACGTGCACTTCGGGCGCATCCGCGAGGAGCGGCTGTCCGAGCTCGTGCCGGCCGTCTTCGCCGCTGCCGCCGAGGGCGACGCCGTGGCATGCGCCCTCGTGCAGCGCCAGGCCGGGGAGATCGTCGGGATGGCGGCGAGCGCCGCCGGGCGTCTCGGCCTCGAGCGCGCGCGGATCCCGGTCGTGCTCGGCGGCGGCATGATCGCCGCGCGTCTCCCGCTGCTGCTCGACGGCGTGCGGCAGGGGCTCGCGGAGCGGCTCCCGAACGCAGTGCCGACCGTGGTCGACGCCCGGCCCGTCGTCGGCGCCGGCCTCGCGCTGCTCGAGCAGCGCGGCGCCTCGGATGCCGTGCTGCACCGCGCCCGCACCGCGATCGAGCGCGCCGTGGCCGCCTGACGTCCG